>PMDK01000172.1 GCA_003154425.1 Ignavibacteriota bacterium
GCGAGAAGACGTATGTGCGCCAGAATCCCCGGGAGGCGTGGCCCTCCGTGTGGACCCCTGCATGGACGCCGGGTGCGGCTTCACTCACTGGTGTTGTCCCTTTCGCTTATGTGCCCTGGAGACACGATCATTTCCCTTCGTACTTGAAATCCGCCGTAGCCGCACCGCTCGCCGCGACCTTCACCTTCAACGTCTGCGTGCCGTATTTCTCGTGCCACGCCTCGATCGTGTNNACGCCGATGTAGGCGCCCATCCAGGTGTGCACCTCGCACTTCACCTTGAACACCTCGGGCTTGTCGAATTTCTTCGTCAGCCTCATCCCCTGCTTCGGCTGGGCGACGTTGAACTGCGCGTTCTCCTTCGAGAGGGAATGGACGTTGTGGAGCGTCGGGTCACCGTTCACTATTTCCAGCTCCTGGCCGACCTGTATGCCGAGGACGTGCGGGTTATACCGGCACCCTTGCTGATCGAACTCCAGTTTGGCCGACGGCGGATCGAATTTTCTGCTCCCCAGTCCTTCCTTCACATAGACGAGCACGTTTTTCAGCGTCCCGTTCGTGTTGACGACCACCTCTTCGCCGACGACCGGGGTCTTGTGCTGCTTCACGCAGACCGGGTCCGCGTTCATCATGATGCGCGCCGGCTTCGGCGCGTTTCCGGCAAATGACACCTTCCCTGTCACGTCACCGGCCGCGGCGAGTCCCGCACCGGCGATCAACAGTGCCGCTACCGCAACGGATCCTAACTTCATTGTGCTCCCTCCATTGATAAGTATGAGTTGTTTGATGGTTCACACTCAGCGCGCCGGCGCCTGAGCCCGTGCCGGCTGTCCGATGCTCACCAGATAGTCGCGTATCGCGGTCATCTGCTTTCGCGCATCTCCCCCGAGGACGTCGGGGAGCGGGGACTGGCCGTCGGGGAAGAACGTGGGCATCCTCGTCCCCTCCTGCAGCTTGTTCGGGTCCGCAAGCCATTCCACGATCCACTCCGGCTTCAGCCTGTCCCGGGCCTTCGTCAGGTTCGGCGCGAGGTCCGAGGTCGTCGCCTCGCCGGGCCTGGGCGCAGCGTTCCCTGACGGGTGGCACTTGATGCACTGGAAGTCCGTGAATATCGACTTACCGACCGGGAGGAGGACAGGGTCGGGCCGGAACGCGCGGTAGTCCCTCAGCTCGAGCTCCTGGTTGCTCAGCCCGAGAAAGTACTTCGCGAGCGCGGAGATCTCCTCGTCGGTCAGCGAGAATGTCGGCATCCTCGTCTTCAGCCAGGGACGTATCGTGTTCGGCGATCCGGCGACGGAGGGGTTCTTCAGGAAATCATGCAGCCACGGTTCCTGAACTTTCTTCCCCTCCCCGGTGATGATGGGGGGAAGGAAGGCAGGATCGTCGATGATGGCGGAAATGAACCGTCCTTCGTTTTCGAGCTGGTGGCACTGCTGGCAGTNNTACTGGTACGCGATCTTCCGCCCCGCTTCGATCTGCTGCTGCTTCCCATCGAAGGCCTGGATGTACCTCCTGTCAGGCTGGTCTTTCGTCTGCGAGAGGAGGAAGAGTCTCACTCGCGCGATCTCGTCGTCAGTGAACGAAAACACCGGCATCTTCTGGACGATCCGGTCCGTCTGAAAGGCACGCGAATTCTTCAGCTTGTTGAAAACCCAGTCGTGCCACGAATGGGGGACCCTGGTGTCCCCGAAGTCCATCTCCTCGACCCGCTTGCGGCCGAAGTTGGAGAGGGAGACCGACACGCGGCTCTCCTTTTCCATCCCGGGGATCAGGTGGCATCCGGTGCATCCGTATTCCCGTATGAGACCCTCTCCCCTCTTTATCGTCGCGGCCGTCCCCAGGTCAAGGCTCTTCTCGTCCGGCACCCGCCCGTCTTTCAGCGTCGAGAGAAACGCGGTCACGTCCCGTGCCTCCCCGTCCGTCAGTCTGAGGTTCGGCATCTTCGTCGTCGGATTGTAATGCCGGGGGTTGCGCACCCAGTCATAAAGCCAGTCCGGCGTCACCTTGCTCCCGACGCGTGTCAGCTCCGGAGCCATATCGTAGCTGCTGCCGCGCAGCTCGCGGACTTTCGTCTGATCGCCGATGGAATGGCATGCCAGACACCCGACGGATTCCACAAGTTCCTTCCCCTTCGCAGCGCTCCCGCCGGCGTAGGCGCCCTGTGCCATCGTGAAGGGAGCGCGGGAAGAGACATCGACCAGGTAGGCGGTGATTGCCTCCGCCTGGTCGTCCGTGAACCGGAAGTTCGGCATCCGGGTGTGCGGGTTATAGTCTTTCGGGTTGCGTACCCAGCGGAATATCCACTGGGGGTCCGTCTTGTGAGCTATTCTCCCGAGCTCGGGCCCGATCCGCTGCATGTCCGTGTAACCCTTGATCTCGTGGCAGCCGAAGCATCCGGATTCGATGACAATGCGCCGCGCCGAGGAATAGACCGGTGCGCCGTCCAGATGGCTCTGACTTTCATGGCATGTGGTGCATGACGCCCAGACATCGATCCCTTTCAGGAGCGGGTTTTCCCAGTAGGGGTCCCCCTCCCCGTGCGCGGTCGAGGCGGTGAGCGCAGGCCCCTGCCCCCTGTGACAGGTCGTGCACCCCACGACGTCGGGTTTGTGAAGCGCCAGGAGGGCCGGGAGAGGATGCTTCCTGAACGGCTGGGGGGCATCATCCATCACATCTTCGTTCCAGCCCAGGTGGCATGTCTGGCAACGGTCGATGCGCGCCTTTGGATCGTTGAACGGATTCTTGTCGTAATCGAGGAGCATGACCTGTTTGATCTCGACGGGGGCCTCTTCGGCCTTCTTTACCTTACCATCCCACCTGTCGATCTTTTTCCTGAGCTCGGCCAGCGCGTTCTGGTTCTTTCTGACCTCCAGCCTGTACCTGTTCAGGACGGAGAGAATCGAGTCCCTCTCTCCCTCGAGGGCGGTTATGACCGCCTGGTGGGCCGCCATCTCCTTCTCGTCTCTCGCCAGGAGGTCCCTCGCCTTTGAATTCTGCTCCCCTTCATGGAGCGACTTCTTGTAGAAATAGTACGCTTCGTCCCCGCGGCTCTTGGCGAACTGGTAGCGGCGGTTCTCCCTGACCAGCGATTCCAGCACGCCGTTATACCCGGCGAGGGCCCCGGTGTACACTGTGGACGACATCGAGTCGTGCGCCGCGGCAAGCTTTGCGCTCAGATCCAGGTACGAGGAGGAATCGAACTCCGTCACCGCCTGGTCGTATTGCTCCTTCATTTTCCTGGCCGCCAGGACCTGGTAGTCCCTCTGGACGTCTTTCCACGGCCGGCGGGTGACCACTTCGTCGACGACGGCCCACATCGTCCCCAGGAAAAGTAATCCCGTGAACACGATATAATAGACGCTGTAGTTGCGCTCCTCAACGGGGCGCGGTGCACGCTTAGTGAACACGCCTCTCTCCTTGCGTTACACGTCAGACATTAAACCAGGGGGTGACGAGAATGTACTTGATGTTCAGCGTCAGCCGGAGTATGATCTTTACCGGGAGGGCCGTCATTATCAGAAACAGGGCCGCAACGATCGAGTAGCGAAGGGGCCCCAGCTTTCGAATGATGTCGGTCTTCCGCTTCCAGAAATAGAATATGAACCCGAGGCTGAACCAGGCAAGTATCGTCGCCGCGCCGATAGCCATCGCGGCGGGGTTCAGTGAATCATCGATCCTTCGCGTCGACACCCCGAACAGCTCCGACCAGTCCACATTTGTCAGCGCGACAACCCGGTGGGTGTCCCATTCCTCCCACGGCATAAAGAGGTTCCATCCGGGACCCCGGAAAAACGTCCCCAGAACGATGAGCGAAACCCAGAGGACAAGAAAGCCGAAGCAGAAGGTGAGAATGGCGAACCGGCGCTCACGAAACGTGTAATAGCCGTTCCCCTTCGGGTTGATGTCGATGTAGGGGATCGCGCAGAGCCCCAGTATGATGAGCGTGGGAATGGTGACCCCGGCGATCCAGGGATCGAAATACACAAGGATTTCCTGAAGCCCGAGAAAATACCAGGGGGCCTTCGAAGGATTGGGAGTGAGCGACGGATTCGCCGGTGCCTCGAGGGGGGCGTTCAGCGTGATCGACCAGACGGTGAGTATGGCCATGACGAGAAGCGCCGCAAGGAACTCCACTTTGACCAGATACGGCCAGACCTGGACCTTGTCTGAGAGCTTCGCTTCGTCGGGCGAACCCTGAGCGTCGTTCTTCGACGCCCGCGACAACGAGTGCCATGTATAGAATATCGTCAGGACCAGCATGAGCACGATCGGCACGTTGTCGGGTTTGGAGAGTATTGAAATCAGATTGTGCATCGTCGGTGCGTCTTTCTGTTGATCTCTCGTGGCATCAATTCTTCTTCGCGTCCGGATCAGGCCCCGAGATGCCGCCGTCTTTCCTGATACGCCAGAAATGGACGATCATGAGCGTCGAGCCGACAAGGGGGAGAAATATGCAATGAAGCACGTAGAACCTGAGCAGCGTGGGAGGCCCGACCTGCGTCCCTCCCAGCAGGACAAACCGGACATCGTTGTTGATCTTCATCCCGAGCTCGGGACCGAACGGTCCCTCGCTCCCCAGAAGCGGGGTCGCCCTCGCCATGTTTGTCCCCACGGTCACGGCCCAGATTGCCAGCTGATCCCAGGGGAGCAGATAGCCGGTGAAACTCAGGAAAAGGGTCAGCGTAAGGAGCAGGACCCCTACCACCCAGTTGAACTGGCGCGGCGCTTTGTACGATCCGGTGAGGAACACGCGGAACATGTGAAGCATCACGGTGATCACCATCGCATGCGCGGCCCACCGGTGCATGTTCCTCATCAGCGGACCGAAGGCGACGTCGTTCATGAGGTATTTCATGTCGTCGTAGGCATACTCCGCCGCCGGCCGGTAATAGAACATCAGTATGACGCCTGTAACTGTCAGAACAATAAAAAGAAGGAAAGTGATCCCGCCCATCCCCCAGGTGAACCCGATGTTTGTCGCATGGCGCGAGATGCGGACAGGGTGAAGGTGGAGGAATACGTTGTCGACGATCTGCAGCGCCCTGTTCCGCTGCGTATCCTGGTAATTGTGGCGGAAGACGGACTTGTACACCTCCGTTTTCTGCACCTTTTCGCGCAGCGTGTCGAGTATGCCGAGCATGACGCCGGTCCCCTTCTGTCTATCCGTTGTATTTCAGGAATGCCCCTGGTTTCGACCACTCCCCTTTTTCGTACAGGAACTTGATGTTCCGGTCCACGAGGATCTGGCCGTCGTCGTCCAGCGTGATCTTCAGGCGCTCGAGCGGGCGGGGCGTGGGACCCTCGAAATTGATCCCGTCTTTGTGATACCCGCTCCCATGGCAGGGACATTTGAACTTGTTTTCTGACGGGAGCCAGCGGGGGGTGCAACCCAGGTGCGTGCAGATCGCCGAAAGGGCGTAAAACCCGTCGGTTTCCCTGACGATCCAGACTCTGAAATCATCCTTGTACTTCTCGTTCACCTCCCCCGCGACGAAATCGTCGGGGAATCCGGCCTTGAACGCGGAGGGAGCCTCGTACAGGACGCGCGGGACCATCAGGCGGAGCGCGCCGATCGTGGCCGTCCCGATGAACGAGAAAAAGGCAAACCATCCGGCGACGTTCAGGAAGCTCTTGCGGTTCATCCGCCAGATCCCCCTGTCATTTTCCGGCGGCTTGTCCTGTCTGGGTTTCCTCACCTCCGGTTGGGGAGGCCTCGGCGCAGGGGATTGCACGCCGGGAGCCGGAGGAAGCCCGGCCGGGGGCTGGATGTTTGTGTTCAGTTCATCGGCCATTGTCAAGCCTCAACGTGTGTGCAAAAGGACATGCCGTCGGCGATGCGAAGTCAATCGGTGGTTTCAGGATGGAGAAAGAAAAAGGGGAGTCGCTGTCTTTGAGGACGTCGTTCGCGGCAGGAGGATGCAGGTTGAAGAACGGTACACAATGCAACATCGAAGACCAACAGAGTCAAATGTTTGTGATTGTGGGGCCGCGCAAACGTATTCCAATGAACTGATGCAAAAATGTACACAAATCGAATCGAAAAGTCAACAACTAATGCGGACATCTTCATGTAGTCTCTCTCAAATGCCGATAAGTGTAAGGAAATTCAACGCCGTTTGCTTCTCCTGAATGATTCAGGTATATTTGAACCCGGTTTCACGACAGACCCGACAACCCCTGGTATCCGCACTCATGGATTGGATCGACTACAGAACTCTCCCCCCGGCCGCGGGCGGATTCTCCGACCTTTTTTTCGATTACGTGTACGACTACGAAAAGGTGCGACAGTTCTTTCCGACGAACTTCCGGGAGAACGCTTCGTTTGAATCAGTCATCAAAGGGATCGATGCGGCGAAGATCGACAGGCGCACTCTCCAGGAGGTCCTTGCCGAGCAGAATTCCACGGGGGGTGAATCCCCGAAGACCGGGGAAAACATACGGCTGCTCGGAAAAGGGGGAACATACGCAGTCGTCACCGGGCAGCAGGTCGGACTTTTCGGCGGCCCGCTCTACACGTTGTACAAGGCAATCACGGCGATAGCCCTGGCCCAGAAACTGACGCTGAAGTTTCCCGGGAAGAACTTCGTCCCGGTCTTCTGGATCGAAGGAGAGGACCATGACTTTCAGGAGATGAATCATGTCTCGGTCCTCGACCAGGAAAACGTGCCGGTCCGTATCGAGTACCTCCCCGGCGGAATCATGCCCGAGAAGAATGTGGGGGCTGTAGGGGAAATGGTGTTCGACGAAACTGTCCGCGGAACGATAGACAGGCTGGAATCGCTGCTGACAAGGACCGAGTACACACCTCCCTTGATCGCAGCCCTGAGGGAGTGTTATGCGCCTGGTGCCACGTTCAACCGGGCGTTCCAGGCATGGATGAACAGGATGCTCCCCGGAACCGGCCTGGTATTCCTCACACCCAATGCACCCCGGTTGAAGAAATTGCTCTCCCCTCTGTTTGTGAGAGAGCTCACCGAGTTCCCTCGAATCTCCCAGATGGTAATCTCACGAAGTGCCGAGCTCGAAAGAGGATACCATGCCCAGGTCAAACCAAAATCGATCAA
>PMDK01000103.1 GCA_003154425.1 Ignavibacteriota bacterium
TCAAGAGAGATACAGCATCACTCTCATGACGGCCTCAACGCCCGCCAGTTTCAATACATCCCTCAAACACTGCAGTGCGGGATCTTCATCCGTCAGGAGTGAGTATCGTCGCTTCGTGGAACCGATGATGGTATTCAATCCCATCGGCATTGCCATCGTCAGAAATGCACTCTCCAGCGGGCCTTTCACCGGCGAACCGTCTCCCCTTTTTGCGGGCAACATTGCAGTAAAGTTACTCAATCCCACCGACATATTCACACCGGCGAGATCCTTGTCCTGATGTATAAGCCCCATCGCATCAATAAGCCGTCGGAAATCTCCTTTGGAATCACTTCCGATAGGCATTATACCGGGGTCAAGAATGACCCGGTCGTTGGTCATGCGCGGTATCCGTTTTCGCGCAGTGTGCACCATGGACTTCGCGGTCGCAAGAACCTGGTCGGCCGTTGTGTTGAGCATCATTTCACCGAAGTCATTCATTCCCTCGGTGACAAGCAGAACGGGGATGAACGGGTGCCCTGGGTACATGTCGAACATTTCCAGTCGTGCTTCAGAGATTGAATTCAGAATCGGCATCCGATTTCCAGCACGCCCGGCATCATATGCTTCCAACGCCGCGGCGGCAATCGCCGGGTCGGGGGTATCGATTGACAGGGGAAGTGGAATATGCTCCTGTATCTTCCGAAGAACGGCCACCATGAAGCCCGGAGAACGGGGTCCGACGTTTACATCAATGTACGCTGCGCCGTTGGTCGCTTGCTGTCTGGCCAGATCAACGACGGCATCGAGATTGTTCTCTTCGAAGTACGCGTGAGTCGATGGGACGGAGTCGTTGATCGATTCACCGATGAGCGTGAGACCGGAGATACTCATTCACTTGCCTTTCAGCAAATCAGGACGGCCGTCACACGCCTCGCAGAGTCGCAGCAAACTCCTGTGCGTACCTGACCATCGACGGATCCGCATCATAAGGAAGAACGCCGCTTCCGAGGACGGTCGCAGGCCGCCCCCCGGCAAGTTTCGCCAGATACTCGAGCTCCGCCCGAAGAGGTTCCCGATCATCCGAGGCGAACAATATCGCAGGAGTATTCATTCGCACCGTAACCAGCGGGTACCTCTTCATGACCTCCATGAACGCCTCACGATCCGTTTCGGCGGGACAGATCACATACTCTGTTCCCGTCCTCAAGAGATCTTCCAAAATGCCCGTGGTGTCACCACCGAGGATCAACGGGGGCGATTCATTCGTGAGACTTCGGACGCCGGCGATCATTTCGCGAAGTGCAGTGAAAACCACGCTTTTGAAAGAGTCCGGGGAAATGATGGGTGGAGAGGCTGCAGAGTCGAAGAACATGACGCGAAATCCTCTGGAGGCGAACGTGCGACACACCTCAACCTGCCCCGCCGCAAGATGTCGTAACGCCGCAGCGACCGTTTCCGGGTTGGTCAGCACTTCGGTCAGAATCCCCTGAAAACCTACCAGCGCACAGGCGATTGAAAAAGGGCCGCTCAGAGGAATGCGCACTTCCGCTCCCGGGCATTCTCCACTCAAACGCGCCGCCGCTTCCATGATCATCGGAAATCGACCGCTGCCTGCTGCGTCAGGCCACACAAGCCTGCAGAGATCTGCCGCGCCCTGGCACAAACGTCCCGTAATCGAAGGAACTTCATTTCCCCGGGAAGCCGCCACCACCGCTCCGTACGCTTCGGCCTCAACATTGTAAACATCGATACCAGCTACAACGGGTGCGTGCCGGTACACAGCATAGGCAGCCGCATGAGCCTCAACGAGAAGGTCGGCACTCCTGGAGACTTCCCAGGGGCTCCTGCCGATGAACTTCGCGGCATGTTCGTAAACAACGGGAGCAAATTCCAATGGTTCTCCGAAAGAGAAGGAGTAGGATGTCCTGCAGGATGATTCCTGCCCTCAACGACTTGATCCCCTTTCGCACGTGCCGCCGCAGGAAGATACGACAGGTCACAATGAACTACAAGCCGCGACGTGGAGGATGGAGAGGTATGTCATACGAATGAACAGCCCTCGGTCGATTCCGAAGGCATCTCTCAGCGAGACAAGGTCGACCGGACCGACAATCCCCAGACCTGAGAGCTGTCATGCGTGAGATGCACCCATGTTCCGCCGCCGTCGGTGCTCCGGAAGAGACCCCGGTGCAATGTCCCCGCAAGGACCACCCGCGGATCGGAAGGGAGAACGACCAGAGAATGGACCTCACGATCCGTCAGCCCCCGGGACCGCTCTTCCCAGTGTCCACCCCCGTCGGTGCTTTGAAACACCCCCCGGCCGTACGTCCCGACGTAGATCCAGTCGTGATTCCGCGGATGCAGGGCGATCGTGTAGACAGCGGAGCGGTCCAGCCCCCGGGACTCCCTCTCCCAGTGCCTCCCGCCGTCTGAAGAGCAGTACACACCATCTTCCTCCGTTCCCAGCCAGAATCGTTTCGCGTCGTGCGGATCCTGCACGATGACACGAACTCCCTTGCCGGCCAGTCCTCTCTCAGTCCACTGTTCCCCTCTGTCTTCGCTCAGGTAGACCCCCTCTTCGGTGGCGGCCAGAATGCGGCTCGGGTCAGCACGGTCAATGCAGACATCTCCGGAAAATCCACGGCGCATTCCCCCGGTTTTCTTCTCCCACGTTTCTCCCCCGTCGGTGGTTCGGAAGATCCCGTACGCGGTTGAGGCAAAAACAAGCGAGGGGTCCGATTCGGCAACTTTCACCTTCAGCACTTCCGTCACCTCCCATCCGGTCGTCACTCTCCATCTCCTCCCGTTATCGGTCGACCGGAGCACCCCGTTGCCGCAGGCGGACCAGATGGTGCCGTCGCTTCCTTCTTCGCAGTAGAATGTCCGGATATACTCCCGCCAGCCGCGCCCTTGCCACGTGGAGCCCCTGTCAGTGCTGACAAAAAGGCCCAGCGCTGGACCGGCATCCGGGTTCTGTGCAGGCCGGAAGGAACTCAGGATCGCCATGTAGACCGTTTCACGCTGTGCCGCTGCAATTTCCGCAGAGAGGACGAACAACGCGACACAGAGATACACTCTGACGTTCAGCATGGCATCCTCATTCCTGATGCACGGAGAGGGACGGATATGTCATCGCTCGATGACCTTTCCCTGCTGGAAATCGAGGACCCGGACCCGGCCGCCATAACGCAGCTCGATGACCCCGCTCCCGACCTCGGACGACATGAAGGGCCCGTCGTAGAATCTGGTTTTCGTGAGATCGACGGCCGTGCCGTTCAATATGCGGGGACCGTCATAGGTGAACGTCATCACGTCGCCGGCGATCGAAGCGTACGAAACTGTCATCGTGCGGTCGAAATCGCCTGCCTCCGGCCGGCGCTGCCGCATCGTCCGGATGAACTGCGCGTAGTCCCCGGTGCTTCGAACCGAGCCGACCTCGACAACCAGGCCGTTCCTGAGATGATGGCTCCGCAATCTCCAGTTCTTCTCTTCCTCTATCCACTCATACGGCTTCAATGGAAAGATCGCGATCGCGGCGTTTCCCCCCCGGCAGAAGATCCAGCCCGTGGAATCTACGGTTCTTTGTTCAAGCGTCTTCGGGAAAAAACCGTCGATGTGGGGGAGTTTCGCGCCGGGAGCAATATTGTAGAGGACGATGAGGACATTGTTGTGCTGAAACGTCTGCTCATACGGAGAGCTGGAATTCCACTTGTCGGGGCTCGTGTACACCAGTTTGTACCGGTCCACGTCCTCAGCAAGGACATTCAGTTCTTCAGGGAAGAACATCCCCAGTTCCCGGCTCGACCAGGAAGGGTGCACTGTGAATATCGTATTGTACGGCCTGGTCGAAACATAGGTCACGTCCCATGTATGCTGCTGGAAGGGCTGCAGAATCCCCCCCTGGAGCGATCCCAGCACATAGTCCTCCGTCATGTACGTGTATTTGTACACCGGTGGGTTGAGCTCGTCCCCGAACCGGATCACATTGCGTACCCGCTTCCGCTCCCTGTGGACATAGGGGAGCGACCGGTCGGTGGCTATGTGCACGATCATCTCAGGCGGATGGTAGCCGCTCAGCGCCCCCCACACGATCTCCCAGGAGCTGCGGACACGCGGCTCGTACTCCGGATTTTCCCAAATTTCAGTCGCGGGCTCGCCAAAGTAGAGCCACGACACGCGCGTCGTCTGCGCGATCAGCGGGTTGATGATATCGGGCGGGTAGTCGCGGCTGTGTCCCCCACCGTAACACCCCCGCAGATTCTCCACGGCAAAGTCAGCAAGGAGGAGATCGCACATCATCTGCGCTTTTGTCCTCATGGCCGGATCGGCCGCGAAATCAAAAAGCAGAAGCATGGGGGCCAGGAAGACCGGCATGTATGTGGGCGAGTCGAATTCTCCCTGACCGATCGTGGTGGAAAGCGTGATCCAGTGATTCAGCCATCCTTCCGCTTCGCGGAAATTCTCTTCCGAGCTCCGTCCGTTGAACCATTCCGTTCCGCTCTCATGCGGCCAGGTCTGGGCCGCGAGGTACATGCCGGTATAGTACATGACCCAGTGATTCTCCGTGTCTCCCCTGTACAGCCCCCTCGACCGGAAAATCTCCCGCACCATACGGTGGAGCGAATCAGGGAGAATGGACCGGAAACGAAGATAGACTCCGATCAGCGCATACCCGTGGAACGCGCCCACGAACCTTCTGTCCCGTCCCATCGAATCGAACGCCGCCACGGCGCCGGGGAGATCGCGCCCCGCTGCAAATCTCCCCGCCAGGGCCGGGAGACTCAGGGGCTCCCTGCTCAATATCTCCAGGAGCCGCCGCTGCCGGGAGACGAAGGCGCTGTCACCGGACGTCGCGTACAGGGAGTCAGCGGCAATCAGGAGAAGAAGGAAGAAGAAGAGGGTTTTCATTCCACCTCGTCATGGGCAGATGCACCCGGTCAGTATGGCAAATAGTCCACGGGCGGCACGGGGCAGTCCGCCGTCATCCGCCACATGAAATTCGGATCGATAGAGGGGGTATCATCCCTGTGCTTCTTCATCAGTTCCATCTTCTTTTGCAGAAGGAGGCCGAGATTCTTTCCATAAAGGGTCGAGTTTTCCCCCAACTCGGCCACCGGCATGAATTCCGTGCGGGAACTGTTCCACAGCCGGAGCAGATCCTCCGTGTTTCTCAGCTCGTCATCGATCGTCGCGCGCACTGCGGATCGCATGGCCGTCTGTCCGTCGCCCGAAGAGGCCGCCATGTACCCGTGAACGCCGGCGATCCAGCCCGCGATGTTGCGCAGCGTCCTGAAGTAGCAGCGCAGGGCCCGAAGACGATCGCACTGGTCCTGCATCACTTTGGCGGCGCCGGAGCCGGCCTCCTTCCTGAGCGACCCCTCCAGCAAAGCGATGGCCCCGTCAAGGGGTTTCCATACGAGCGAGTCGCATATCCGGACAATGAAACCTGCCTGCTCCTTGTCGATCAGCAACCAGAGCGCGTCAGCGCCGAAGTCGATCAGTGTAGGATTGTTGAATGTCGCGATCATGTGCTTTTCATAGTATGCCCGTTCGGCCTCCGGAATTGCGGAGATGTCCGGGACAAACGGCCGGACCCAGTGGCGGTACAGGGGAAATGCCCAGCTGGTGCCGTACAGCGGAACGTCCGGGAAAGAACGCACTGCCTGGTCTGTAAGCCGCCATGCTTTCGCAAGGACCGGACCCTCATCGGTTCCGCACCACCGGCGCGCTGTCGACTCCACAATCTGGTCCACAGTCCCCAGAGAACCAGACTGAAAACCACGGACAATCTCCCTGTTGATGCTCCATGGCACAAGCGAAGGGGGATCGAATGCCACGGTGAGTTGGCGTACGCCGGGGGCGACTGCAGCGGCAAGCCGATCGTGACTCAGCCACGGACAGGGAACTCCCAGGATGTAGTTTGCAGCAGCGCGGGTCGTGCCCTGCAGGTGAGACCCTTTGGTCTCGAGGGCCCTTATCACAGGCCAGCGGCGTGCGTCGGCCGTATCGGAGGGCAGGACAGAGAGGTCCAATCGATCGCCGAGGCCGTTCAGTATGATATCCTTCTCCGACCCGAACCAGCTCAGCGACGTCATCACGCGGAACCGGGGGTTCGTCTCTGACGCGGCATCGCGCAGGAGGCGCAGGTAGCGCAACACGTTCTCGCCCGCGGCCCTGGCAATCGCCTCATCCGATTTCCATTCCCGGATGAGATACGCCCCCCCATTTCTGCCGGCGTACAGCGTGGACACATATTCAAATCCCGATCCGCTGTCATTCGTCCAGAGATCGAGAAACCCGAGCTGCGGCACCTCCCTCATCATCGAGCGCATCAGCTGCGCATAGTGCCATCGGACCACCGGATGGCTGAGCGTTGCGGTGTACCGCGGCCTGTAACTCCGATACGGATGATCAACCCGCGCGCCGCGCAGGTAGGGGTATCTGGCGAAAAAAGCCTCCGGCATCGTGCGCGGCGAGCAGACAGTGAGACCGGGCGTAAGACCGTAGGCAAGAGCAAGGCCGACGTTTTTCTTCAAGAGATCCAGATTCGCCTGGAGGTACTCGGGAGGGTAGAGGCCCCGTGTGAGATCGGATGCCACGAATTGATCGAGATCCGGACTGACGCCATAGAAGCGCGGGTAGATCTCTCCCGGGACCCCCTGCTCAATGGCCGCCGGAGAAGCCAGGACATTCACGGACACGTGCGAGCATCCGAGCCTTGCGAGTTCCTGTATTGTCGCTTCCGGATCATAGTTCCTGGCAAGCCGGGGATAAGCAGCGAAGAAGCCGTCATTCCCCTCGAGCCAGCCGAGTCGCATCGAGTCGATTCGTCCCTGTGCAAACCCCCCGACGTCGTCACCGGACCAGTCGTCGCGGATGCGGCACAACGCGGTGTAGAGCAGGTGTGCATGTGACGCCGCCAGATCTCCTCCCCCGTCGGGTGAAAGTTGAAGCCGGAACCATCCGGGTGAGGCATCCAACCCGCCCGGCACAACATGGATCCGAAGCGATCCCTTGCGGGGAGGATCACCGTCCGGTACTTCAACGACGGCGGCTGCCGGCGCAAAGGTCGTTCGAATCCCCTCGGCCACCGTCCGCTCCACCGGATACCCGGAGAGCGGGATCTCCACCCTTGTCACATGTCGCAGAACGTCGCTGACCTTCACCTGTGCGTGTGCGCCCGGAATCAACGCCCAGCACACGGCAACAACGCAGCAAATTGACAGCCGGGATACACTCATCTGTTCCTCCGATTTCAAGGGGCGAGGACTTCCGGTGTTTGATTACGGGAGAGAACTCCGGATATTCTCAGCGGCGGGATTCCCGCGAATGCTATCGAAAATAAGGCAAAGACGCAACAGAACATTCCGTGGCGACCATCATGGGGATCCCGGCGCAATACAAAGCCGGCTCAGCAACTTGCTAAAAGAGGACGGAGGGAGTACATTAGGCGGAACACCAGGCAGGACGGCAAGTGTTATACGATAGTCGGATACGAAACAGACCTTCGGAAGAGTATTCAACACAACGTCAATTGGACACTCGTTATCATACAACCTCCCAAATCACAGGAGATCCATCATGAATGAGGAACGCACGTGCCCCGTAGCGGGACACTCCGGAATGACCTCTGCCGGCAGAGGCACATCGAATCGCGACTGGTGGCCCAACCAGCTGAACCTGGGGATTCTTCACCAGCATGCGCCGGCCTCCAATCCGATGGGCCGCGATTTTAAATACGCCGAAGAATTCAAGAAGCTTGATCTGGCTGCCCTGAAGAAGGACCTGTACAGGCTCATGACCGACTCGCAGGAGTGGTGGCCTGCCGACTGGGGCCACTACGGCGGACTGTTCATTCG
>PMDK01000228.1 GCA_003154425.1 Ignavibacteriota bacterium
ACGGTCGCATCGATTTCATCCTTGGCGGGAGCGGTCAGCAGTACTTTTTTCGCTCCGGCGGTAATGTGGGGCTGGAGCTTCTCCCGGCTGGTAAATATGCCGGTCCCTTCAATGATGATGTCGGCGCCGAGTTCCTTCCAGGGAAGCCTGGCAGGATCTTTCTCCGCGGTGACGCGGTATTTCTTTCCGTTGACCACGATTGCGTTCTCTTCCGCTTTCACATCCCCTTCGAATATCCCGTGCACGGAATCGTATTTCAGAAGATACGCCAGCGTTTTCGCATCGGTGATATCGTTGATCCCCACAACGTTGAATCCCCCCTGCTTGAGCACTCTCCGGAAGACGAGGCGGCCTATGCGGCCGAACCCGTTGATGCCGATATTGATTGCCATACACTACCTCCGTCGTATCAGGAACGTGAGTGGAAATGTCAGTCTGCGAATGGAGTACTTCAACCAAAATCTTTCTAATGTATCACAATCGTGCACGAATGTCAAGAAATCGCACGCTTCTAGCGTGCAATCGCAACCGCACACGCGATCACCGCACGCGCACCGGCACCGTGCAGCGCGCACGCGCACGAGCGCATGGTTGCTCCGGTGGTGACGACGTCGTCGACGAGGAGAATCGTTCTCCCCGCGACGTCCCGGGGGGCGCGCCGCCGGGCGGCGAACGCCTGCCGGACGTTCTCACGCCTCTCTCCGTGGCCGAGCGTTGTCTGAGACGGCGTGAAACGCGTGCGCCTGAGCAGATCGGCGCGGACGGGGGATCCTGTGACCGCAGAGACCCCCCGTGCAATATATTCACACTGGTTAAACCCGCGTTCCCGGATCCTTGTAGCATGCAAGGGAAGGGGAACGATCATATCCGATTCCGCCAGTCCGGCTTCGCGTATGCGCTCCCCCAGCACCCGCCCGAATTCCAGTCCAATGGTACTCATCCCCCCGTATTTCAACCGGTGCATCAGCAAGCGAAGGGGTCCTTCCCGCTCGAAATACCATGCCGCAACGAAATCTGAGACCGTCCGCTCTTCGTTCAGCCTGGCGAACGCTTCGCGGTACGCCGTGTCCCATTCATCCACCGGCACGATTGCCGCGAGACAGGCCGGACAGGCGATGGAACCTCCGCGGGGGAGACTCGCGTTGCACGAGTGGCAGACAGGGGGGAACACAACGTCCGAGAACATCCGGAGAAAAGAAAAAGGAACCGAGAGAAGATCCGCGGGCATGGGGAAGGCCTGTGACCGGTGCGGCCGGGAGGGAGCGCCCGGCCTCTGCCTCTGTTACATGCGGGGGCAAGAGATTTCCGACACGCTGCGCAGACGGGAGGGAGAGTGGAGGCTATGATGAGCCATCGGAGGGCGGGAGGGGTGTCCGGGTCCCCCTGGTTCGTGTCGCCATTTCCTCCAGTTTTGCGATCTCATCCCGCAAACCGGCGGCACGCTCGAACTCAAGGTCTCTCGCAGCCCGTTCCATCTCGCTCTGCAGTTCCCCGATCAGGTCTTTCTTCTGCTCCGCCGACAGGTACCGGACCACGCTTTCGGCCACGAGGGGCATCTTCGCGCGTTCCCGCCTCGCGTCGCGGGCCGCCTTGACGTCCGCCACCGCCGTCGCCGCCAGGACCTCGTCGATGGTCTTGAACACGGTGGCAGCGGTAATATGGTGGTCGACGTTGTACTGCAGCTGCTTCGATCTCCGCCTCCGCGTTTCGTCGAGCATCCGCTGCATGGAACCCGTCACCGTGTCGGCGTACAGGATGACCACCCCGTTGAGGTTCCGGGCCGTCCGTCCCGCCGTCTGGATCAGCGAGCGCTCCGAACGGAGAAATCCCTCCTTGTCGGCATCGAGTATCGCCACAAGGGAAACCTCGGGAAGATCGAGTCCTTCCCGGAGGAGGTTCACGCCGATGAGCACGTCAAAATCGCCGAGCCGCAGGTCACGGAGGATCTCCACGCGTTCGAGCGCATCGACCTCCGAATGAATATACCGCACCCTGACACCGATGTCGTTGAGGTAATCGGTCAGGTCCTCGGCCATCCGCTTCGTCAGTGTCGTGACGAGCACGCGCTCATTCTTCCCCGCACGGACGCGGATCTGGGCGATCAGGTCGTCGATCTGGTTCTTCACGGGGCGGATCTCGACCTCCGGATCGACGAGACCCGTGGGGCGGATGACCTGCTCCACGATCACGCCTTTGCTCTTTTGAAGTTCGTACTCCGCCGGGGTCGCGCTGACGAATATCACCTGCTTCACCATCCGCTCCCACTCCTCGAACGTGAGCGGACGGTTGTCCAGGGCTGAGGGGAGGCGGAACCCGTGCTCGACGAGCGTCAGCTTGCGCGACCGGTCGCCGTGATACATCCCGCCGACCTGAGGCACGGTGACGTGCGATTCGTCGACAACGAGGAGAAAGTCCTGGGGGAAATAATCCAGCAGACATGCCGGGCGCGACCCCGGCGCCCGTCCGGCGATGTGCCGGGAGTAGTTCTCGATCCCCGAGCAGTAGCCGACCTCCCGCATCATCTCGAGGTCGAACCGGGTCCGCTGTTCCAGCCGCTGCGCCTCGACGAGCTTTCCGGCGCCCCTGAGCTCCGTCAGGCGTTCCTCGAGCTCCTTGTCGATCCCCTTCATTGCGCGCTCCAGCGTGTCTTTCGAAGTGACAAACTGTTTCGCAGGGTAGACCACTTCGTAGTCCGTTTCGCCGAGGACCTTCCCGTCGAGCCGGTTGATGTAGGAGATCCGCTCGACGAGGTCGCCGAAGAATTCGACCCGCAGGGCCTCTTCGTTCTCGTATGCGGGGATCACCTCGACGACGTCTCCGCGCACGCGCATTGTTCCGCGGACGAATTCAAAATCGTTCCGGGTGTAGTAGATGTTCAGCAGTTTCCGGAGAAGGTCGTTCCGTTCCAGCTTCTCCCCTTTCCGCACGACCACCACCTGGCTCGCCCACTCCTCCGGCGCTCCGATGCCGTAGATGCAGCTTACCGATGCGACAACGATGACGTTTCTGTCGCCGCTCAGGAGCGCGCTCGTGGCACGGAGGCGCAGCCTGTCGATCTCATCGTTGATCGACGCGTCTTTGGCGATGTAGGTATCGGTGGAGGGGACGTAGGCTTCGGGCTGGTAGNNCGGCGAGCGTTTTGTTGTGCGACATCACGAGCACGGGCTTGCCGGCCCCCGCGATGACGTTCGAGACAGTAAATGTCTTGCCGCTCCCGGTGACGCCCAGGAGCGTCTGGAAGCGGTCGCCCCTCGCCACGCCCTCCGCGAGCTGCCGGATGGCGTCCGGCTGATCGCCACTCGGCTGAAAATCCGATGTCAGAGAAAAAAGGCTCACGCCACCACCTGATCCTGGAATTTGATCCCGGTCTTCTTCAGGAATTCAAACGGCATCTCCCCTCCGGCGAATATGAAGACGTAGTCGTTCGGGAGGGCCCTGATGCCTTCAGCGGTCTCGATCCGGACGTCCCTCTCGGTGATTCCCTTCACGTTCGAATTCAGGAGGACGTTGATCGCGTTCCGCCTCCTGAACTCCTGAAGATTCCTTGCATTGCGGTCCTTCAATCTGGTGAACTCCGATTTGCGGTACGAGAGGGTCACGCGGTTGGTGCCGTGCAACGCGAGACCGACCGCCGCTTCGACGGCGGAATCTCCTCCCCCCACCACCAGCACGTCGCAATCCCTGTACGTCTCGGCATCGATGAGCCGGTAGGTCACCTTCCCCAGTTCTTCCCCCGGGACCCCGAGCTTGCGCGGTGTCCCGCGGCGGCCGAGCGCCAGCACGACATGGCGCGACGCGTATTCGCGGAGGAGAGTGGTCACAACGAAATTGTCCCCCTCGACCCTTATGTCCATGACCTTTTCGTTGGTGTTCACCCTGAGCTGCGTCTTTGTGAGCACCTGCTGCCAGAGTTCCAGGAGTGATTCCTTGGACGTCTCCGTCAGCTTCAGCTTCCCCCAGAGAGGCAGCTCCACGGGGGACGTCATGACGATCTTCCGCCTCGGGTATTGCAGGATGGTTCCTCCGGCATCCCCCTGCTCCAGGAGGAGATACTTCAGCTTGCTCGCTTTCGCGCTCAGACCGGCGGCGAGACCCGCGGGACCCGCCCCGACCACCACCACGTCGTACACTCCGCCGGAAGACAGCGGGCGGGAGGCGATGTATTCGACGACAGTCCTCCCCTGCGTTATTGCGTTCTTGATGAGTCCCATGCCCCCGAGCTCGCCGACGATGAACAGGTTCCTCACGTTGGTTTCGAAGTGCTCGTTGAGGAGGGGGAGCTCCGCACTCCGGCCCGGCGCTGCCATCATCATGACGATCGCACCGACCGGACAGGCATCGGCGCAGAGGCCGTGTCCCACGCACCTCGAACCGTGGACAAGGACCGCCTTCCCGTCGATGATACCCAGGACATCCTCTTCCGGGCACGCGTCCACGCACCCCCCGCACCCGATGCATTCCGTTGCATTGATGTGCGGGTGCATCGAGACGGCCGGCTGCAGACCGGCGATCTTCGCATCTTCAAAATGCTTCCGCGCCCGCTTCTCCTCCCCCCTGACACGTCTGAGGTAGGGAACGACGGCGGCAGTTATCAGCACGAGTGCGATCAGCATCGTTATGAGTGATTCCATTTCCATTATCCGCCCCCGTGAAAGCTGCCGTGACACCCGCCTGAAACCGGCGGGGCTGCTAGAAATGCATCCCCACTTCAAGATACAGGCGCTGCGTGTTCCTTATCGTATCCCATACCTGGTCGAAATTCACTGCTGTATAGAAGGAGCGGAGCATCGCGTAGTTCATGCTCACGGTCCCGGTCGTCGTCGTTATCCGCTGATCCTGTCCGGTGACGGTATAGCGGTACCTGTCGAGACGGAGTGAGACCGAGAACGACTGCGCAATCCACCGGTCCATGTCGACCGTCCAGTCATTCCCGGTCGTGTACAGGCCCCGGATGTCCTGGTACCCGGCACCAAGATTCACGTCCGAGTCCAGGATGTCGCTCACACGGAACGTCGAACCGACGGTCCTGGCGGCCGGTGTGGTAGCCGAAGCAAGCCGGAAATTGGCGCTCCCGGAGAGGGTCACGCGGAACGGGAGAAGGAACGAAAGATTTGCGCGGTACCCTTCTTTCAGTGACTTGTCAAGAAGTGTGTCCGGAAACGTCTTCATGCTTTCCAGGAGATCAAGTGCCCTGACCGCATCGTATCCGGCATTCACGGAAACCCATGAAGCCGGCAGCCAGGAGATCGTCAAGAACGAATTGGTGATGGTCGGACGGTTGATTTCGTTGCCGTTCTCCCTGTGCGCCAGGTCCATCTCGGTGCTGGAATAAAAAAAGAAGTCCGTTCCAAACCTGAGCGAACTCTGGAAGTAGCCGAATTTGCGGTCGATCTTTCCCAGGTATCTCTGCTGGCCGTAAGCGAACGTGATGTCGGACGTCTTGAAGACGTCTCCTCCCCAGGCGTAATTGACGAAGCCGGCGAATTTCGATTCGTCGGTGGTGAAGGCGGAAGTGGTATAATCGGGCTGCGTTCCGCCAAGAAGTCCGAAGGAAAAGTTTCCCTGCCGGAGGTAGAACTGGCCGCCGTCAAACGCGCCGAGACCTCCCACGTAGCGGGAAGTGATCCGTCCCACGCCGTAGCCATACCAGGAGCGGGTGTCGTCGTTCCTCAGCGAGAGCTCGAACAGGCGGATCTTGTTCCTGGAACCCTGTCCGTACCGGTCGTACTGTGCGGACATGTCCCTGTAGGAACGGGCGTACATCGTGAACGTGGATGCCGTGCCGAACAGGCGGTTGATGCTCAGCTGGGTGATCAACGCCGGTTGCGAGAAATCCAGCGATGTCCCGAACACTCCCGCCGCGGCATACTGAAGTCCGATCCGTCCGCTCACTTTATTGTCCTGGGAGAGGGAGGCATTCCTTCCCATCCCTCCCTGACCCGTCCGCGCAGCCGTCTGCTGCTCTTCGACGATGATCTCCTTCATCTCCATGACCGAGTCCCCGACCGCTATCGTCCCTGACTGCGAGATGATTCTCGCCACAGAAGAACCGCTTGAGACCGCAGTGACGACGCCGCTTGCCAGCGGTTGCGATTTGCGCATGACAGCGACCGTATCATCGGCCCCGACCCCCTTGACCCTGCCGGCGTCGAAATAGAAGCTGCCTGTCGCGACGTACGTCACCGTCCCGGCGATCCGGCGGGTTTCCCTTGTCTGCCCTTTGGTGCCGGCGACTCCTGCCAGCGCGACGAACAGAAAGAGGACGAACGCTTTCGACTGCTTCTCCATTCCCCCTTCCCCCCTGATCATCCGCCCCCCTGGCAGTTGTTGTGACACCCGCTGCTCTGGCAGCAGTACTGGGTGTAGTTCGTGGCGGTCTGATGGCATTTTGCGCAGGCTGCCGTCGTATGTCTGCTGTCCTGCGGGAACCTGGGCGTCGCGGATGCGTGACTGTATGTCGAGGGAGTCCACCCCGGGTTTGTCGTGTGGCACGAAGCACACGCCGTCGGGAACCCCGTGTGCGGCACGGGCGTGGTCGCAGACGTGAAGGTCGCCGTATGGCACGTATAGCAGTCGTGCGTGAGTCCCGCGTACACATTGTTCACGTGGCATTGAGCGCAGACCACTGTCGTGTGTCCCCCGGTGAGAGGGAACGGCGTGTTGTTGTGGTTGA
>PMDK01000098.1 GCA_003154425.1 Ignavibacteriota bacterium
GACTTCGCCGACGTGCGCACCGTCATGAGGGAGATGGGAGACGCGGTCATGGGGTCGGGGGTCGCCACAGGGGAAAACCGGGCAGTCGAGGCCGCACACCTTGCCATATCGAGTCCGTTGCTCGAAGACGTCTCGATCTCCGGGGCCCAGGGCGTGCTCGTGAACATCACCGGCGGCGCGAACATGACCCTCGTGGAAGTCGATGAAGCGACGGAGATCATTCGCGAAGCTGCGGGGGAAGATGCGAACGTCATACTCGGTGCCGTCATCGACGGGACCGTGGAGAACGAAGTGATGGTGACGGTCATCGCCACGGGATTCAATCGCCGCGGCGGTTCGCCCTCGGCCGCCCGCATGCCGCGGATGGCAAAGACCGTCGAAAAGATCCCGTCCGGCCTCTCCGAGCTCCAGAAATACGACGAGCCTGCCTATGTCCGCCGGGGTGTGGACATTTCCATGCCGGCGTACCGCGCGGAGCAGGAAGGGAACAGGGAAAAAATCGACAAGTCGGATCCGGAAAAACCCGCCTTCCTGCGCAAGATCATGGATTGACGGACATCCGGGAACGGCCCGTCACATCTCACGGGCGGGAGCGGGGCGGCGGTTGATTCTTCCCCCCCCTTTTGATAGATTGGCTGCATGAAGAATGTGCAGCACCTGTTGCTTGCCCTGCTCATCGGGACTGGGGCGGCTATTGCCCAGTCCGGAAACCCCACAAGTGCTTTTGCCATCACGCGGCTGAAATACGCCGGCGGGGGGGACTGGTACAATGATCCCTCCTCGGAAGTCAACCTCCTGACGTTTGTCCATCGTGTCACCGGGATCGACACCGATCCGCGGTACCAGTTTGTCGATATCGCAGACGACGGACTCTTCTCCCATCCGTTCCTCTTCATGACGGGGCACGGCAATATCACGTTTTCGGAAGCGGAAGCGCGGCGGCTCAGGACGTACCTTGAAAACGGAGGATTCCTGTACGCCGACGATGACTATGGGATGAACAAGCCGTTCCGCCGGGAAATAAAAAAAGTGTTCCCCGGAGAAGACCTCCTTGAGATCCCCTTTTCGTACGGACTGTACCACTGTCAGTTCGAATTCCCCGCCGGGGCCCCGAAAACGCACGAGCACGATGGCAAGGCCCCCCAGGGTTTCGGCATATTCCTGCACGGGCGGCTGGTTCTGTACTACACGTATGAATCCAATCCCGGCGACGGCTGGGCCGATGCCGAGGTGCACGGCGACCCGGAGGAAAAGCGCCAGGAAGCCCTCCGTTTCGGGACGAATCTCGTCGTCTGGGCGTTGACCCACTAGGGGGGCGGTGTGGACAGGAACGGCATATATACCGAGTTTCACGGGCGCCTCTCAGCCGTGCGGAGAAAGCAGGAGCTCGCCGCCGTCATTGGTGGCGCCGCCTTTTCCGGCTCCGTTTTTCTTCTTGCGCTTCTCCTTGCGCTCGTCGGCGAGGAGATGTTTAACTTCGACGTGAGGGGAAGGACGATCCTCTTCTGGCTGCTTCTCCTCCTCGCCTTGGCCCTCTTTCTCCGGAGGATCAGCCGGCCCCTCGGGCGGCTTGCGGGAGTGCTTTCCGGAAGAGACGACCTGGAAACCGCCCGCGACGTGGGGCGTGCCATCCCCCGCCTGAACGACCGGCTCGTCAACACGCTCCAGCTTCTCGCGGACGGGGATACCCGTCGCCTCTACTCCGGCGACCTCATCGAAGCCTCGCTCGCCGATCTCCGGGCCGACTGCGAGGGGATCGACTTCACGTCGACCGTCGACAGGGCCGGCTCGAAGCGCATGGGACGCTTCCTCCTTGTCTGCACGCTCTCCGGTGTTCTCCTCTTCGCACTCTTCCCGACCGCTTTCTTCGGCGCTGCGGGGCGTCTCTTCCATTTCAACGAAGCCTACGCGCTCCCCTCCCCGTTCCGGTTCGTCGTCGAGCCCGGCTCGCGCGAACTCATCAAGGGGGAAACCGTTCCGATCCGCGTGCGCGTCCTCGGGGAAACGCCCGGCGAGATCACGATCGCGTTCCGCAGGCGGGGAGACCTTTACTACGAAGAGAAAGTTCTCCAGGCGGACGGCGCCGGCGAATTCCGGCACCAGTTTGCATCGCTCACCGAAACGACGGAGTACTACGTCCAGGCCCGGGGCGTCCGGGGAGAGGACTACACACTCACGGTGATGGACCGGCCTCTGATCAGGGCGCTTCGCCTCACGGTGTTTCCGCCGGCATACAGCAGGCTGCCGGAGCGCCGCCAGGATGACAATGCGGGGGATGTCGCAGCCCTGCGGGGGGCGAGGATCCGGTTCGAGATTGAGGCAAACAAGGTTCTGAACTCGGCTCAGGTCTCCCTGAGCGACAGTGCGAAGCTCCCGCTCGAAGTCTCGGGGAAGAACGCGCACGGCACACTCGTCCTGATGAAGGAACGGTCCTATCACATCGACCTGCGGGACAGTGCGCGGACAGGGAGCGTCGATCCGGTCGAATACTCCCTGAAGATCGTCCCCGACGCCTTTCCGTCGGTCACACTCCTCTCGCCGGGCGAGAACCTCGACCTGACCGACACTGCGCCCGTCGATCTCCTGGCGAAGATCGCCGACGACTACGNNGCGTGCGTCTCGGCTACAAGCTCGTTCAATCGAAGTACGAAAAGCCCGCACAGGAGTTCACCTACGTTCCCCTCCCCGTTCCGCCGGGCGGGACCATCGAAGCACTTGTGCCGTACCGGTGGTCCATTGCGGCACTGCACATGGTGCCGGAGGACATCGTCAGCTATTTCGTCGAAGTGTTCGACAACGACATCATCTCCGGCCCGAAATCAGCGATGAGCGAGATCTACTCGCTCCGGCTCCCGTCGATGGATGAGGTGTTCGCGCAGGCCGACA
>PMDK01000114.1 GCA_003154425.1 Ignavibacteriota bacterium
GAGCCGCCCCTTGTGGAGCTCAATCCGGACGAAGAGGCGCCGCCGTTGTTGAAACTGTATTACAAGGTGCGCCAGGAAAAGGCCGGGAAGATGCAGGTGGAGAGGGCGGATCCGGGGATCAAGACCATCGCGATCCTGGATTTCAAGAACTCATCCGTCGACGACAGGGAGAGATTCAATCCGATGGAGATGGGGTTCTCCGAGCTGATGATCAACCAGCTCAGGGGTGCCGTCCAGCTCAAGGTGGTGGAGCGCGAGAGGATTGCTTGGCTCATGAACGAGATCGGACTCGAGAACACCCCCGGCAAGTTCGATGCGAACACCGCTGTCCGCGTGGGGAAGCAGCTCGGGGTGAACGCGGTCGTCCTGGGGAGTTTCATCAAGTTCAAGGGTGACATGTGGCTCGGCGCCCGCCTTGTCAAGGTGGAGACCGGCGAGATCCTTGCCACGGACGACGTGAAGGGGGATGCCGATGCCTTTTTTGACCTCGTGGAGAAGCTGAGTGCGAAGGTCGCGAAAGCGGTCAACGTCAACATCACGGAAGCGCAGCTGGAAAAGGGGACCGAGACGAAATCTCTAGATGCGATGATGTCCTACTCTGAGGGGCTGGTGCTGGTGGAGCGCGGGGACTACGAGGGGGCATACAAGAAGTTCAACGAGGCGCTGGTGAAGGACCCGTCGTACGAGAAGGCGCATCTGAAGGCCGAAAGCATAAAGCCACTACTCCGGAGCTGACACATGAATGCCCGCGGCCTGTACGTGCTCCTGCTGCTGCCGCTCGTCCTGTGTGCCTGCGGGACGACGGGGACGGTGGAGACCCCGCAGGACTACGAACTGACGATCCGGAAACTCCAGGAGCGTCTCGTGACGAATCCGGCGGACCCTGAAGCCCTGCGCGACCTGGGGGTCATCTACTTCGAGACGCATCAGTACCCCCAGGCCCGTGACTATCTCAAGAAGGCGTCGATAGCCAACGAGCACGACGGGAAAACGCTGTTTTACCTCGGCATGACCCGCGAATATGACAACGATCTGAAGGGTGCGCTTGCCGCGTATATCAATTACACGGACATCGCATCCTCGTCGCCGTACCACAAGCTCATGGAGTCGCGCTACTACGTCGTCACGAAGGAGCTTATCGCCGACCAGTTCCGCCAGCTCGCGGCGAACGAAGATTCACTCGGCAGGCAGAACACGCCGTCGAACGCAGTGGCGGTCTTCCCCCTTGTCTACCAGGGGAGTGAACAGAAGTATTCGGCGCTCGGGCAGGGATTGAGCGAGATGATGACGATCGACCTCGGCCGCGTGAAGAAGCTGAAGCTCGTCGAAAGGATGCGTGTCGAGGAGCTGATGGCTGAGCTGAAATTCAGTGCATCGAGCGCGGTCGATCCCTCCACTGCTCCCAGGCTGGGGAAGTTTCTCGCCGCGGGGCGGATCGTCGGCGGCAGATACAATGTTTCCGCGGACAACACGCTCCGGCTCGACGTTGCTTCGATCGATATCGGGAAGGGGAAGACACCGTCCTCGGAGAGCCAGTCAGACGACCTGGCAAACCTCTTCAGGGTGCAGAAGGAGATGGTCTTCAAGGTCGTGAAGGATATGGGCATCACGCTCACGCGTGAGGAGATCACCGCGATCGAAAAGATTCCCACGAAGAACCTGCAGGCGTTCTTCGCCTATTCGGTGGGACTGGAGAAGGAGGGGGAGGGGGATTTCGAATCCGCCGGCGTGTATTTCAAGCAGGCCAGCGCGCTTGACCCCGCGTTCGCGCCTGCGAAAGCCAAGGCGGACCTCTCTGATGCAATGAATCTCTCGGGGAACTCGAAGGAGAGTGCGCTCTCGGCGTCCCACAAGGTGAGCCCGGCGCCCGGTGCCGATGAGGCACAGCGGGGAAAGGGGACGCGCTCGCTCATGGCGAAACGGTTTAACAACCTGAACAAGATGATCAAGCTCGTCTTCTTCCCCGGGATGGACAACCAGTCGCCGGCTGCCGTCGCGTTCGATCACGGTGTCACGATCGACATGCTGCCGCCGCCGCCCCCGCCGCCGGTGCGCTGATTGCTGCATCGGGCTGGCCTTGACACACAAGGATTCTGGCAACACGTTTCCAGGAGGCACACACATGAAAATCCGGCCACTGCGGAGAACGCTGTCCATCGGAGGGCTCTGTCTTCTGGCGGCACTCGCTTCCACCGCCCAGACACGGAGGAGCCTGCGGGAGCCCGGGGCGAAGCACGATCGCCCGGCCGTGTCAGGTCTTTCCGCCGTGACGATCGCTTCGCTCTCGAAGGCCACTGCGGTCACGCTCCCGTGGTTTGACGATATGGAAAACGGCGCGTCGGGGTGGACGAGCACCGGGTTCTGGCACCTCCCCTACCGGCCGCAGCAAACCAGCGTCCTCAGCCCGACGATCAACCCCAATCTTGTCACGCTCCCCGATGCGGGGAATCTCCCTTCGCCGTTTTCGGGGAATTACTGCTGGTGGTACGGACAAAATGCCACGGGCACATTCATCGGGGTTGGTTTCAATCCTGAGCAGTCCCCGAAGAGCGGGGGAACCTCTGACTCGGCGAATTCCGGGGATCTCATAACGCCGCCGATCAGCCTTGTCGGCCAGACTCATGCGGTCCTCAGTTTCCAGACATGGTGGGAAATCGAGGGGGTGGAGTCCAATAGTTTCGACGTCATGAGCATAGACGCCTCCACCAACGCCGGCGTCACCTGGGTTCCGCTCGGCAGGGGACAGCTCAACCCGCTCAGTGATCCTTCGGGTGCTCACTTTCAGCCTTTTTCATCGAACGGGCTCGGACAGAAAGGGTCATGGACCAAACAGTACTTCGATCTCTCCGCTGACTCGGGAAAAGTCGTCCTCATCCGGTTCAATTTCGACACGGGGGACGCATTGTACAACGGTTTCCGGGGCTGGTTCATCGACGATGTGGGCGTCACGGCCGGGAGTCTTCCCGCGCCCGAAATCGCGCTTGTGGCCCCCCCGGTGGTCAACCCGAGCGTCACGCAGGTCATGTCGATCATCGGGGCTAATTTCGTGAGTGGGGCAACGATCAGAGTGGATAATGCGACGGTCACGGGGGGGGTTCTCAACAGCAACCTCGCGCAATTCGACCCGACCGGGCTGGTGGTGGGGGGGCATAACGTGACAATAACGAATCCCGACGGGCAGACCGCGACCAGGGTCAAGGCATTTGTCGTCACTCTGGCCACCCCCCCGATATTCACTTCAGTCGCGCCTGACAGTGCGCCGTCCGGTGTCGGTGTCCCGATCACGATCACGGGAAACCACTTCAGGCCGGGGGTCAGCGTCAGCATCGGCGGCGTCACTGCGCCTGTTCAGCAGTTGTTTGATTCTACGAGGATAGTCGCGAGGTCTCCGACCACGCTCCCCATCGGGACGTACAATATCATCGTCGTCAACCCCGATTCGCTGAGCGACATCGGAGTCCTCGGCTTCAACGTCACGCCGCTTGTGTACAATACGGGGGATTCGCTCATCGGCAAACCGCAGCCGCTCAGGATCGCCACTGTCGATTCTGTCTATACGTCGGGGGAACTCTACTACAGGCTTGCGGGAAAGACCGCGTACGACTCCGTGGCGCTGACGGGAAGTTTCGGGCATTTCAGCGTCACACTCCCGGCAGCGGCCGTGACGATCCGCGGGGTTGAATACTACCTGACGTTGGTCACACTCCAGGGGGTACGTCTGTCCTTTCCGGGACTGACCCCGAGCCTTACGCCGTCGTTTCTTCCGGTGAGAGTACAGCGGGTGTTTCCTCCCACGCCGCCGACAGCCGCACACTACAAGATGTTCTCCTCGCCGATGATACTCGATAATTCTCTCGTCATGGGGCAGCTCGGAGATGACTATGGGGCCTACAATCCCGCCCAGTGGCGCGTCTTCCGATGGGTCAGGAACGGGTACAGGGAGCTCGGGTCATCCGCGGGTCTCTATCTCGATCCGGGGAATGCGTTCTGGGTGATCACCTCGAGCGGAACGCCCTTCTCCCTGAAGCGGGGCGTTTCGGTTCCGAGCGGCCAGTCATACCCCGTGCCGGTCGACACCGGGTGGAACCAGATCGCAAATCCTTTCGGCTTCAACGTGGCCTGGTCCCAGGTGGTTGGGGTGGAAGGGAGCGGTTTCATGACGGGGCCCTACGCCTACGACGGGACACAATACAAGATCGCGCCGGTCCTGGAGCCGTATGAGGGGTATTTCGTCTATAACGGCACTCAGCAGCCGGCCAGCCTTCTGTTTCCTCCCGTAGAAACCACGCTCGCTGCGCTGCACAAAGAAGGCAGGTTTGCCACTGCCCCCGGCCCCGGGGAGTTCATCCTCCAGCTTTCCGCCGCGCTCCCCGGGACGGAATTCCGGGACACGTACAACTACATCGGATTTCGTACCGGCGCCTCCTCCGGGAGGGATAAACTCGATGCGCCGAAGCCTCCGCCGATCGGCGATGGTCTCCACCTGAACATTCTGGACGGAGGCATCCCCTATCTGGAGAACTACAAGTCTGCCTCGGGTGAAGGGGCGTCGTGGGTGATCGACCTCGATGCGACAGGGACAAAAGGGAAGGCCGTACTGACTCTGACGCCTTCAGGGACACTCCCGGCGGGATACAGCCTGCATGTCCTTGACCTGGTCAACGAGAATGCCGTTCCGGCGGCCTCAGGGTCGTTCGAAGTGAATCTCGACGCCCCGAATGCTCCCCGATATTTCAAAGTGATCATGGGGACGGAGGCGTACGCCTCGGATGAGAGCCAGGGGATTCCACTGCAGCCGGTTTCCTACGCGCTGGAGCAGAATTACCCGAATCCGTTCAACCCGGCGACGACGATCCGGTACTCCCTGGCGAAGAAGAGCCAGGTCGTTCTCGAGATCTACAACACGCTCGGCCAGCGCGTGCGGACGCTCTCGAGCGGCGTCCAGAGCACCGGGGAATATTCGCTCGTCTGGGACGGCTCGAGCGACACCGGAGGGCATGTGGCGAGTGGAGTCTATTTTTACAGGCTGCGGGCCGGAGAGTACAGCGCCGTCCGCAAGCTGGTCATGATCCGGTAACGACGAGGACATTATGCGGCGATCCCCCACCCTAATCGTTCTGCTCTTTCTATCCATGGCGGCGCAGTCTCAGAACGAACAGTACATCATCAGCCGGCAGGCTTCGGTCGTGGTTACGCCGGTCTATCAGCGCTGGACCGGGAAGAACTCGGCGTTGAGTTTCTCGGAGTTCAGCACCATGGTCTCGGCATACGTGCCGCTGGGGCGGAGTGCGAGCTTCAGCCTCGGCGGCGGGGGGGCGGCCTCGGGAGGGGATGTCGCGAAGCTGAGCGGGCTGACCGACGTGCAGCTGGGGTTCAACTACTACCTTGAATCGATCAACACGGTCTTCAGCCTTGGGATCAACGCCCCCACAGGGAAGAAGGAGCTCCCGCACGATCAGTTTGTCACGTCGATCCTCTTTAGCCATCCTCTCTTCAATATGCAGGTCCCGGTCTGGGGACAGGGTCTCAACGTGAACCCGGGTCTCGCCTGGGTGTTCCCCGTGAATGACAATCTCGTCCTGGGGCTCGCGGCGGCCTATCAGTACCGGGGGAAGTACAAGCCGCTCGAAGGTTCGGGCTTCTACGCGCCGGGGCCCGAGATCACGGGGAGCCTTGGTGCCGACTACAAGTTGAACGAAGTCGCGTCCCTTTCGGCGGATTTCATGTTCACCGCCTACGGGACGGACAAGTACAATGATGCGGAGGTGTTCGCGTCGGGGAATTCCTACTGGTTCAATCTGCAATACAGGCAATACTTCCGTGAAAACGCGCTCCAGGTCTTCGTGGGATACCGGTCGACTTCCAAGGGGAAGGTGGCGGGGGTCGGCGGGCTGGTGAGCGAGGCGGAGAGGCTTGAGCCCGGCCGCTTCGAAGCTGTCGGGCAGTTCAGGCAGGTGTTCAATCCCCGTTTTTCTTTGACGTACCTCGCAGAAGTCCGGATATACGAGAACACTCCCGAGGCATATTCAGGATCGAAAGTGGCGGGCGTCGGCGTGGGACCGACATTCTCCCTTCCCTCGGGGTTTTTCTTCCCCGCACTTGTGAAAGTGGATTTCGGCAACCTGAAAGGAGGAATGTCGATTACGGGGATCGACGGAAGGATCGGTATAGGCTACAATATCTAGGCGGCATCAACGATGGCGCCAAACGGTCGCGCCGCCATTGGGCGCGATCAGTCGAACTTCAGCAGACCTGCGCTTCCCAGCAGTGAAAATGTCACGCACATCTCCGGCTGCAGCGACGTCGATTTTCCCAGACTGATTTTCCCCTCACGCTGCAGCACAATCTCGTCCCTGCGGAGCACAACTTCCTTCTCGCCGATGATGGAGACGTATGTCCCGTTGATGCTCTGGTCGATCAGGATGAACCTCTCGCGGCGGAACTCTATCCTGGCATGTGACCGGGAAGCAAGGGGTTCCGGGATCACGAAATCGTTTTCGATCCCACGTCCCATGTGAAGCGCGGGGCGGTCGTGGCTCAGTTCCACGGTCGTCTCACCGAACCTCACTGTGAGCTTCGCCTCGTGGGGCTTGTCTTCGAAGATGTTCTGCACGATCGTCAGGTTCTCGAATTCCCAGAGAACCTCGAACAATTCGAGTTCCTCCTTTTTCCCCTTGAGCGCGGCCTTGTCGATGAAGCGCAGCCCCGACTTCATCTCATCAGGCAGCTCGTCGACCGTGAACTTCGTGGTCAGGATCTGCCCTTTCTTGGCCTGGGCCACCACCCTCGCGGCGACGTTCACCGCGTCGCCGAAGACATCCCCCGCCTGGGGAATGACCGGACCGAAGTGGAATCCGACCCGTATGCTCAGCGACTCGTAGGGGATGGTCCCGATGGCTATCGCCTGCTTCAGGGAGCGCTGCATGTCCTTGGCGGCTTCCGTGGCCAGCGGGGCGGAAGGGAACGTGCACATGAGTTCGTCGCCGATATTCTTGACGATCGTCCCCTGGTGCCTTCCGGCCGCCTGTGACTGGACCTCCAGTGCCTTGGAGATGATGTCCTGGGCGCGTGTGTTGCCAAGGGTGTCGTAAAGTTTGGTGCTGCCGCTGACGTCGGCGAAGAGTATCGCCAGCTGCACGCTCGGATGGTGTTCTGTGTCGCTCAATGTAATGAATGGGCGCTGATTGGGATTATCGGAGGATCGCACCAAAATACACATCTGAATCGACCAAATCAAGCTCCCGGTTTGTCCCGGCTCATTTCCTCTTGAAATCCGACCTATTGCTAGTCTCGCCCGCGGAGCGTATATTGTAACGCCGCGTTCTTTGCATAGCTCCTCTTTCCCACAACCGCCCCACGGAGGGCCGGCGAGAGGCGTTCTTGCCGCCGGCGTGTGTTTCGTTCGTCCAGGGGGAGGTTGCACATGCCATTGGCCGCTCTTCTTCATTTCAGTCGGACCACCCGGGGCGCGCCGGACCATCACGTCTGCTGCACACACCATAAACCAGGATTAATCAGGAGAGAAGCTATGTCCTATCGGACTGCTACGCTTTTGGTGTTTACCGCGCTTGCGATGGTTCTGCTCGCATTCACCCCGTTTTCCGCACGGGCTCAGGAGGAGGGAGAGTCCCCGGAGGAGATCATCGCCCGACAGGAATATATGATGAACCTCCGGGCCGGCGGGCCCGGCCGCACAATTCCGCCAGAGGCGTATTCCCAAATGGTCGCCCGGCACCTGCTGGTGACTCCCGACACCCGCATTTTCGGGAGCACGACAGCGTCGACCAACTGGACCAGCGTGAATCCCTCGGGGCTGGTGTATAAGGTCACCAACAATAACTTCATTTCCGGGAGAACAAATTCGATCGCCTTCCACCCCACGGACCCGCTCACATTTTACATCGCCTCTGCCGGGGGGGGCGTGTGGAAGACCATAGACGGGGGGACCAGCTTCCAGGCGCTCACCGACAATCTGACGTCGCTCGCGTGCGGAGCGGTTGCCGTTGACCCCGTCAACCCGTCGGTCGTTTACCTCGGGACCGGAGAGCTGAACTATTCACTGGACAGCTACTACGGGGACGGCGTGTTCAAGTCCACCGACGCCGGTGCGTCGTGGACGAAGATCGCCACGACCGCGGCCGTGGGGTCGTATATCTCGCAGATTTCGATCAACCCCCTGAATACGAATACGGTATACCTCTCGGGATCCCTCGGCGTCTTCAAATCGACAAATGCGGGCGTTTCCTGGACGAACACGTCGAGCGGGACACAGGCAAATTGCATCCTGGTCAACCCGCTGAATCCGCTCTATCTGTACACCACGACCGGGGGATATACCTCCGACGTCGTGAAGAAATCGACCGACGGGGGCGCTACCTGGGTCCCGATCACGAGCGGCCTTCCGGCGTCCATCGCCCGGACGCAGCTCGCCCTGGCAGCGTCGGACACCACCATTCTGTACGCGAGCGTCGCAAATCCCTCAGGCTACGCACTCCTCGGTCTGTACGCGTCGACGAACGGGGGGGGGAGCTGGACGCTGAAATCCTCGACGAACTACCTGGGAGGCCAGGGATGGTACGACAATGCGATCACGGTGAAGCTTTCGAGTTCCTCGACGGTGATCGCGGGGGGACTTGACATATTCAGCTCAACGGCGAGCGGAGCCTCCCTGACACAGCGGACATTCTGGAACACGGCTACTTCCACTTCGTTCTCTCACGCCGACATCCATTTCCTGGGCTACAACGGCTCGGTCCTCTACTGCGGGTCGGACGGCGGTGTCTTCAAGTCGACCAACGACGGCGTCTCCTGGACGGATCTGAATGCAACGCTCTCGACGCTGCAGTACATGAGCGCGGATTATGACCCGACCTCCCTTCTGAAGCTCTATGGGGGGACGCAGGATAATAACAAGGAATCATCCACAGACGGCGGAACCACCTGGAATCAGGTGACGACGGGGGACGGCGGCTACACTGTCGTCGACCCCGTCAATACGAACTTCATTTACGGCCAGTATGTCCAGGGTTCTTGCCAGCGCTCTTCGAACTCCGGCGCGAGCTATACGGAGATCCGTCCCTCCGCCTCTACGGGAGGACTCTTTTATAATCCCTATGCCATGGCGCCCGGCGACCATAACACGATTGTCTACGGGCAATCGGACCTCTGGAGGACCACTTCGGCGCAGAGCGCGACGAGCTCCTCCCTCTGGACGCGGATTGCGACCACGACCACTGTCAGCGGTAACGTCTCGTCGATCGCCATCGGTGCAACGAACTCGGGCAAGATCTACGCCGGCACGTCGGGCGGCAGGCTCCTCGCCACGCCGGACACCGGGACCACATGGACGACGACGACAGGATTCCCGTATGCCACGGGACTTGCAGTCGACATAACGAATGACAACGTCTGCTATGCCAGCTTCAGCGCTTTCACCGGCGTGCATGTCGCCAAGACGACGGACGGGGGGACGACCTGGTCGAATGTGACGGGCAATTTCCCCAATATTCCGGTCCTCTGTATCGCGCTGCGGACTGCGGCGCCCCGGACGATTTTCCTCGGGACGGACCTTGGGGTGTACAAATCCACGGACGACGGCTCGACCTGGGCGTCGTTCAACAACGGGATGCCGACGCTGGCAGTGTTCGACCTGAAATACAAGGAGGGGACGCAGATCCTGCTCGCGGCGACTCACGGGCGGGGATGCTGGACGTTCAACTACGGCGTGTTCCTGCCGATCGAGCTCGCATCGTTCACCGCAGCCCCCGGGATTGGTTCGGGGACCCATATTTCATGGAAGACCCTCTCGGAGATCAACAACTACGGGTTCGAGGTGCAGCGATCGACGGCCGTCCCGGACGGGTTCAGCACTCTCCAGGGGGGATTTGTCAAGGGTCATGGAACGACGCTCACGCCACAGTCATACGCTTTTGATGATGCGTCCGTGCAGCCGGGGAGCTGGTACTACCGGCTGAAACAGATCGATCTCAGCGGCGCCGTCCACTACAACGAGCCGGTCCGTGTGGAAACCACGCAGGGAGCCGCCTCCGGCGGATCGGCTCCTCCGCAGTTTGCGCTGCTTCAGAACCATCCCAACCCGTTCAATCCTTCGACGACGATCCGGTTCGATCTCGCCGCCGACCGGGATGTGTCGCTGAAGGTCTACAATTCCCTGGGACAGGTGGTCTCCGAACTCGTCGGCGGACACCGGCCAGCCGGGAGATACAGCATTGCCTGGGATGCATCGGGATTTGCGAGCGGGGTCTATTTCTACCGTCTCGAGGCGGGGAACTTCGTCCAGACAAGGAAACTCATCGTCCTAAAGTGAAGCGGGCTTGACGCTTACCTGCACATTCTCTGAGGGGAAGGATCATTTGCTGTTGGTCCTTCCCCTTCGTATGTTAGAGACAGTAGGCACATGCGGTTTTCTCCCTTATTGGTTCTGCACACTGGTGCATCGGAAACGTGAATGGACCATCTCCGGGCAGGTCTGACTTCGTTCGATGAGCCGCTGACAGGCTTCCTCATTGCCACCAACATCGTACTCGGGCTCTTCGTCCTTGGATGCATAGTCCTTGTCATCCGCACGCTGTTCCGCGAGGTGCTCCTCCGCAGGCGTGCCCGCTCTTTTGCCCTGACCAGCCTCGGCGTCACGATGCCTGACGGGGGCCAGTCCAACGGGGCGGAGGGACATCTTTCAGTTGCGAAGAACGGGACAATCCAGAAGGAGAATGAACCCACCGAAGAGAGTCGCTCCTGATGGTATTCACCGGACTCTCCCTCCCGCCGGGCTATCCGCTCTCCCCCGTAATGCGCGCAATCTGGAGCAGATAGAATCGAAGCCGGTCCTGCTGCTCACGGCCGAGCGCCTGCTCCTCGATCGCAGCAATCCGTTCCACCTCCTTCATCGCACGAATGATGTTCGCGGGGACTTCCACCATCCCCTCTGATGCGACCGTGAGATACTCCATCGCGGCGGCGAGGAATTGCCGCATTTCGTCATCGGCATGCGACATCCGGAAGAAACTGTCCAGCCTGGAGGGGATCCTCGCAGGGCGGCCGGAAAGCGGGATCTCGCCTGCAAGCTTCCTGCCCGAGAGTGAATGAAGAGCGACGGCGAGTTCGACGAATGCCTCGACCCGAAGGAAGACGGGATTCTCAAGGAGGCCCCACGCGTCCCGGCGCCAGCGCCGGATCTCTGCCGGTGCCGCAAGGAGACGGGCGACGGCGTCAAGCCATGCCGCGTCGATCGGCATTCCGATCAGCTTCTGGAGCCGCCCGGGATCGGTGTTGAAGAGCTCCGGTTGCAGGAGTACAGCGATGTCCGGTCTGAGTGTCGGCAGAAGGTCGGGGATGAAGCGGATCCCCTCGAAGAAATCGCTTACGTCGACGCCGTGTCTGCGGAGGAGTTCCAGCTGAAAAAGGGGGATGTACTTCCCCATTGCATCCAGGTCTTCCCTGAGCGCGAGGAACGCGGAATTTCCCGCCGGGAACGCCCGTTCTATTGCCCGGAGATACGTTTCGTCGACGTCGTGGTACAGCCGCAGGCTGCGGAGGATCTCGTACACCGGCAGATGCGGGAGGATACGGTCGGCGAGGTACGTCTCCGGATTCCCTTCCACGGACGCCAGCCGTGAGAACGTGTCCAGAGCGCGGAACAGTCCGGTCGTCAGTTGATTGATGCCGAGCACCGCCGTTTGTGCCTGGTTATGTGCGATCGCACGCAGCAGGCTCCCGTACCGTGAGAACGGGATGGTCTCGGCGATCCGCTCCAGGATCCTGCTCCCCTGCTCCTTCCCGGCAGGACCGGGGCGCACCGTCGGCCGGTCGCGAAGCGGCGGCGTCGTGCGGGCGATGAAATACGAGATGATATGGATGCCGACAACGTCCTCATCGCGGCCGTAGAGTATCTGGCGGAAATTCTCCGTGAGGACCTTCAGGAATTCTTCGAGCGCAGGTTCCCTGGTACCCACCGTCAGGCGTTCGAGCGCCCGTTCGCTCCTGGCGGTGCTCATCAGCCTGCTTTCCGCGAATTCTTCGCTCGCGCGTCTGAGGTCCCGGCGGTGGGTCCCCTGAAGCAGGGCAAGGTGGTACAGAAGCTGGGCGAACTCTTCCACGGGCATGTGACGGACGCGTTCCGCGATTGCGCTCTGAAAAGTGCGGAGGTCCCCCCCTGCGAGAACGCCGAGCATCGGCGTCGTCGCATAGACCGTGCTCCGGCGCGTGGACTCCCGGAGATGGGACGCGAAACGCCGGGTCGTCTCCCCCGATTGCAGAAACGCCGCCTGGCCGCTCACGTCGTTGTAGTACCCCCCCCCGCGCTGCATCGGCTCACCGCTCCCGAGCTTCAACCGGACTCGTTCTGCGAGTCCCTGCTTTGCGAGCCAGTGCAGGAGCTCGTATTTCGCCTGCCTGTACATCTGCGCGCCGGCCGCCTGGCTCACCTGCTGGCTCAGGTCCGACCCCGCGATGAACAGTTCCTCGACGACCTCTGCGAAACGGTCGCGGGTCTCCTGGTTAAGCCGGCGGCTCTGGAGCGAGTATTCCCACAGCTTGTTCAGGTATCCGGTCATTCCCCGGACCGCCTCGGGGTCCTCGAAGAGAGGGATGAGCCGGAGCGCAGGCATATCGACGCCCGGATCGTCCCTGAGCACGTGCTCGCGTCTGGCCCGCAATTTCCGGTCGAGTTCGATCAGCGCCTCGGGTCTTGTCGACATGCTCACCTGGAGAGAGAGGACCATGCCGGGGTTTCCATAACGCGAGCCTATCTCGTTGATCTCGCTGATATTGAAAACCGTGGTGTCGACGGCAAACGGATCCTGCGCGGTGACCATGCTCTGGTGGATCCTCGGCGTGATCACGAACCGCTGGAGAAGATCACGGTAGAGCACCGCTTCCCTGAGAAGGGCCGGGACGGCGGTGTTCCTGAGCAGGGCGGGGATGAGGGAATGCAGCTCCTTGCGCAGACGCTTGTTCAGGGCGAAGTAGTACTCGAGCCCCTCCCGGCGCCTCCTCCTGAGCTCCATCATGTGGCGCTCGAGCCGGTCGTTGTGATACCAGAGTGAAGTGACGGGATCCCGTGCCAGATGGAGCACCATGCCGACGCGCCGCAGTCTTCCCGGGTTCGATTGGAACGGGAGAATCCCGCGGTAGCGGCGTTCGAGCTGATGCGTCAGGGTTGTGATGTCCTTCAGAAGCTCAACAAACCGGCGTGTCTTCCGCGGCAGCCGTTCGATTTCGGCAAGCAGCTCCGGGCGGATGCGGGCGGTCCTGTCGGCCTGCGAAAGCGTGACGAGAATGTGTGAAAGACGTTCGACGTTTCTGAGCAGGACGGACGCGGCGAGCTGGTGCCCCTGCCCGGAAGGGCGGTTGGATCCGTCCCAGTCCCCCCAGAACGAAAGAAATGTCCTGTGCAGTCCTGCTCCCTGTATCTCGCCGAAGAGTTCCGCGCTCACATGTGCGTCGAGATCGAGCAGGATCTCGTTCGATTCGTCGCCGGCGCTGATCGGTACGTTCAGTCCCAGGAACTCGTTGACGAGTTCGCGTGCTGCAACGGTGAGCAGGTCCTGCGAAGGCGTCATCCCCTGCGCGATTACCCGGAGGATGCTCTCGAACGCCGCCTCCGTCCGGATGGAATACATCTGTGTCGGATGCACCGTCCTGTCGTACAGCCGCGAACGGAACGACTCTTCACGCCGGGCGAGGTCCTCCCGGTAGAACTCCCGCTCGAGCGTCCCGCCGAGAGCCCTGCCGTTGTCGGCGCGCGCGGACGCCATCAATTCCGCAGTGATCACGGCCCTGTCGTACAACCGTCCGCGGTAGACCGCGAGCCGTTCGGGAACATATTCCTCGGTCAGGAGCCGCCTGACACTCCCGTTCCCGGTTTCATCCCGCAGTGAACGGACGGAGTCGATGAACCGGTCTCCGATCAGCCACCGTATCTGCCGCTCGGCCGCCTCCCACGGACCGGTCATGGATTCCGGAGGAGCCGGGTGCCGTATCACGGGGAATCGTCTCCGGCTGTACTGTGCGGCCTCCTCCCCGATGACCCGGTTCAGATCGATGAGCACGCGTCGCGTCTTGTTCAGAAGCGCATCAGCGCCGTCGGTGCCCCCGAGCGTGAGACGGAACGCTTTCCTCCCGGCGTCGAATCCCTTCTCTGTCCGTGCAAATGTCGAGAGGGGGACCAGCCCGATCCCCTGCCGGGCCAGGCCCGCCGCGACCCAGTCCAGCGACAGCCCCGGGGGGAGTTTCCCGACGACCATCAGAGGGTACATGCTTCCGGTCGGTCCAAGGATCGTAATGGCGAATGGATTCCGGTCTGCCGGGAGATTGCGTTGCGCCGTGTCGAGGGCCTGCATCCTCTCGAAAAAAATCGTGTTCCGGAGCCGCCAGTAGGCGCGGGCAACTTCGATCGGGTTCCTGTAGAAGAGATATGCCAGCAGTATCGCACCCGTGTTCGGTTTCACCTGGTCGATCAGCGTGCGGAACCGTCGGCAAAGAAGTGTGTCCCTGATCTCGATGACGGAGAGCCTGGCTCCGGCGAGGCAGTCCGTCTTCGAGAGGGAATGGACAGTGATGAGGCGCTCCGCCTGCGCCGACGTGATCCTTCCGGCCGCGATGAGGCCTTCCGCAATCTGCCGCAGTGTGGGGATATCCGGAAGGTCCTCGACGGGAGCCACGTTCTGATAGGAAAGATCATCGATGACGGTGATCCCCGTCTCGAGTAAATCTTTCAGAAGTTCCCGCACCGAGGAGATATCGAACACGCGCCCGGTCGCGTTGTGCGGATTGTTCAGCACGACGGCGCCGTAGTCGGCCCAGCGCGGATCGCCCCTCTTCTTTCCCTGTACCGCATCGAGAATGGCCGCCGCGTCGAGACCGAAGTCCGGAGCCAGGGGCACGGCATGAACGGAAGGGAAACAGTGCTCGTATGTCCAGCTCAGGTCCGGGATCACGACCTCCCTGATGCCGCAATGATAACCGAGAAGGCTGAGTGCGGTGCGGGCCGAACCGCTGACCACCGTGCAGTGCCCGATATCATATTCGGGGTGATGGCGCACGAAAGACCTGAGGAAGCTCTCCCCGAGGTCTGCGAGCCACTGCGCGTCATCCAGATGCCCGCAGAGATCGTGCAGGAGGGATGGCGCACCGGACCAGGCGAACCTGTCCACTGCCTGCAGCGCGGCGTGGTGCCGATTCCGCTCTATCAATGATGTTGCACGTTGTTCCAGGGATGCGGAGACTGCATCGATGAGTCCGTGATGCGGCGAAAGGACAGCATCCAGTCTCACCTCGGCCCTCGAAGCAAATCGGGCGAGTGCTGCCCCGGCGCCGGGTCCGGAGGGGGGAGTCTCCAACGGGGGCTCGATGCGGACGCTCTGCAGGGCGTCCGTGTTCCGCTCCGGGTGGGGCTGAGCGAGGAGGTAGGAGAGGAGTTCGACTTCCGATGCCGACGGAGTTCCCTTGAGCTGGAAGTGAAGAGTCTCGAGGAGCGAGAGAAAATCAGCATTGCCGGCGACAAAGACGATCGACAGGTTCCTGAACCGGGGAGAGAATATCGCGGGGCTCAGGAAACGGATGACACGGTCGATGAGACGCGACTCCCGCGCCAGCGATAGGTGGTTGGGGGCGTCATTGATCTCAAGAAAAAAGAGGGGATAGGTGAGTGCAAGTCCGCGAAGCGCGCGGCGGGTTTCCTCTGTTGTGATCTCTCCCATGACCACGAATGTCGGGCCGTGCGCCTTCCCGGCCGCGATCTGCCGCAGGCGGGCGACGGCGGCATGCTCCGCGGCCGGGAGCGATTCGACATGAAGGCCCTCGAAAGAAGTCACATGGGGGGGGAGGGACGTCCGGAAGAGGAGGATCTGCGCCGGAAGATGTGCGAGGTAGAGAGAAAGCGCATGAAAGAAAACGCGCATGCATTCCGCGGTTCCGCCGGACGCAAAGATAATCTCCCTGCGGTCCGACGTCCTTCCCAGGTCATACCTCAGGGGATCCTGCTGATGCTGAAGCCAGTCGCTGAAGTCCGTCGCCAGGCGGGGCGGCGCATTGCGGGAAAATCCTCCGCGGGGAAGGTACGGGGCGCTCTTCCGGATGAGCGACGCAAAATACTCCAGGACCGGTCTCTCCGCATCGTCCAGTTCCAGCGCCGTGAGGAACGCCGGCAGGTCCTCCTCGGAAAGCGTCTCGTCCCGGATGTCGAGTCCGAGCGCGGCGCGGAGGTACGCGGAAGAGAGGCGGCTCTCCTGGACCGGATTGCCGATGTGAAAATTGACCCGCTCCTCCGGTTCTGTTGCCGAAGATGCGGTGGCTTCGCTGATCTCCGAAACTTTGGCGGCCCGCGTCGGCCGGAGCTCGAAATAGTCGGGAAGCTCTCCCCCGCTGCCGTTCAGATCCATCGCCCTGCCTACTTTTTCTTCCGCTCGCTCAGGGCCCCCAGCGCCTTCTGTACGAGCGTGCTGAACATCGACAGTATCTCGGTCCCCTGGACACCGTCGGGGGGGGAGAGTGACACGACGGTGCGGGCGTTCCTCATCGACTGGCTGGCCTCGGCAAGTCGCGCGGCCTGCGGAGTCAGGAGAAGGAGTGCGGGATTCTCTTTGAGCAATCGCAGCTCATCCTTCTCGAAATCGAGCTGCATCCTTTTCAGGCTGATCTCATGTTCCGCGCGACTACCCGCAAGGGCGGACTCCTTCTCGAACTCCGCGTGCTTCAGTCCGGTCTTTCTGATCTCGAGCGCGTGTTCCAGGGCGGCGATCTCCTCGTCGGCCTGGAGTCGGGCCTTCGAAGCCGCGACCCGGGCCTGCTGGTTCAGAACCTCCGTCCGCTCCAGTATGCGTGCATGTTCGCGCTGGCGGATGGCCTCCGCGATCTGGGGGTTGACCGGGTCGCATGAGGCGATCGTAAGCGTGATGACCTCCAGCCCGAGAAGATGTTTGCTTTCCTGGACCTGTTCCTGGAGATATCCGCGGATTCTGTCGGAGGAGAGTTCTTCGACTTCATGCAGTTCGGTATAGCCTTTGACGTACCCGAGGATGAGGGTTTCAAGTTCTCTGGCTGCGCGGGCTATCGCGTCGGGAGCCCATCCTCCGACCTTGACGAGGATGGAAAGGTCATCCATCGATGCCGCAACCGTGACCGCGATTTTGACCCGGACGTCAAGGCTCCCTTTTGCCGATGCGTCGACAGTCTGGGAGAAGGAATGTGTCGTTTTCGTGATCGGTGTGCTGAAGTGGCGCGGGAAAATCCGCCCTCCGCGGACGCGCACGCCGCCGCGGACCTCTGCGATCACGATCTGATCGGGTTTGCGAAGCCGGTACTCATACAGGGCAAGCGCAATCAGTACAACAACGACGACAAGGGCTGCTTCCATTGCGGACTCCTCCGGACCTGCCGCCTCGGGCAGGCTATGTGTGTATGCCTTCGCTTGAAAAAGGGGGCTTCAAGGGGACATTCGGATATGGCGGGAAGCCAATCGGAACGAGCGCAGGGACGGGCACGCGCCGCTCCCCGGTGCTTCAGCAAGATAACGGTTCTACCTCCAAACTGCAATCCGGGAGTCAGGTCCGTGCCGGGTCTCGCCGGTCGAGAACCTCCCGGATTTTGCCCGCCAGCGCGTCGGGCGTGAAGGGCTTCTCGAGGAAGTTTGCACCGGCCTCGACGATCTCCCGGAGGGGGAGGACATTCTCGGTGTACCCCGACATGTACATCACCTTTGTGCCCGGCCTGATTTTTTCAATCTGGTCCCTGAGTTCCCTGCCGTTCATTCCGGGCATGACAACGTCGGTCAGGAGGAGGTCGATTCCCACCTGCGTCCGGGTGCAGAGGTCAATGGCATCCCCGGGAGATTTTGCCGACAGGACATTATAGCCCCGCTCTTCGAGAACCTGGACCGCAAGGGAGAGGAGTTGCTCTTCGTCTTCCACGACGAGAATCGTCTCCTTCCCGTGAACGGGCGCCGGCTTCTCCAGGCCACCGAGATGAGCCAGTAGATGAGACTGGTCCTCACGGCGACCATGAGAAGTCTGTTGCGCATTAGTATGGCTCTCCTGGGGACCTGGAGTTCATTCCCCGCGTCTGCTGAAAAAAGGAACAAGATACAGTCCGCACGGCGGAAGGTCAAGGGTGCGGGGAACTCCTGGTTTCCCTTCAAAAATACCCAAGATTTCCCTTGTTTCTTGATCCGGATTTTCCTATACTGTCAGTGTCAAAACAGTACAAGGTTGCTGAGCTTTGAGGTCCGCATTACGCGGGGCGAGTACGCTGGGTGGTTTGATCACTTGTTGTCGCGTTACACGTTGAGTCGCAACTGTGGATATTGTC
>PMDK01000159.1 GCA_003154425.1 Ignavibacteriota bacterium
CAAATCCCCGAGAAAAGACAGATTCTGGAATAGGGGAGAGCGTTTCACTACATTCCGAGCGATATGACACCCGACCTGAGTGATTCCGTCCGTTCGATATTCTCCCGGACCGGCGCGCTCGCGCGCCGCGAAGGGTTTGAAGTGCGCCCCCAGCAGGGGAAGATGGCCGACGCGGTCGCCTCGGCCCTGACGGGCCGCCGTCACCTGATCGTGGAAGCGCCCACGGGGGTCGGCAAAACGCTCGGCTACCTCGTCCCCGCGCTGCTCTTCGCCGTGCGCACGGGCCGGAAGGCCGTCATATCCACGCACACGAAAAACCTCCAGGAGCAGCTGCTCCAGAAGGACATTCCGATCGCACGTTCTGTGACGGGGACAGAACCGGCGGTGGCAATCCTGAAGGGACGCAGGAACTACCTCTGCTCTACCCGGCTGGAGCACACCGTCGCCATTGCACACTCCCTGTTCGATGACGAAGGACTGCGGCAGTTGATGAGCATACGGGAATGGTCGCTCCGAACGCGGGATGGAGATGCCGAAGGATTGGAATTTGCTCCCCGTGCCGATGTCTGGGATGCGGTATGCTCGGAACAGGGGATCTGCAGCTCGGGCATATGCGGATCTCACTGTTTTTTCCAAAGGGCGAAGCAGCGGGCGCGTGAAGCGCCGGTGGTGATACTGAATCACGCACTCTTCTTTTCGCTGATGGGGATCGGGGGCGAGGAAGAGTACTATTTGTTCCCCGGTGATTTTGTGATTTTCGATGAGGCCCATACCCTGGAGGGGGTGGCGGGTGCGGGGATAGGACTGAAGATTTCGCACAGGCAGGCGATACTCGCATTGCACAAACTCTACCATCCGGGGACCAGGAAAGGACTCCTCTCCAGGCGGAAGAAAAGGAATGCCACGCTCTGCACGAGGGCGGAAGCAGCGGCTGATGAGTTCTTTGCGCTCGCCGGCCGGACGGCGCGTGCCCTTGCGACGGAATCGGGGCGCGAGGGGGGATTCCGTCATGACATCAGGATCCGGAATCCCCGCCTGGTCGCGGATTCGCTCGGGGATGAATTCGCGGCGATCGAGACCGCGGTCCGGGCGGAGGAGGAGGACGCCGATGATATGTTCCGGAAGCAGGAGCTTGGCGCGGCCCGCGGAGCCGTGCAGTCGGTCCGGACCGGGGTCACAACGTTCCTGGAGCAGATCGACCGTGACATGACGTACTGGGTGGAACTTCCCCCGGCAGGGAACAAGAACGTCACACTCTGCGCCGCTCCATCGGACATCGGCCGGGTGCTGGGCCCCCGCCTGTTCCGAGAGGGGAGTTCCGTGATCATGACGAGCGCCACGCTTTCGGTGAACGGTTCGCTCGAGTATTTTCAAAACCGCGTGGGGGCGGTCGACACGGACGGGCTGATCCTGGACTCCCCGTTCGATCACGCGCGCCAGATGAAGCTCAGCATCGCAGGCGACATCGCCGAGCCCGAGACTGAAGAGTACAGCGCGGAACTCCCCGGATGGATCATGCGGAGCATCGACAGGACGCATGGGAAAGCCCTGGTCCTTTTCACGAGCGCGTCAACGATGCGCTCTACCGCGTCCGCGCTCGCCGACGAGATTTCGAAGCGCGGACTCACGCTCATGGTGCAGGGGATCGACGGCCAGCGNNATCACGCGTCTCCCGTTTGCGTTTCCCAACCACCCCCTGATCGAAGCCAGGCTGGAAGGGATCGCGGCGCGGGGAGGGAATGCGTTCATGGAGTACACGCTCCCTGAGGCAATACTCAAATTCAAGCAGGGGGCCGGCAGGCTGATCCGCACTCAGGAGGACAAGGGGATAGTGACGATACTCGATTCGCGTATTGTGAGGAAAAGCTACGGGAGGGCGTTCATTTCATCTCTTCCCCGTTGCCCCGTCGAGATTATGAGTTCAGAAGGCGACGATGAGTATCTGGAACCCTTCGATCGGTAACCTGTTACTCTACAGCGCCTTACGGGTGTTTCCCCCTCTTTTACTTTTGCTCATCATGTCAATCCACTGATTTTCGCGCGTATTTGTTGACCTCATACGGGTTTCTTGTTTGATAATTGAAGGCATTGTGGTATCTTCTCAATGAAATCGAGCCTATTTCAGCGGCGGAATGAACACGATCCTCACTCACAACCTGTAAGGAGGTCCAATGGGTAAACCAATGTCAAAGACGGCAACGATTGCCCACTTTGCCAAGAAATTTGATCTGAAGAAGAAGTTTGTTGCATCGTTGTTCGAGGAGCTCGCAGGGCTCGCCTACAAGGAAGCCAAGAACTCTTTCACGCTCCCGGGCATCGGCAAGCTGGTGCTTGTCAATCGCAAGGCCCGCCTCGGCCGCAATCCGAAAACGGGTGAGACGATTCAGATCCCGGCAAAGACAGTGGTGAAGTTTCGCGTTGCAAAGGCCTGCAAGGAAGCAGTGCTTCCGAAGAAACCGCTCCCCACGACTCCAATGTAGTCCCCCATGGGGATCCGGTTTATTCCCAGCAATAGTCCCGCGCTGTCGGCGGGACTTTTGCTTTTTTCGGGGAGCCATTTCCGTGGTCTGTCGCAGCCGCAGGAATGGAAGGTTCCGTTGAATGTCTAGGGGTCGTTTTGTACATTGAAATCCCATGAAAAACCCCGCTGAGGCTTTCCGGCTGTTCTTACGTAACCTTGGTCCGGTAGAGCAGGCTCAAATTGTGGCCTCTACAGCGGTTATCGTCTCCATGGCCACGATTCTCAGCGCCATGATGGTAACCGGCCAGACCCCCCGGCTGATGGATTTCATAAGCATACTCACCGTCGGGACTATCGGGTTCACCAACGTCTATTTTTCGCTCCGCTACAGCCGCCAGCTGGACGAGCAGAGGCGCCAGCTCCTGGCAATGAATACGATCGCGGAGGCCGTCAACCGCGTCGTGGAACTTGACATCGTTCTCCAGACCGCCCTCGACAAGATCACGGAGCTTCTCGGGACCGACTACGGCTGGATCTATATGCTGGAAGGGGACGCACTCGTCCTGAAGTGCTCCAAGGGGACAACCATGAGGTTCCGGCCGGTGGACGACCACTCCGCCGGCACACCCGCCACATGGCTCCACCAGCCCCGCGTGCAGCGTGAGCGGCTGACGGAGAACCTGGGTGATATCGACCCGGACTTCAAGGCGATGGGAATCCAATTCTGGACCTCGATCCCCCTGAGAGTGAAGGAGTCGGTGGCCGGGGCGCTGATCGTGGCGGGACGGGAGTACGGGATGTTCACGAACAAGCAGGCGGAGCTCGCCGAGGCCTTCGGCAACCAGATCAGCGTCGCACTGAACAACGCGCAGCTCTTCGAGCGGCTGAAGCAGTCCGAGAAGGAGTACATCGACCTTTTCGAGAACGCCCCCGATATCTACCTGAGCGTCAACAGGCGGCATATCATTGTCGGCTGCAATACCACGGGAGCGGCAATTCTCGGACTGCCGAAGTCGGAGATGATCGGCAAGCTNNACCGAAGGGCGCGGGCTGAAGGACGTGGAGGAGCAGATGCTGAGGAGCGGCGACATCCCTTTCCCCGTGACGCTTAACTCGTCGCTCGTCTTCGACGAGAAAGGGGCCACCGTCAATGCCCGGATCGTGGCCCGGGATATTTCCGAACAAAAGCTGATGGAGGCCGCGCTCCTCCACGCGCAGAAGATCGACAGCATCGGCAACCTCGCCGGGGGTATCGCACACGACTTCAACAACATACTGGCGGCTGTGCTCGGTTCGGCGTCCATCATGCGTCGGCGACTGACCGCGAAATCGAAGCTCTATAAATACGTTGAGATCATCGAATCCTCCGCCCGCCGCGGTTCCTCGCTGACACGCCAGCTCCTCACGTTCGCGAGGAAAACGGAGACGCTCGTCAAGCTCGTGGATATCAACGCGCTGATCACTGAGACCCTCCACCTTTTCCAGCGGAGCGTGACGAAAGAGATCGAGGTGATCACACACCTGACCGAGACGGGCGGCACGGTCAACGGGGACGACGGGCAGATCCAGCAGGCACTGCTGAACCTCTTCCTGAACGCCCGGGACGCGATGCCGGAGGGGGGCACACTCACGATCGGGACGGCCGTGACAATGGCCGACGCCCATACCATGAGCCAGTTCTCCTCGATAAAACCCGGCCCGTTCGTGGTGATCACAATCAGCGATACGGGATGCGGCATCGAAAGAAGCATACAGAACCGGGTCTTTGAACCGTTCTTCACCACGAAGGACTCCGGGACGGGCCTCGGTCTTTCGGTGGTGTACGGGGTCGTCCAGAGTCACGGCGGATTCATCAACCTGGAAAGCGAGGTGGGACGGGGGGCAACGTTTTCGGTCTATCTCCCCCGCGCCAATGCGAACGCTCCGCTGGCGGCACGCCAGAGGCGGCAACGGCTCCCGCATGGCAAGGAGAACATCCTGATCATCGATGACGAGCGCAGCGTCTGCGAGATCGCGCGGGATATGCTGACGGGGCTCGGGTACACGGTGTACGTGGAGCACGACGGGAAGTCGGGCGTGGACGTCTACCGCATCCGGCAGGCGACGATCGATCTGATACTCCTTGACATCAACATGCCGGTGATGGGGGGGAAACAGACCTTTGAGGTCCTGCGCTCGATCAACCCACGCTGCCGGATCATCATCGTCACCGGATACGGCCGCGAAGGTGTTGAGACATCGAATTTTTCCAGCACGGTGGACGGGTTCGTGCAGAAGCCGTTCCAACTGGAAGTGCTGGCCCTCAAGGTTCGGGAGATACTGGACGACCGCACACCGGCGCCCGCGGAGGCCGTGACACCATGAACATCTTTTTTCAGGACCTGAAACGCACCCGGGAGGAGAAGAGGGTGAGCCTGGCCGACATCGCCGACAGGACACTGATCAACATCAGGCACCTGGAGGCGATCGAAGGGGGAAATACCGCAATCCTCCCCGAAGCGTATGTACGGGCGTTCATCAAGGAATACGCCGCCGCCATCGGCCTGGACGGCACAGAGACCCTGCGCCGGTTCGACGAGACACGCCGGGCGGAAGAAGAAGCAGCCCATCCCCGGGAACGCGTACAGCCCTCGCCGCCGGCGAAGCGTCCGGCGTTTTCCGTCGAGCCCGGGAAATTCATGACACCGCGCGTGGCAACGATCGGCGTGACAGTCGTCGTTATCGCTGTCGCTGCCATATTCGCGTGGAACCTCTTCTCTCCCGGGACGACGGCCCCGGTGATCGAGATCCCGTTCCAGAATGTCGTCAAAGAGCAGGAACAGCAGTCGGCAACAGCCCACCCGGCGCCGCCGCACCGCGCGGACAGCCTGACGCTCTTCGCATCGGTGCACGATACCGTGTGGATGACAATCACCGTGGACAGCCTCCCGGCCCGGGAGTACATATTCCGCCCGGGCGCGAAGCCGTCATGGCGCGCCGCGAACAGGTTCCTGGTGACGCTCGGGAATGCGGGCGCGGTAATTTTCGCGCTGGACAAGCAGCAGCTGGGAACGCTGGGACGGCGGGGGAACGTCGTGCGCGACGTTTCCCTGACACGGCAGACAGTGCCCGGCCCCTGACAATGCCACCAGCTCCCCGACAGGCGCTGCAGCGCGCCGAACAGCTCCGGAAGGAACTCCACGACCACGACTACCGCTACTACGTCCTCGCCGAACCTGCCATCGCCGACGAGCAGTACGACCGCCTGATGAGGGAGCTTCAGGACCTGGAGACGGAGTACCCCGTTCTCCGCTCCCCCGATTCCCCCACCCAGCGCGTGGGAGGGGAACCTACGAAAGAATTCCGCACCGTGACCCACGACCCGCCGATGCTCAGCCTGGCCAACACATACAGCGAGGAGGATATCCGGGATTTTGACAGGCGCGTCCGGGAGCTCATCGGGGAAGGGAATCCGCTCTACGTGGCGGAACTCAAGTTCGACGGGATCGCGATTGCACTGAAATACAGGGACGGCGCCCTCGTCCAGGGGGCAACCCGCGGGGACGGCACACAGGGGGATGACATCACCAATAACCTCCGGACGGTCCGCTCTGTACCGCTGGTGCTGAGGACGAAGGTGAAGGCCCTGATGAATATCGAAGTCCGGGGCGAAGCCTTCATGAACCGGAAGGATTTCGACGCGATGAACGCCGGGAGGAGCGCCGCGGGTGAAAAGGTGTTCATCAACCCGCGCAATGCGACGGCCGGGACACTGAAAATGCAGGACCCGAAGGTTGTCGCCTCCAGGCCGATCCAGATGTACGCCTATTTTCTCCTCGGCCCTGGAAAGGGACTCACAAGACATTCTTCAAACCTGGAGACGCTCCGCGCGCTCGGCTTCCCCGTGAACTCGAACAGCAAGGTCTGCAGGACCATCGACGAGGTGATCGAGTTCTGGAAGCGCTGGGAACAAAAGAGAGACTCCCTCCCGTACGATATCGACGGGATCGTTGTCAAGGTGGACAGCCTCCTCCAGCAGGAGACCCTGGGGACGATCGCGAAGAGCCCCCGGTGGGCGGTCGCCTTCAAGTTCGCCTCGCGGAAAGCGCAGACCCGCCTGAAGGGGATCGCCCTGCAGGTTGGTCGCGTCGGCACGGTGACGCCGGTCGCCGAGCTGGAGCCGGTGTTTGTGGGGGGGACGACCGTTTCCCGGGCGACACTGCACAACATCGATTACATACGGGAGCTTGACCTGAGGATCGGCGACGCCGTGGTCGTGGAGAAAGGCGGGGATGTCATCCCCAAGGTGAGCGGCATGGTTCCCTCGCTCCGTCCGAAAGGAACGGCACCGTACGTTATGCCCGCGTCCTGCCCGGCCTGCGGCTCGCGGATATACCGCGAAGAGGGGGAGGCGAACTACTTCTGCGAAAACGCGGAGTGCCCCGCACAGGTCCAGGGACGCATCGAGCATTTCGCCCACAGGGGGGCGATGGACATCGAGGGGCTCGGCGAGGCCGCCGTGGAGACGCTTGTCTCCTTGAAGCTCGTCAGGAACGTGGCCGACCTCTACTCGCTTGCCGGCAGGAAGAAGACACTTGTTGCGCTGGAGCGCTGGGGAGAAAAGAGCACGGGGAACCTGCTGGAGGCAATCGCCCGGAGCAGGACGCAGCCCTTCCGCCGAGTGCTCTTCGGTCTCGGCATCAGGCATGTGGGCTCGGGTGTCGCGAAGGTGCTTGCGGAGTCGTTCTCTTCGATCGATACGCTGGCTGAGGCGACCGAGGAGGAGCTGCACCTCACACCCCAGGTGGGGCCGAAGATCGCCGAAAGCATTGTCCATTTCTTCGCGGACAAACACAACCGCGAGATCGTCCGCCGCCTGAAGGAAGCCGGGCTCTCCATGACGGGGGCCGCGCGCTCAAAGGAAGGGAGGCTGAACGGGAAGACGTTCGTCCTGACGGGCACTCTCTCGTCCTACACCCGGGAGGAGGCGGGCCACCTCATTGAAGAAAACGGAGGGAAGGTGGTCTCGTCGGTCAGCAGCAACACCGCCTATCTCCTTGCGGGCGAGGATGCAGGATCAAAGCTGGCGAAGGCTCGCGGACTCGGGATCGCGATCATCTCGGAGGAAGAATTTACCAGGCTGATAAGGTAAGATCATCATGCTGCAGTCACTCCGCAGGTCCATAGGAATGCTCGCCGCCCGGTTTCACTTCCGCTCCTCGCGCGAGACGGTGATCTCGTTCAGCCATTCGATCTCGACATCGAACCGTGTGCTCGTCATCATGCCCCTTAAACAGCCCGCCGAGGAGGGTCAGACGCGTGTGCTGACATTCCTGCGCGACCACTTCGACGAACCCGATATCACGGTGATCGTACCGGAGGGAGGGACTCCGGTCGAACGTGTTCTCCCCCGCTGCCGGGTTCTCCGCGTCGGAGCAGGGGATGTGAACAGGTTCTTTCTCCCGCGGCGCACGTTTCTCGCCCGCGTTGCCGAGCGCAGCTATGACCTGGCGCTCGACCTCAATCTTGACTTCATGATTCCTTCCGCCTNNTCCGCCTATATTTGTAAGGAAAGCAACGCGCGGGTACGGACAGGATTTTCGGCTCTCCACGCCGACGCGTTCTTTAATTTCCAGATCCGCCTGGATCCTGCCGCGCCCAGAGAGCACGCTTACGATCGTTTCGTTCAGTGCCTCGAGATGTTTTTCAGCGCAGAGGGAATATGAACTTCGAAATCGCGCACAACGGTACTTCGGCGACGCTGAAGCTGAAACAGAAGAAACTCGATTCTTCGATCGCGCCGGAACTGAAGGGGGAATTCCTTCTCCTCTGCAAGCCCAAGGTGCAATCACTGGTGATCGACCTCGGCGAGGTCGATTTCTGCGACAGCAGCGGCCTGAGCGCACTGCTGATCGCTGAACGGAAGATGAAGGAGCACGGCGGGACCGTGAAGCTCGTCCACGTGCACAAGAAGGTATCGAGCCTGCTCAAGATCTCCATGCTGGACCGCCTGTTCGAGATACAGGAGTCCGCCGCAAAGCACTGACGGCGGCCAGAGCCGCCGCCACTCACCCTATTTTCTCCACCTTGATGAAGTTGGTCGACCCGCGGGCGAAGAACGGCTGTCCCGCAAGCAGGACGATGTATTCCCCCCGTTTCACGAGGCCGGAAGCCACCAGGCGCTCCTGAACCCTCGCCAGCACGCTGTCCGAATTATCCCCGAGGTTCTCGATCACCAGTCCCTGTACTCCCCAGACCACCCCAAGGGCGCGCAGGGTCCGTGCGCTGTCGGTGACGGCGATGATCGGCGGATCGGGCCTGTACCGCGCGATGACACGCGCGGTCTGCCCGGAGTTTGTCACCGTCACGATCGCCGCGGCGCGCATCTGATCGGCGAGCACGCAGGCGGAGCGGCCGAGCGCGTCATGCCGGTTCTCGATCGTCGTCCTGGACTCCATGATCAGATGTCGCTTCCCCTGCTTTTCCGACTCGACCTTCCGGATAATTCTGGCCATGATGCGGACGGTGTCCACAGGGTACTTCCCCACCGACGTTTCGCCGCTCAGCATGACCGCGTCCCCGCCGTCGAGCACCGCGTTGGCGACGTCGCTTACCTCGGCGCGCGTGGGGGTGGGGCTGTTGATCATCGATTCGAGCATCTGGGTGGCGATGATGACGGGTTTCCCCGCGCGGTTGCAGCGCGCGACGATCATTTTCTGCAACAGGGGGACGTCTTCGGCCGGAAGTTCGACACCGAGATCGCCCCGCGCGACCATGACGCCGTCGGCTGCGCTGATGATCTCGTCGATGTTCGCGATGGCCTCAGGCTTCTCGATTTTTGCTATTATGAGGGGTCGCTGCCCGGCGGGGCGGCGGGCCGCAATCGCCGCCCGGAGATTGCGGACATCGTCGGCCGACCTCACAAACGACAGGGCCACATAATCGACGTCGTTCGCGAGGCCGAATTCAAGGTCGTGTATGTCCTTCTCCGTGAACGACGGCGCGCTCACCGCGACGCCGGGGAGGTTTATCCCCTTGTGGGCGGAGAGGCTCCCGCCGACGAGTACCTCGCAGGTCACATCCTTCCCCCTGACTTCCAGGACTTTCAGGCGGAGCTTTCCGTCGTCGAGCAGTATGTCGGCACCGGGGCGGACGTCACGCGAAAGGGCTTCATACGTCGTGGAGACCCTGCCGGGTCCGCCGACGAGAGGCTCGGTGGTGATGACGAGTTTCTCCCCCTGGCGGAGCTCTATGGACGGGACGCTGAGCTCCCCGATGCGGATCTTCGGTCCCTGGAGGTCCTGCAGGACGGAGACTCCGACGCCGGCCCGTTCAACGGCCTGATGCACGTTCTTCAGCACCTGGCCCTTTTGCTCCTCTGTGCCGTGCGAGAAATTGAGCCGGACGATCCCCGTCCCCGATGCAATCAGGTCGACAAGCGTCCCGACGGACGAGGAGGCCGGTCCGAGCGTACAGATGATCTTGGTCTTGCCGCGTGGGGTGGTCATGCTCTGCCTCTCGTTGTCATCCATGCGAACGGTGTGTTCCTTCCATGACCTCCGCGAGGAGGGGAAGGAGAACGCCGGAGGCACCCTGAAGAAACTCGTCCGCCTGCGCTGTCAGCGGCGTGGGCTCGGGGTTGATTTCCAGAAGGTAGGCGCCGGATCGTTTTGCGATTAGAGGGAGCGACGCCGCGGGGTAGACGACCGCGGATGTGCCTATCGACATGAACAGGTCCGCCCCTTCCGCCGCACGCACGGAGGCCTCCCATTCATCTTCCGGGAGCATCTCGCCGAACCAGACGACGTCGGGCCGCACGAGTCCTCCGCATGCCGGGCAGAGCGGGACGCCGGAGGCGGCCACCACGAAATCATCCCCGTACGCCGTCCCGCATTTCATGCAGTAGTTCCGTTCGATGTTCCCGTGAAGTTCATAGACGGTCCGGCTCCCCGCGCGGCGGTGCAGGTTGTCGATGTTCTGCGTTATGACCGCAAATGACGGCGCAAGCCCCTCCATACGCACGAGTGCGTAGTGACCCGGGTTGGGTGCAATCCCGCCCATGATCTTCTTCCGGTGGGCATACCACTCCCAGATCATCGCCGGATTCTTCAGAAAGGCGTTCATGCTGGCGAGCTCTTCAGGCTTCAGCTTCGACCAGATCCCGTCCGTGCCCCGGAATGTCGGGACGCCGCTTTCGGCAGAGACTCCCGCGCCTGTAAAGGCGACGATCGCACGGGCGTCACCGATTCGCCGGGAAAGGCCGGGGGAGATCACCGGGGTCATCGGCCGGGCTCCAGGAGAAGACGCTCCATCTCGGCGCCAGCCGGCCCTCGAAACACGCCGGTCCGGTAGCCACCGTTGAGCCAGAGGCTGGTCTGGTCCGCATAGTGAGAATGGAATACCTCCCCTGATTGTCCGGAGGGAAGGACCGACCGGAATTCCCCCTCCCCTCCCATGTCGAATATCTGGCGAAAGGAGGGCCCGACGGTCGCATCGAAAGGCTTGTTCAGATCGTACTCGAAGCTGACCAGCGCAGTAGAGCCCCCGCTTGCGGGGAAAGGGCCGACGTTGAAAATGCGGTCCAGAGGCTTCCGGAGGCCGAAGGGATGCCTGAGGGATACGGTGTGAAGATTTCCCCAGCGCCAGTTCCTGGTGTCCGCTCCCCACTGCGACCGGAGATCCGCAAGGGCCTCGCGGAGACTCTTCCGCACGATATCATCCCGCGTTTCCACGAACGGGGTCCGCACGTCATCAAACCAGGCGGAGGTCCCCTGTGCCAGGAGCCGCGCCATGACCCTGAGCGGGATATTGGTGAGGAGCACCCAGTCGTGGAAGAGATCGTCCCCCATCTCGTCGGCGAACGTGTTACGCAGCAGCCGGACGAGGAACTCCTGGTAGATGGAGGTCGCGACGTCCTCCGTGGTGAACCGGTAGTGCCAGTTGCGAAGGTATTCAAAGACCCTGTCACCCCCGGGGAGTGTTCCGATGCTGTCATGGAACGCCTCGACGATATAAGGAATGATCTCGCGTGCGTAGTAGGAGTACGTGTCGAGCTGCAGTCGCTCGAAGTCCTGCACGGAGAAGAGATCCCCTTTTCGTCCAAGAACCTCGTTCAGGCGCTGAATGCGGGATGGGGGTTCCCACAGGTCGGAGATATGATACGGATACGACCCATCGACGATCCTGTTGTTCGCCGTGGCAATGTACCCTTCGGGGGGATTGAACCTGTGCGGCAGCCGCCCAAACGGGACAAAGCCCCTCCATTCCGTGGACGGATCCCAGCCGGGGAGGGGAAGAAGCGAGTTCCTTCCGGTGCGCACGGGGAGCCGCACGCCGCACCAGTAGCCTATGTTCCCGCGGACGTCCGCGTAGACGAAATTCTGACCGGGCACGGCGAACTCCCGGACACCCGCAGTGAACTCGTCCCAGCTCCCGGCTCTGTTGATGCGTGTGAACGCAAGGAACTGGTCGTCGACTTCGCTCCCCGTCCATCGCATGCTGGCCACGTACGGGGATTTCCCTCTCTGCAGCGGGGTCGTAATATCCGTGACGATGGGACCATGACGGGTGAGACGTACGAGGAGCGAGCGGGCCGAATCTCCCCTCACGGGAATCTCTTCGGCAAGCAGTGTGAGGGGGTACCACTGGCCGTTGTACAGGTAGTGTGAACCCGTCAGTGAGTCCAGCTGTTCGGCGTAGAAATCGGCGTCATCGGCCATGACGTTGGTGATACCCCACGCGATGGAGTCGTTCCGCCCCGCGACGACCGCCGGAACACCGGCCATCGACATCCCCCGGACGCATGACCCGGGCATCTGCATCTGCATCTCGTACCAGCGTGAAGGGGATTCAAGCTGCAGGTGAGTGTCGTTGGCGAGAATCGCTGAACCCGTTGTTGAGCGCCGGGGTGCCACCGCCCAGGCGTTGCTCCCCCCGTTCAGGGACGCGGACCCGGAAACCGCGGCATAGGCCTGCGCGGTCCGGAGGTACGGGAGGCCGGCCGAGGCATATGCCCTCCATTCTTCCGACGGCACGATCGGAGGCACGCCGGCGGGATACTCCGGCATGATATCGACTATGCGGTCGAGCCCGACCCGCCCGGCGATGCTCCCGTACGTCAGGTCGGTCCACCACGAGAGGTTCAGCTCCCATGCGGTCAGCCGCCCGATGATCACGCTGTGCAGGGGTGTCCAGAGCTCGGGCTCATAGCCCAGGAGATCGAATTCGACGGGGTAGCGCCCTCTGGCCGATGCGATGTACGCGTTCACCCCGTCGGCGTACCAGCGAAGGCGGTCCAGCGACTCAGGCGACATCCGTGCGACGATCTGAGCGGCACTCCGTCTGATCCCCACAATGCGGAACATCCTGTCGAACGGGAGCGTCGCCTGGCCGAAGAGCTCGGAGAGCCGCCCTTCCCCCGCCCGGCGCCCGATATCCATCTGCCACATGCGGTCCTGCGCGTGTACGTAGCCGGTTGCGACCATCAGGTCGTGCTCGTCCGCAGCCTCAATATGCGGGACACCGTACGCATCACGCAGGACGCGAACGGCGGATGTCAGTCCGCGGACGCTCAGCGTCCNNGATGGACTTCAATATATCGAATGGAGTCTATTTCCGCAAACAGGGATACTGACCCCGCCTGACATCGGGGGGATCAACGATCACGGCGCCACAGGCGCCGTTCTTGGGCGGGATTGTTAGAACCTGTGCGTCAGCGTGAGGAAGAAATTGTTCGTTAAGAGTTTTTCGCTGACCTGCGGCGGCACAATAACCCCGTTCGGGTCGGTGTAACCGTCGACAGACGTGTTCCACATACCGTGCGCATACGCGAGGTCCACCATCGTGGATCCTCCAAGAAGGATGCCGAGGCCCGCGGTGACGTACTTCTGATCGAACGAGGTGGGGTCACCCCTGATCGGGGAAGGAATGTACATGTACCCGCCGCGCAGCCTGACGCCGATCTGGTGTATATCGTACTCCGCCCCTCCGCGAAGCGTCGTCGTCCCGACGAACATCTGCTTGATCTGCTCGTTGTTTGAAAGAATATCAGTGCTGGCCCTGGCGAACTCGAGCTGGGTCCAATCGGTGTATTCCACGTCCGCCGAAAGCACGAGATCTCTGAGTATCAAGGATGCGCCGGCACCGAACACCCATGGCGTGTTGATATCGTACTGGTTGGAACCCTCCCCGGGGTCGAACGTTGTGGTCGCAATGGCGCCCCCCGATCCGAGCAGCGCAGACGCCGGGGACGACTCGGGAGTGCCGAAGGTCTCATGGATGTTGAACGCCGTGGGGGTCTTCACCGTCAGGCCGAGCCGGAAGAGGTCGGGTATACGGTACATGAGCCCGAATTTCGCGTTCCATCCGGCGATGTCGTCGGCAACATAATCGTTGAGGGTCAGGGAGTAAAATGTCTGGTACGTTGCCAGCGGAATGTTGCGGTAGTATCCGTTCAGGTCCTTTTCGCTGTATGTGTGATCGTACCTGTATGCCCCCGACAGATACGTCAGGGTTATGCCGAGCGAGAGGTTCTTCCCGACGTCGATGGCACCGCCGACGGACCAGTTGTTCAATCCTCCCGACTCGAGTATCTTCCCGAGCTGCGTGAGCCTCCCGGTGATCGGACTGTTCCACCTTCCGCCCTTTGTCGTATCAGCGAGGTAGAGCTGATACGCGAGGTTCCCTGTGATGTCCACCGGCTCGAAATCGCCGTGCCGTGCATATGTCTGGATGACGGAGCTGTTCGGGTTGAACCCGTTGAATGACAGTCCGTCTTGGAACGAGCTCTGACGATCGAACCCAAACGCAATCACCGCGCTCCCCTGTCGCACCGGGAGCGGGTAGACGAGTCCCAGCGAATTCAGGTTTGTCGCATTCACGCTGTAACGCTCATCGGTCCCGAAATACGTGCTCGTGTTCCCGATGTTGCTGTAATTCAGCCCCACCGAAAACTCGCCGTGTAAGGCCTGGGCGAGACCCGCCGGATTCCAGTACAGGGCGCTGAAGTCGGACGCGACGCCCGTGTATGCTCCCCCCATCCCGATCGCCCTGGCACCGACACCAATGCCCGGCGTTCCAAGACGAAGAGCATCTTTCGGTATCTGCGCAAATACACCTGCCGGAGCTGCGGTCATCAGAAGAGCCGCCGCCATAATCATGAATCGTTTCATTGTCATTCCGTTTTGGTCATCCCATTATTGTCTGGGTTCCTCATCTAGCGCCTTCCGCCGCCACCTCTCGAACCGCCACCACCGCTCCCGCCTCCGCTCCTCGAGCCTCCGCCTCCACCCCTACTCCCACCCCTGCTGCCACCGCCACCGGATGGTGCAGAGTGGCCTGACGGAGTGGAATAACCCCTCCCGCCGGATCTGCTCCCCTGGGGGGCAGAGCGCGATGAAGGTCCGCGCATCCCCGACTGACTCCGCGGTGAAACTCCTGTTCCCGCGCGTCCCCGCGATGTCGCTGTGCCGGAGACAACCGCGCCGCGTGCAGATGCTCTTCCGTTCCAAACGGAGCCTCTCGTCGCCCCTGCACGCCCCCTCGACAGCGGCGAAACCGTGTTTCCCCCTGTCGGCGTGACATAGCCGCCCCGGGATCCGCTTGGCATACGGACCATACCGTATCTCCGCGTGGCGTATCCCCTCCCATGGTACGCGAACCCTCCGCCGCGATTGTAGTATCCGGAGTAGTAGGGGAACCCGATCGCGAATGGATAAAACCCGCCGTAGTAGGGGTACGCATCGTAGAAGTACCAGGGATAGCCGTACCAGGGTGTGTGCCACCCGTACCCGATACCGACGCTGTACGCAGGATAGTCGGACGGGTAGTACGAGTCCCTGTAGAACTCCCGCCGGGCGGAATCATAGTCGCCGGGCTGTGTGCTGTCGCCAGAACTCTGGTCGTTCGATACACTCTGGTCGTTAGATACACTCTGGTCGTTCGCCGCAGTCTGGTTATCGTATCCTTCCTCCACGTCTCCCCTGGCCGTCCCCACCTGTGTGTAACAGCCGGAAAAGAGGATGAGTGGAATCGCAGCGGAGAAGCCGCAAAGGAGAAACCGCAATCCGTGTTTCATTGTCGTCGCCTCGTGATGAAAATATGAACCCGGGGTTCATGCATTTCAACAGGTTACAACATTGGTGCCAATGGATCTGCCTGAATCCGGCCCTTCTTGCCCCCCCGGCCAGGGTAATATGTGCATATTACTGGACAGATACGCCAGAGCCGTTCAATAATAAGAACACCTGGAATAAGAACACCCCAGGGGGCGGATTCGCGAGTTCGGAAGGTGCAGAATTAGAGGGATCTCACGTATTCTATGTGGACGGTCCTGCTGGCGACAGTCACGTTTCCGCCGTTATGGGCAAGGTCTTTGAGGTTTATCCCCAGCGTCAGTCCTCCGCCGAGTGAGCATCGGAGAGCCGTGTTGAGATACCCTTTCCCCTTCCCAAGCGTGTTACCCCCCGTATCGTTCGTCCCGAGATTGTACTCGAGCATGAAGGAAAGGAACGGTCCGAGGGTTTTTTCGATCCCCGCAAACAGGTTGATGTTCCGGTTCCCATCCGAACGTTCAAATGAGTAGTTCGTCCCCCCGTGCAGGCTGAAGAATCCCAGGACAGCGTAGTTCTTGCTGAACACGGCATACAGTCCCGGGGATTTGATTGTGTAACGGTCCAGGCTCCTGTTGTAACCATCATGTCCCTGCGAATCAAAACCGAGCGCAAGCGCGGGGACATAGACGCTCTCCTCAAGCAGGCGCAGCTTGACGCTGAACCCGGGGGTCGCGTTCATCACGGGGGAGCCCGCACCGATCAGCCCTGACCCGCCGTAGGAGAGCCCCGCACTCAGCCTGTCGAATATCCCCACCCCGCATGCGAGATCAACACCGCCGTCCCTGTAGAAGTCGACGTCCAGCGCAATGCTTCCCCTGGGAATCATTCCCGCGGTGGGAAAATCGACGAGGGCTCTTGGCTCGAGCTTCCCGGCCGACCCGGCGGAACCCTGGGCGTGCGATTCGGGGGCGAGCGCGCAGAGGATGAGAATGACGGGAATCACCCGCACTGCCCCCTTCGTCATCATCGCCGGCTCAGATATCATCCTCACCGAAGACTCTCCTTATCGTTTTCGTGACGACGGGAAACTTCTGCAGGGATTCTTCAGGGGGCGGGCCGGGGGGGCGCAGGTTCGCCTTGTCTTTGAGGGAGACGTCGTCCGCCGCTTCACCTTCTCCGGACAAGGGAGTTTTTTCTTTCCGGTCCGATGGAACGAGTGGGATTCCCCCCGGGCGGAGTGCGGCATGTTCCTCTCCCGGGGAGGGGAGGAATGCCTCCTGGAGCCGCCGGAAGTCGCGGAGTATTTCATTCTCATCGACACGCGCCGCCACGCCTTTCCGTATCCGGAACGCTCCCTGCGCCATGACGTCCGATATCATCCCGGTGTCGCAGTAGTCCGTGATGATTCCCGCAATTTCCTCCGCCCCCGGGTGCGCGCGGAGTGCGGGGAGCCGGACGTCATTGAACGGGATCATCACCAGATCGGCATGTTTCCCCACTTCAAGGGACCCGGTATGAGAGGCGATTCCGAGCGCGTGTGCTCCATTGATCGTCGCCATGCGGATGAGCTCGAGAGGCGTGTACGGCGCGAGGCCGGGGTAGTACTGGCGCAGATCCCGGAGTACCCTGATCTCTCCCAGGAGATCGGTTTCTCCCCAATCGGTCCCAAGACAGATCGTGACGTCATGTGAGGCAAGTGAGCGAAGGAGAGGATACCCCGTTTGCTTGGCCAGCGCCGAGCGGACACAGAGCGTGACGGGATTGCCGCCGGCCCGGATGAGATCAAGATCCGCTTCCGGAATGTGGTTGCAGTGAATGAGGTGTGTGGCGCGAACCAGCGCACCCGCATCCTTCAGGATGCGGAGGGGACTTTTCTTGAACCGGCTCCGCAGGGCTTCGACATCCGCGCGCACTTCGCCGAGATGGCATGCGAGCGGAAACTGTGTCTCGGCCGAGACGCGGACAAACTTGTCGAAGCTGTACACCGTATGACTCGCCTCCGGCCCGAGCGAGATGGAAAACTGCCTCAGCGCGGGGGGAGAAGAACGGAACGACTCGACCTGCTCCCATGTCTGGAGGGCGAAGACGGAACGGGCGCCTGCCCGGGTGATGTTTTCGATCGCACCATGGAGAACCGCAGGTGCGTACGCGGCGGGATAGTCGGCGACGGCCGTCGTCCCGCTCCTGAGATGAAGGAATCCGGCGGTCCTGTACAGCGTCGCGATGTCAGAGGCGGAGGAGGGATCGAGCAGGCGCGCGAACGCCCCGCGCAACCCCGGGAGCGCATCCCATGAGCTGTAGGCGACCCTGCCCGTGAGGTACCTGAGGAGCACGCTCTCCCCGTGAAAGTGCGCATTGATAAAACCGGGGAGGACGATGCGTTCGCTCGCATCGACGACCATCGCGCCGGGATAGAGGGAGGTCAGAGTGTGCGCGGAGGGATTGATGTCCACGATCCGCCCGTCCCGTATGAGCAGACTGTACCGGCCGCACCTGTTCCCCGGGTCGCACGAGAGCAGGAGGCCGTCGGCAATGATCAGGAAACTCTTTTCCAGGTTGTCCCCGTCTTCTTGTCTTCCAGTCCGATCCCGATCCGTGCGAGCCCGTCGCGGATCCTGTCAGAGAGGGCCCAGAGTTTTTGCGCCCGGACGTCGCTCCGGACCGCGATCAGGAGTGCAACAAGTGAGCCGATGAACGTCCCCGGGCTTTCGCCTGCCCCGGCGTTCTCCAACGTGATCCCGAGCATCGAACCGGCGTGCAGGGCATACCAGCCGTCAATCGCTTCAAGCGAAGACCGGCTGTAGTTCTTCTCCGACGCGAAGGCCTGGTTCAGCTCACGGGCGACATCGAACAGCACCGCAATCGCCTGCGGGGTGTTGAAATCGTCATCCATCGCCCCCCGGAATTCCGCCGTGCGCCTGTCGAGATCGATGCCCGGGCCTTCCCCTCCGGCGGCCGCCGCCGCGATCTTCTCCCGCAAATTCCGGAGCGTGTTGGCGAGCTTCTCGTACCCCGCACCTGCTCCCTCGACCGCCGCATCGCTGAAATCCAGCGTGCTCCGGTAGTGGCTCTGGAGGACAAAGAAGCGCACGACCTGCGGGCCCCATCTCGCGAAGGCGTCCTTCAGGGTTATGAAATTCCCGAGCGACTTCCCCATTTTCTTCCCGTTCACCGTCACCATGTTGTTGTGGAGCCAGTACCGGACGAACGGCTTCCCCGTCGCCCCCTCGCTCTGCGCGATCTCGCATTCATGATGGGGAAACTGGTTCTCCAGTCCCCCGCCGTGTATGTCGAACCCCTCGCCGAGGTACTTCATCGACATCGCGGAACACTCGATGTGCCAGCCGGGGAATCCCTCGCCCCACGGGCTCGGCCAGCGCATGATATGACCCGCTTCGGCCTTCTTCCAGAGGGCGAAGTCGGCCGGATGCTTCTTCTCTTCGTTGATTTCCACGCGGGCACCCGCGTTGAGGTCTTCCACCGTGCGGCCGGAGAGCTTTCCGTAGGCGGGGAATGTGCCGACGTCAAAATAGACGGACCCGTTCCGCTCGTACGCCATCCCTTTCCCGATGAGCGCCTGCACGATGGCGATCTGCTCGGTGATGTGGCCGGAGGCCCGGGGGACGATATCGGCGCGCAGGACGTTCATGGCGTCCATGTCCTCGAAGTAGCTCCGGGTGTATGTTTCGGCGAGCTGCATCGGGTGGATCCTCTCGATGCCGGCCTGCCTGGCGAGCTTGTCTTCCCCCTGGTCGGCGTCGTCTGTCAGGTGCCCGACATCCGTGATGTTCTGCACGTAAAGCACCCGGTAGCCCAGGCTCCGCAGATACCGGACGATGACGTCGAACGACACATAGCTCTTCGCATGGCCGAGGTGCGAGTGGCTGTAAACCGTGGGACCGCAGACGTACATGCCGACGAAGCCTTCGTGCTGCGGGGTGAAGAGTTCCTTGCGGCGGTGGAGCGTGTTGTAGACCTGGAGTGCCATAGTGCCGGTATGTGTGCGTTAAGGATCAGGTACTTACTCCCGCCCAAAAGCGGCGGGACTGTCAGGAGGGGCGCGTGAGGCCCATGAGCTCCCGTGCGCCGACCAGTCCGGCGTCCGTCACCTGGGCGCCGCTCAGGAGACGTGCCACTTCGTGCACCTGCTCGTCGAGCGAGAGGCGCCGCATCCCGGTGGTGGTCCTGGTCCCGTGCTCCCTTTTTTCGACTGCGAAGTGCGTGTCTGCAAGCCCCGCGATCTGGGGAAGGTGCGTGATGGCAATGACCTGATGGAAACTCGAGAGGTTCTTCAGGCTCCTGCCGACCGCCTGTGCCACGCGCCCGCTGACGCCAACGTCGATTTCATCGAATATCAGAACCGGGAGCCTGTCCGACTTAGCAAGTATGCTCTTGAGCGCCAGCATGATGCGGGAGACTTCCCCCCCGGAAGCCACCCTGACAAGGGGCATGTCCACTTCCCCCAGGTTCGTTGAGATGAAGAACTCGACGTCGTCGTATCCCCGCTGGTTGAGACGGACCCTTTTTTGTCCCGCGCTGACAAAATCGGGTCCCTCCCCCCCTCCCGGGGCAAGCTCCGCCTGGGTGATCCGCGTAGTGAACCTTGCGTGACGGACCCCGAGTTTCCCGAGTTCCTCCACGACCGCCCCGTCCACTTTCTTTGCGATGTCGTGCCGCTTCGCGGACAGACGCCCTGCGATTGCATTGCACGCCGCGCGCGCTTCTTCCAGCTCGCGCGTGAGGCGGTCGATCACTTCGTTGAAATTCTCCGCAAGAAGCACTTCCTGGCCGATCTTCTCTCTGTGGACAAGAGTTTGCTCGACGGAGCCCCCATATTTTCTTTTCAGGAGCGCCAGCTTCCCGAGGCGGTCCCGGAGGTTGTCGAGACGTTCCGGGTTGAATTCGACGCGCGCGTTGTATCCCTGTATGAACTTCGCAAGCTCGCTCACCACGGCCCCGGCGGAGGCGCATTCCTTTGCGGCGTCAGTAAACTGATTGTCAATCCCGGAGAGGTCCTGGAGCTGGTTCCGGACGATGACAAGCTGGTCGTGCACGGACTGCTCCCCGTCATAGAGCATGCCGTAGAGGTTGCCTGTGATCGCGAAAAGCTTTTCGGCGTTCTCCAGGATCTTCAGCTCCCTCTCGAGTTCTTCTTCCTCCCCGGCCCGCGGCCCGACCGCGTCGATCTCCGCGATCTGGAATTCGTAGAATTCCCTCTTCTCCGCGAGCTGCCGTTCCCTCCGGCGCAGGTCGTCCAGCTCTTCGCCAATCTCCCTGAGCTTCTTCCGCGCTCCCTGGAACTCGGCGACGATCCCGTCCAGCCCCCCGAAGTCGTCCAGCATGGCGATGTGCGTATCGAGCCGGAGAAGGGACTGATGCTCGTGCTGGCCGTGGAGATCCACGAGCAGGTCTCCCACCTGTTTCTGAAGCGCCAGTGTCGCGGGGCTGTCGGCGATGAAGCACCGGCTCTGACCTTTGGAAGAGACTTCGCGGCGTACAATGAGCTCGTCGGCGGCGCTGATGCCGTTGTCCCCGAGTATCTGCTGCAGCTTTTTGTTCCCGGCGATGTGGAACGTCCCCTCAACCACCGCCCGGTCCGACCCCTTCCGGACGACATCTGCACTGCTTCGGGCGCCGAGTATGAGGCCGAGGGCGTCGATGATTATCGACTTCCCGGACCCGGTTTCCCCCGTGATGATGACCAGGCCGTTCGAGAACTCGACGGTGAGTTCTTCGATAAGGGCGTAGTTCTTTATACTGAGGGTCTTCAGCATGTATATAATCTACCCATAGTTCGGATTTTTTTCAATTGGGGCTCAAGAGGGGAGGGAGACCGGGTTCTTCCTCGTCCTCAGATCCGAAGAAGCGAAGGTCGGGCACATCCGGGAGTATGCCGTGGTAGTACGCGTATCGGAGGAATTCCCGGATCCCTTCCTGCACGTTTTCGGGAAAATCATACGAGAAGAGATCGAGCGGTGAGGGTCCCCCCGACTCCGGGGCAGGGTCGGCCACACGGCTCCCGAGCCCGCCGAGGACGGTCCGCTCATCGTCAGTGAGCATTTTCTCCCGTGCGCACCAGAACCCGTGGACGTAGGGAAGATCGGTTGCGGCGATCCATTCCTCAACCAGGTCGAGGGCTTCCGGACGTTCCAGCGCGCTCCCCAGGGCCGCATCCCCTGCAAGGAGTGCCGCGTCCGCCCGCGCAAGCATGGCGTCAAGGCTCCCTGTCAGTGGCATGATCCGGGGTTCAATGTCAAACCGCTCGGCAAGGAGTATTTTGGCGAGTATGATATCGGAGGCGGAAACGGGCTGGACTGCAAGCGTTCTGACGGCTTTCACCCCCTCGCGGAAGTGTATAACGATGGATTCGTTCCCCGACTGGGAGGAAACCGCCGAGCCGGGGACGATGAGATACTCCGAGGCGTTTCTGGCAAAGTCGATCGGCGAGAGAAGCGCACCGTTCAGTTCCCGGTGTTCGAGGCGCCTGGCAAGAGACGCGGGGGCATCGAGGACAATCTCGAAGCCTCCGGCCGAGCGGAGGGCATCCCTGAAGGGGCGGCAGGAGATGTCGGCCGGTATGCCGATCAGCGTACGGGAATTCATGGGGGGAATATACCAAATCCTCTTCTTCGAGGGAAGAGGGGGCGGAAAAGGGACGAAAGAGCGGCGTGCAGCGTCTGTGACGGGGAGAATCCCGTCACGCGTTGGTTTTCTGACGTATCGCCTTGCTCGCAAGGTCGCGCAGGTAATACAGTTTCGCCCGTCTGACCGCACCGTCTTTCACTTTCTCGATCTTCGCGATCCTCGGGGAATGCAGCGGGAAGATGCGCTCGACCCCGACACCGTCGGACACCTTGCGGACGGTGAACGTGGCGTTCATCCCGGAACCGTGGCGCCCCAGGACGACCCCCTGGAATTGCTGTATGCGCTCTTTGTCCCCCTCGACGACCCGCACGTGAACGTTGACGGTGTCTCCCGGCGAGAACGGCGGTATGCCGCTCTTCATCTGGGTTGCCTCGACCAGCTTCAGTTTCTCCATGGCTCTCTCCCGTGCACTGACGTTTATGATTGTTCCATCAAATCTGTCCGACGCTCCTGGGTCCGGCTGCGGCGCTGCGCCATGCGCCATGCTGCGATTTCTTCGTGGTTGCCGGAGAGCAGCACCTCGGGGACACGCATCCCCCTGAATTCCGGCGGCCGCGTGAACGAGGGCGCGTCGAGAAGTCCGTCCTGAAACGAATCCGTGAGCATCGATTCGCCGTCATGCAGCACTCCCGGGATCAGCCGCACGACGGCGTCGACAAGCACGAGCGCAGGGAGCTCCCCCCCGGTGAGGACATAGTCTCCGATGGAGATTTCCCTCGTGACCAGGCTCAGCCGAATCCGCTCGTCGATCCCCTTGTAGTGCCCGCACAGGAGGATGAGGGATTCCTTCATCGAGAGTGCGTTGGCGGACTGCTGCGTGAACCGCTCGCCGTCGGCGCTGAGATAGATGATCTCATCGTAACGGCGCTCTTTCATGAGGGACTCGATGAGTGCAAAGACCGGTTCCGCCTTCAGTATCATCCCCGCACCGCCGCCGTACGGTGCATCATCGATCGTCCGGTGCCGGTCCGACGCATAATCGCGGAGATCGTGCACGACGACTTCGACGATCCCCTTCTCCCGCGCCCTTCCGAGCATGCTTTCGTCGAGCGGACCCGCCACGAGAGCGGGGAATCCCGTCACAAGATCGATCCTCATCGCCACTCCTTCATATCACTCAGTCATCCCCTCGATCAGCCGGACGGTCATTGTCCGCGCGCCGAGATCCACCGAGCGGACGAACTCCTTCACCGCAGGAATGAGTATCTCCCCCCTGTCTCCCCGCACGACGTAGACATCGCTGGCCGGGTACCGGAGGACCTCTGCGACCGTGCCGAACTCAGCACCACCTTCATCCCGGACCGCAAGCCCGAGGACGTCGTGCACGAAGTACTGTCCTTCCTGAAGCCTCGCCCTGTGCGCTTCATCGACAAAGAGGATTTTCCCCCTCATGCGCTCCGCCGCGTTGCGGTCGTCAATCCCTTTGAGCTTCAGCCGGATGCCGCGCGTGGAGACGACGGCCTTCTCGACTGCGGCCCGGGATACCGAACCGCTGTCCGCTCCCATCCAGAGGGTACGGAGCTTCCGGAATCGCTCAGGGAAGTCTGTCATCGGCTGGACGATCACGTCGCCCGCTATGCCGATCGCCTTGACAATGGTACCGACCGCGTACAGCTGGTCAGGGGGAGTGCTCACTCAGCGATTTCCAGTATGACTCGTTTCCCCTCCCGCGCCGCCACAGCGGCGAGGAGGATGCGCATGGCCTGGGCGGTCCTGCCCTTCCTCCCGATCACCTTGCCGACATCCTGTTCGGCAACATGGAGCGTGAATATGATCTTGTCCTCACGCACCTGGTCATCGAGGACCACCTGTTCAGGGTGATCCACGAGACGCCTGGCGATGAATTCGAGATACTCCTTCATTCCGCACCTCCTCCGCGAACGATTGCCCCGGCCCCATCAGATGACGATTCCGGGGCGTTGTTCAGCTCTTCCTCTCGAATGGCAGGCCTGTGATCTGAAAAGAACAGGTACTGATTTCCCCCTACGTTCCCGCGGGAGCGTCCCCGGAAGGAGCGGGAGCCGCTGCTGGCGCCGCCGCTGGCGCGGGAGCGGGAGCCGCTACAGGCGCCGCTGCTGGCGCGGGAGCGGGAGCCGTTGCTGGCGCCGGTGCAGGTGCCGCTGCTGGCGCCGGTGCGGGAGCCGCTACGGCCGCCCCCTCCCCCTTCTTCACTTTCTTGCGGGCAGCATGCCGGCGGGCGCGCCGTTCTTCATCGTGACGCCTCTTCTCGGCCTGCGCCAGCTGGAACTTCTCCAGTTCGGAGGCGATCTTCGCCGGATCGGCCCCCTGCTTCGTCAGCGTCCATTTGACCCAGAGGCCGTTCCTCTGGAAGAGGCTCCGTACGGTATCGGTCGGTAGCGCGCCGTTTTTGAGCCAGTGAAACACGCGCGTCTCGTTCGTCGCTATGATCATGGGATCCTGACGCGGTTCGTACCGACCGATGACTTCGAGGAACTTGCCGTTCCGTGCCGCCCGGGAATCCGCAGCCACGATCTGGTACATCGGCATTTTTTTCTTCCCGATCCGGCGCAACCTTAGACGTACTGCCACTGATGCTCTCCTTCTGTCGTCATGTGTGTGTAGAGTTCGCGATTACAGTCCTGCGGGGAGTCCCATCCCCCTGAGGGCCCTTCCCCCTCCCTTCCCCAGCGTCTTCATCATCCTCTGCATCTGATCATACTGTTTCATGAGCCGGTTGACATCCTGCACGCTTGTGCCGCTTCCGGTGGCAATCCGTTTCCGGCGGCTGCCGTTGATGATTGCGGGCTTCCGTCGCTCCTCGTGCGTCATCGACCGGATGATGGCTTCGATTCTCATGAGTGCGGAGTCGTCGACGTTCGCCCCCGCGGGAAGCCGGTTCATGCCGGGGAGCATGCCCAGCACCTGGCTGAGCGGTCCCATCTTCTTCACCTCCTGGAGCTGCTCGAGGAAATCTTCGAGTGTGAACAGCGACTTGCGCAGTCTGGCCTCGAGCTTGACCGCCTTCTCCTTGTCGAACTGCTGCTGCGCCTTCTCCACAAGTGTGACGACGTCCCCCATCCCGAGTATGCGGGAGGCGAGCCGGTCGGGATGGAACTTCTCCAGCGCGTCGAGCTTTTCGCCGGTCGATATGAACTTGATCGGCTTGCCCACCGTGGCGCGCAGAGAAATCGCCGCTCCGCCGCGCGCGTCGCCGTCCATTTTCGTCAGGACTGCGCCGTCGAAATTGAGTCGTTCGTTGAACGCCCGGGCGGTGTTGACCGCATCCTGTCCGGTCATCGCATCGACGACAAAGAGGATCTCGTCAGGCGCGACTGCCGCCTTTATCGCCTCGACCTCCTTCATCATCTCTTCGTCGACGTGCAGGCGTCCGGCCGTGTCGATGATGACCACATCCCGGGCGTTTTTGCGCGCATGTTCGACCGCCCCTCTGGCGATCGCCACGGGGGTCGCCCCCGAAGCATGGTACACCGGAAGTCCTATCTGCGTCCCGAGGGTCAAGAGCTGATCCACCGCGGCCGGACGATAGATGTCCGCGGCCGCCAGGAGCGGGTAACGCCCCTGCTCTTTCAGGTACCGCGCCAGCTTTGCACAAAATGTCGTCTTGCCCGACCCCTGCAAACCCGCAACCAGAACGACCGTCGGCGGCGTTGGCGACTGTGCGATCGCACTCGAAGATGTGCCCAGAAGCGTGACCAGCTCTTCGTGAATGACTCTGACGATGAGCTGGCCGGGGGTGATGCTCTGCAGCACATCCTGCCCCAGCGCCTTTTTCCGGACATCTTCAATGAACTGCCGTGCAACTTTGAAGTTGACGTCCGCATCAAGCAGAACACGGCGGATTTCCCGAAGTGTTTCCGCAATGTTCGCTTCGGTGATCTTTCCCTGCCCTCGCAGCTTCTTCAGCACACCTTCAAGCTTCCGGCTCAGCTCATCGAACATCGCTAACTCCATCCATTGGCAAGGCTTACAGACACAGTGAAATCCGCAGCGGATTTTAAAGGTACGGAATGCCCGCCTGTGATGCAAGATTCCGGGACGGCTGAATTTGCCTGGAAAAACGGCCGCCGGAAGCAGCTTCCGACGGATGTAAACGGCAAATGTGGCGCGCGCCTATCCGGCGCTTCTGAGGGCTTCGGCCCCGGAAACGACCTCCAGGAGCTCTTTGGTGATGGCGCCCTGGCGGGCCTTGTTGTACTGAAGCTGAAGGGTGGCAATCATCTCCCCGGCGTTCTCCGTGGCGTTTTCCATCGCCGCCATACGTGCGCCTTCTTCCGCGGTGCTCGATTCCAGCAGGACACGCCAGATCTGGAAATTGAGGTGCCGGGGGAGCATCGAGAGGAGGATCCCGATTCGGTCCGGCTCATAGATGAAGTTCGCTGGTTTCTTCCGCACAACCGACTCCGGGGGGAGGGGCGGGACCGGGATGAACTGCTCGACGACTATGCGCTGCTGGGCGATGGACTTGAATTCGTTGTAGATGATGTCGACCCGGTCGAATTCGCCCTTCCGGTACCCCGCAATGATCTCTCCGGCAAGGGACTGTGCCCATGAGTAGACCAGGTTGCCGTACACCCCCACATGCCGGCCTATCAGGCTGTATCCCCGCTTTCCGAAGTAATCCACCCCCTTCTTTCCGACGCATATCAGCCTGACACTGACGCCGGCGGGTTGGGCATCGATGTGAGCCTGGACGGCTCTGATCAGGTTCGCGTTGAACGCCCCGCAGAAGCCGCGGTCGGATGTGACGACAACAAGAGCGAGGTTCCTCACCTCGCGCTGTGCAATCAGGTCGGCGGTCTGAATTTCCTCCATCTGCGCAAGATCCCCGAGCAGTTCCTTCATCTTGCGCGCGTAGGGACGCGCAGCGATGATCCGGCTTTGGGCCCTCCGGAGTTTCGACGCAGCGACCATCTTCATCGCCCGTGTGATCTTCCGGGTCTTCTGAACGCCGCTGATGCGGCTCCGGACTTCGCGCAGTGTCGGCATATCAAGCCTTGATCGCAGCCTTGAACGAATCCGTGAACGGTTGCAGGACACCTTTCAGGCGCTCCGTGATGTCCGCTCCCAGGTCCTTCGTCTGTGCGATCGCCCCGAGGAGGTCCGCGTACTTCAGGTCCATGAGCTCGAGCAGCTCCCGTTCGTAGCGGGCAACATGCTCCAGGGGGATCTCATCCACAAAACCGTTCGTGCCGGCAAAGAGGCTGACGACCTGTTTTTCGACCGGCATCGGGACGAACTGTCCCTGTTTCAGGAGCTCGACAAGCCGCGAGCCCCGGCGGAGCTGGGCGAGCGTGGACTTGTCCAGGTCTGATCCGAATTTCGCAAATGCCTCCAGTTCCCGGTACTGTGCAAGATCTATGCGCAGACTCCCCGCCACTTTTTTCATCGCCTTGATCTGCGCGTTTCCTCCGACGCGGGAGACCGAGATACCGACGTTGATCGCCGGGCGGATCCCCGAGTTGAACATTCCGGGCTCGAGATATATCTGTCCGTCGGTGATCGAGATNNTCGCTGAGCTTGGAGGCCCGCTCCAAAAGCCGCGAGTGGAGGTAGAATATATCTCCGGGATAGGCTTCCCTCCCCGGCGGGCGCCGGAGCAGCAGAGAGACCTGCCGGTACGCCTGCGCCT
>PMDK01000308.1:0-888 GCA_003154425.1 Ignavibacteriota bacterium
TCAGGACCGCCCTGACGTTTTCCCTCCCGAGGGCGCCGACCGCCAGGTACGCAGTGACGGCGGAATCGACCCCTCCGGAAAGTCCGATGACCCCTCTGGAAAACCCTGCGTTCCGGGTTTCATCAAGAAGAAACTTTTCGAGAAGAGTCCGGACAACTGTGGTGTTCAGCGACAGGTCGGATTGCGGGCCGGAGGTCTCCATGCCGGAAAACTAAACAATTTGCATGTGGGATTCAACAGAGGGAAACCCTCCGGTGCCGCCGCGCGTTGTTGACTCGGGGAGCCTCGTTTCTTATACTGTGAGGAGTTTCCCCTCCCCGGGTACGCGGGGAGTCGGGCCCAATACCGGGAATGCCATGAAGATTCTGACGGCCGCTTCATTCATGCTCGCTCTCTGCTTCGCCCGGGGATCCGGGGGAGACAGGACCACCGGCAGGCTGGAAAACGTGCTCCGGTCGGCCGGGCCCGACCTGAAGATCGCCGTGTGGGTGTTCTTTACGGACAAGGCGGCGGCCGGGACCGCCGTCCCGACTGATCTGGTGTCGGCCCTCGCGCTCCAGCGGAGGGCCCGGGTCCTCCCCGCAGACCGGCTTGTGGACGAAACGGACCTCCCGGTGCGCGCGGAATACATCGCGCGGGTCGCTCCCATCGTCACGCAGATCCGCCAGACCTCGAAGTGGCTCAACGGGGTCAGCGTCGAAGCAACCCCCGCACAGATCTCCCGCCTGGAAGCTCTCCCGTTCGTCAGGGAAATTGAGATCGTACAGAGGTACAGGCGCGTGCGGGAGACGGAAACCGGCGCCGCTTCCCCCTCAATCCCGTCTGCACGCAAACCGGACGGGACCGGCGCGCTCGACTACGGATCGTCGCTCGCTCAGGTCAGCCTGG
>PMDK01000308.1:903-3067 GCA_003154425.1 Ignavibacteriota bacterium
ACGATTTCGTGGACCACAAGGTGAGTGTCGTCCCGAACAACCCCGACGGCCCGTTCGGCGGACACGGCGTGAACACGCTCTCGACGCTTGCAGGGTACAAGCCGGGACAGGTCATCGGTCCGGCATACGGCGCGTCGTTCATACTGGCAAGGACCGAGAACGACAGCAGCGAGANNCGATCGAGTGGGCAGAGAGTCTGGGGGTCCAGGTAACAAGCACATCTCTCGGGTATCTCACGTTCGACAGCCCCTACGCCGGCCTTACATGGCAGGACATGAACGGGAGGACCGCCGTGATCACGCGTGCGGCGGTCATGGCCGCGCGCAAAGGGGTGATCGTGGTGAATTCCGCGGGGAACGACGCCCAGCTCCGGAGCGGAATGCCGAACACACTGACCGCACCCGCAGACGCAGACAGCATACTCACCGCAGGTGCCGTCACGCCGTACGGCGTACGGGCAGGCTTCAGCTCATACGGGCCCACCGCGGACGGACGCATAAAGCCGGACGTGATGGCCGTGGGAACGAGCATCCAGTGCGCCGATGCCTACGACCCCACGGGGTACACGGAGGGGTCGATACAGGGGACATCGTTCTCCTGTCCGCTCACAGCAGGGGTGGCGGCACTCGCGCTCAAGGCGCACCCGGAAGCCACGGCGATGCAGATCATCGACGCGATAAAGAAGACGGCGCACCAGGCCGCGAACCAGGCGGTACGGCCGGACAACCTCTACGGCTGGGGGATCATCGACGCGCAGGCGGCGATCAGCTACCTCGGAGGGGGACCTCTTTCCTCCGTCCCACAGGTTCTGGAGCTCTATCAGAACTATCCCAACCCGTTCAACCCCGGCACAACGATCAGCTTCAACCTCCCCGCACCTGCGGAGGTGAAACTCGACGTGTTCGATATCCTCGGGAGGCATGTGAAGACACTCGTCGACGGGACATTCCCCGCGTCCGGCGGCGCCCCCTTCCGTGCCGCCTGGGACGGCACGGACGACGGGGGGACGAAAGTCGCAAGCGGCGTCTATCTCTGCCGGATGGAGGCGAAGGGGAACGCCGGGACCGAAGGCGTGCTCATCAGGAAGATGATGATGCTCAGGTAAATGTTCAGAGCTCCCTCAGCGCCTCTGCGATAATCGCGACGCCTGCGTCGATCTCGTCCGCACGCACGTTGAGCGGCGGACGGAACCTGATCGAACGCTCGCCGCAGGGGAGGATGATAAGCCCCTTCTTCATGCACGCATTCCGGATTTTCGTTCTCGTGTCGGAATCCGGCATGTCGAATGCCGCGAAGAGACCCAGTCCCCGGACATTGGAGACGGCGGGAAACTCTCCGGCAAGACGGTGCAGCGCCGCGAGGAGGTGTTCCCCCTGCCGGCGCGCATTCTCGACGAGGTTCTCCTCTTCTATGACTTCGAGGAACTTCTGCGCCCGGACCATGTCCACCAGGTTTCCCCCCCACGTCGAGTTCAGACGGCCCGAAACCCGGAACACGTTGTCGGGGATTTCCTCGATCCTCCGTCCGCAGAGGAACCCGCACACCTGCATCTTCTTTCCGAACGCGATCATGTCGGGCTCGACGAAGTGCTGGTGCGCCCACATCTTCCCCGTCATCCCCAGCCCCGTCTGCACCTCGTCGATGATGAGCATCGCATCGTTTTCATCGGCAAGTTCGCGCAGCGCCCTGAAGAACTCGCCCCTGAAGTGGTTGTCCCCTCCCTCCCCCTGGATCGCCTCGATGATGATCGCTGCGATATCGTCCTTGTTTTCCTGGAACGCCTGCCTGATCTGACCGAGGCTCGTCTCCTCGTCGGCGATCACGCGGGCCAGGTTTTCGTCGTTCAGCGGATAGCGGACGGCCGGGTTGAGGACGCGGGGCCAGGTGAACTTCGGAAACAGGTCGGTCTTGACCGGGTCGGTGTTCGTGAGCGAGAGCGTGTAGCCCGAGCGGCCGTGAAACGCCTGCCGGAAGTGAATGATCTGCCTCCCCCGTTCCTCCCGGTACCCCTGCGCCCGGTTCTTCCGTATTTTCCAGTCGAACGCCGCCTTCAGCGTGTTCTCAACGGCCAGCGCACCCCCCTCGATGAAAAAGGCATGGGGGAGCGTGGCGGGCATCGCCACACGAGAGAACGTGTCAACGAACTGCGCCTGCTCCGCGGTGT
>PMDK01000115.1 GCA_003154425.1 Ignavibacteriota bacterium
GGCGCATCGTTGATCCCGTCTCCCATGAACCCGACGACGTGACCTCTCTCCCGGAGTATGCGGATGATCCTCTGCTTGTGAGCAGGCGAGAGGCGTGCGAACAGTGTCGCCTTTTCGACGGCATCCGCCAGCTCGGCATCCGTCAGTTTTTCAATCCCCGTCCCCAGCACGACCTTGTCCGTGGGCATGCCGACGTCGTGACAGACCTTGCGGCTCACAAGGTCGTTGTCACCGGTGAGGATCTTCACGACAACACCGTGTTTCTGGAGGGCGGCGATCGCGGGCGCAGCGCTGTCCTTGGGGGGGTCCAGGAATGCGACGTAGCCGATCAACACCAGTTCGCACTCATCGTCCTTCGAGTACGCCGGCTTCACCTCCGGCTCCTTGTAAGCCACGGCGAGGACGCGGAAACCGTTGGTGCTCAGGCGTTCGTATTCCTCTTTCAGATCCTCTATGAGAATGGGGTCCATGGGGAGGAGATCCCCCTCGAGCTCGAACCGGGTACACCGGGGGAAGACCTCTTCGGGAGCTCCCTTCGTCAGGAGACGGTGGTTTCCTTCGGGTGTTGCCACGATCACCGACATCAGGCGCCTCTTGAAGTCGAACGGGATCTCGTCGATCTTCCTGTAGGCAGCGAGAGTAGCCTGATCCAGCACCTCGCGGTGATCGAGTATCGCGCGGTCAAGGACGTTCCTCAGCCCCGTCTGGAAGTGGCTTATCAGGTAGGCGTCGACGAGGACCGCGTCGCTTTCCTTCTGGACGACGTCACAGTGGTGCTCGAGTATCACCCGGTCCATTGTCAGTGTCCCGGTCTTGTCGGTGCAGAGGATGTCCATCGCACCGAGGTTCTGAATCGCGTTGAGCCGCTTGACGATCACCTTCTTGCGCGACATCAGGAGTGCACCCTTGGAGAGGCACACCGAGACTATCATGGGGAGCATCTCGGGTGTGAGGCCGACCGCCACCGCGAGGGCGAAGAAAAACGCCTCTCCCCAGTTCCCCTTCGTGATCCCGTTGATCAGGAACACCAGCGGGACCATCACCATCATGAACTGGATCATGAGCCAGGTGAACCGCTTGATCCCCTTGTCAAAGCTCGTCTCCACCTGTTCGCCGGCGATCGTGCTCGCCATGCTGCCAAAGTACGTCGCCTTCCCCGTGGTGACAACCACGCCCGTCGCCGACCCGCTCTCCACGCTCGTGCCAAGGTAGCAGAGGTTCGAGAGCTCGATCGGGGTGAGGTTCTCCCGNNTTCTCGACCGGCAACGATTCGCCCGTGAGGCTCCCCTGGATAATGAACAGGTCCTTTGAGCTTACCACGCGGATGTCGGCCGGTATCATATCGCCCGCAGCGAGGGCAACCATGTCACCCGGAACGAGGTGTGCAAGCGGCATCTCGGCCCTCTGGCCGTCCCGTATAACGGTCGCCGTGACTTTTATCATCGCCTTCAGTTTGGCCGCCGCGGTGTCCGCTCGGCTTTCCTGTACGAACCGGAGCATGACGCCAAGCACCACCATCATGCACATCACGGTCCCGGCCCGCAGGTCGCCGGTGAGGAACGAAATCGTGGCAAGCGCGGATAGCAGGATGACAAGCGGGTTGCGGAGAGTGACGATCATGCGGAACAGCCAGCCGTGATGCACCTCCTGCGCGACTTCGTTCGGGCCGTACTGTTCGAGCCGCGCATCAGCCTCGGCCTGGGTCAGGCCGGCGACCGACGTCTTGAGGGATTCAAGGACCTGTGCGGATTCTTTGTGGGACGATTCAACGAGAAGGGGGGAGACCAGTATCCCGGCCCCGGGTTTCTTCAACGGAGCTGCGACTGCGGGGGCGTTATTGTTCGTCGATACCGGCGGCACTGAGCGACGGGTTCAGGGGCGTGGACGATCCATGATTGAATATCAAGATACCATGTTAGGGTGAATTGTTCAACTCTTTTCCCGGCCTTTGACCCACCTTTCGTCAGAACGAGAATACGAACTCGACGAAGGGCTGCCAGACCGGCCCCGGTGACGGCGAGTTGACATCAAGGAGCTGGGCACCACGGACGCCCAGGAGAGCGCGGTTTCCCCTCCCCAGCTCGATCGCAATTCCTCCTCCGAAAGAGAGGACTGCGCTCGTGCTTTTGAGGTTGCCGATGGCCGCACGACCGTCCCCGGCCCCCGCGATGGAGTCGGGATTCGTCGGATGGTAGTCGATAAGGGGCTGCCATGCCACCCCAAGATGGAGGAACCCGTTCACGAAGGATTCCTTGTAGGCGCTGTTGATCGTGAGGCCGAGCGCCGCCCCGAGCGATTGCTCGACCCCCGTATCGTCGAAGTATGACACGTACTGATGCGGGCTGCTGAACGCAGGCTCGACTACCGTTGTAACGGTCGCCCGCGACCGGAACCGGACAGCGTTGAACTGGACCCCCGCATCCAGCCGTATACCAAACTGATTGTCGACGTTGAAGAAACTCACCCCGCCCCGGAAATTCGTGAATTGATAGCCCCCCGCCATCGCATACACCCCTCCCACAGTCAGCCCGAAATGCTGCGTCGCCGTAAGCTGGATATCAAGGCTGTATTCGCCCGGGGGGACATCCCACGTGAGATTCCCTTTGGGAGAAGAGGCCCCGGAATTCTTTGCGGACGGAACGCCGGAGCCGGGAGCCGGGTCGATGGACCCCTTGATGACCGGGGCGTTATCAACTGCAAACCCGGGAATTACCTGGACTGTCCCGGGGACAGGATCAATCGTAACGTTGATGGGTGTCCTGGCAATCGGTCCGCTGAGCGAGACTTCATTCAGCGTAAACGTCTCAGACGTCACGCAACCCGCCGCCGTCAATGAAAGGCAGACCGGGACCAGATACCAGATCCGGGAACTGCTGGTTTTCATTTGAGTCGCTCCCTGTAAATGGTACTATAGAGTGACTTACTCCCCTTAATGTACGATTCCCGAGGATTGAATTCTTCATATTTCTGACGGCAATATTTATTTCCGGAAGGGACTAAACCTTTTTCACCTTTTTCTCGTCAAAATCCTGTCAACTTGACCAAAAGATACGCTGGATAGCACGGTGATGGACTCCCATTCACCCCGAAGGAGAGGCGGGAATGTGTGTGGGAGATCCTCTGGGGGAGCTGAAATGCGTGCGGGACAAATGAAGTTGCTTGCGGGATTCGCGGTGCTCCTTTTCTGCCTCTCCTGGCCATCACTCGCGCAGACGGGGGGGCGCCAGAGCCTACTCGTCAGATATCTCTCCCCGCTCCCGGATTCCAGGTACATCCGGCCCGGCACGAACATCATCATCAGGACAGACCGCCTGATTGCTGCTGATGCTGCGGCCAGCCTGATCAGCGGTGTCACCGGGGCGCGCAGCGGCGCGCACGCATACACCGTCCGGGTCTCCGACGACGGCCGAACGGCGGTCTGCAAGCCCCAATCTCCTTTCGCCGCGGGAGAAGAAGTGACGGTGTACGTCGATACATCCCTCGCGCGGTGGACCGGTTTCACCGCGGCGGGAGAGTTCACATTTACGACCGGAGGCGAAACGCGGGACCTCATGACCCTCCGGAAACAGCTCCGCGCGAGCGAATTCCCCGAAACAGTCACCGCACAGCGGACATCCCGCACGATCGGACCCACGACTGTCGCCGACGGGACAGTTATTCCGAACATCGACGTGACGCTTTCCAATTCCACCTCGACCGGATATCTCTTCCTCTCCCCCCTCACAGACGGCGCGACATCGGTTCCCGCCCTCCTCATACTGCAGAACGACGGAACTCCCGTATTCGCGCGCAACCTCCCCGGCAACGGATACGATTTTAAACTCCAGCCGAACGGCATGCTGACATATTACGACGAAGATTCGGGGACATTCCAGGTGATGGACCGGACCTGCACGGTGGTTGACACGCTCCAGTGCGGGAACGGTTACTACACGGACCCCCACGAACTTCGAATCCTGCCAAACGGGCACGCACTCCTGCTGGGGGTGGACGAGGAGACCGTCGACATGTCACGCATCGTCCCCGGCGGGTTCTCCTCTGCCGGGGTGGTCGGCTGCATCATCCAGGAACTCGACAGGGACAAGAACGTCGTGTTCCAGTGGCGGAGCTGGGATCACTTCCAGATAACCGACGCGATGCACATCGACTTCACCGCGACCTGGATTGATTATGTCCACGGCAACGCACTGGACGTGGACACCGACGGGAACATACTCCTTTCCAGCCGCCATCTGAACGAGATTACTAAAATCAACCGCGAGACCGGCGCGATCATCTGGAGGCTCGGGGGGATGAACAACCAGTTCCACTTCGTCAACGATCCGATCGGATTCTCCTACCAGCATGCCGTGCGCCGTATTGCCAACGGGAACATTACGCTCCTTGACAACGGGAATTTCCACACCCCCCCCTTCTCGCGCGCACTGGAATACGCGCTGGACGAACAAAACAAGACAGCGACACTAATCTGGCAGTTCCGCAACACACCGGATGAACTCGGGTTCGCGATGGGCTTTGTGCAGCGGATGGAGAACGGAAACACGCTGATAGGCTGGGGGGCGGGGAATCCGACAGTCACGGAAGTGACCGCCGGCGGTAACAAGGTGTACGAGATGACGTTCGATGACGGGGTCTACAGCTACAGGGCGTTCCGTTTCGACTGGCAGCCGACGTTGACATCCGTTCCGGGGAAGGGGACGCCGAGGGAGTTCATGCTCGCACAGAATTACCCCAACCCGTTCAACCCGGCGACGACAATTCAGTTCTCCATTCCACGGCAATCACGCGTGACGCTCGAGGTGTTCAATATCCTGGGGGAACGGGTCTCCACACTCGTGGATGAGGAGAGGCCGTCAGGCAGCTTCACTGAACGTTTCGATGGAACGAAACTGGCAAGCGGTGTGTATTTCTACAGGCTGAAGGCGGGAGACTTCACCGCCACAAAAAAATTCGTGCTCCTGCGCTGATCAGAGAGCGCCTATCACAATCGGAAGGGGGACCATGAAATCATTCATGGTGGTGCTGTTACTCGTCGCGTACCCCGCGGCGGGAGGGTTCGCCGGAGAGAAGTCCAGAGAGTTCCTGTACCTCAGCCCTCTGCCGGGATCAAGGATGGTGTCCGGCGCAACGAACATTATTGTGCGCCGGAAGGAGCCTATTACACGCCGGAGCCTGCACGATCTTGAAGGAGCCTCCATCACCGGGTCGGCGAGCGGTCCCCACACCTCCAGATGCGTCATCTCAGACGACGACAGGACCGCCCTCTGGGCACCGGTTGCGCCGTTCAGGCCCGGAGAGACTGTCACCGTCCGGCTTCCAGGCTGGTTCCACGGCGAGGCCTCAAAGACGGGTCCCCCCTTCTCATGGTCGTTCACGATTTCCGCAATGACATCCCCCCCTCCGGACTTTTCCCATTCGCAGGAGTGGAACGGCGCGCTCTCCCCGACAACGGGATTCACCGGGAAACGGCCCGCCACCCGGCCCGATTCGATCCCTTCCGATTTCCCCGTCATGAAGATCGACACTCTCGACAACCCAGCACCGGGCTCCCTCTTCCTGACTACCACGGACGTGTTGCCGGGACTCGGGTTCTACGCCATGGTGCTGGACAACTCCGGGAACCCGGTGGGGTACAGGCGGACGGCGCCGTTTTCCAGCAACGATTTCAAAGTCCAGCCGAACGGGCTTCTCTCGTATGCGAGCGTCACCGGGTTTGCGGGCGCGGTCGGCATTGCGAAGACCGTCCAGATGGTGCTCGACAGCACGTTCGCGGTGGTGGATTCGTTTCAGTGCGGCAACGGCTACACCGCCGACTTTCACGAGTTCCTCCTGCTCCCCAACGGTCATGCCTTTCTGATGGCGTACGATCCGCAGGTCGTCGATATGAGCCAGGTGGTCCCCGGGGGAAATCCCAATGCCGTCGTGTACGGATCCATCGTCCAGGAACTCGATGCCGGGAAAAACGTCGTGTTCCAGTGGCGGAGCTGGGACTACATTCCCATCACCGATTGCTACGACGACCTGACTGCGGCCACGTTCGACTACGTACACGTCAATTCGATCGAGGTCGATACGGACGGGAACCTCCTCGTCTCCTGCCGCGAGACCGCCGAGGTGCTGAAGATCGACCGCCTTACGGGGGACCTGATCTGGCGCTGGGGAGGAAGACACAACCAGTTCACGTTCATCGGCGAGAACGCATTGAACGCTCCGAACTACTTTTCGTACCAGCACCACGTCCGGCGCATAGCCAACGGACATATCACGATGCTTGACAACGGGAACCAGCACGATCCTCCCTACTCAAGGGGGGCGGAGTACGCACTCGACGAAACCGGCATGACCGCGACGCTCATGTGGGAGTACCGCCACACCCCGGACGTCTTCGATCCCGCGGCCGGCTCGGTGCAGCGTCTTCCGAACGGCAATACGCTCATCGGGTGGGGGACCGCAAATTACATCGGCGTGGGTGACGTCGCCGTCACCGAAGTCAGGCCCGACAAGAGCGTGGCATTCGAGATGACCATGCCCAAAGGACTGTTCAGCTACCGGGCGTTCCGCTATCCGTGGAAGAGCGGGCTCCCGTCCGCATCCGTGAGCCTGCTTGACCTCCGCCCCGGCGTCAACTACCAGTTTAACGCAGACGGGCAGGCGACCGGCGTGTCCATCATGCTCTCGAGCGGGGATGCCGTGTACAGCCGCGTTATCGTCACCCGTTACCCGTTCGCCCCGCAGTCTCCGTCATTCGGTCCGAAAGCGCCAAATATCGCGCCAGTCCGGGCCGTGATTGCCCAGGCGGGGTTCAGCTCGTTCAGCGCAGGAATAGTGTTTGACAGTCTATTCACTTCGTTGTTCCCCGCTCCTGACCAGACCAACGTGTACTCCAGAGGGACGGAGGGGAACGGCACGTTCGCGCCGCTGGCGACGACGTACGACCCTCTCAAGCGGAGTTTGTCCGTGAACACGTCGCAATTCGGCGAGTTTGTATTCGGGTGGAACAGCGGCAATTCGGCCCCGGCGAGCCCGGCACTCATCGCTCCCCCCAACGGGGCCTTCGTCAACGAGCTTGCGCCCGTAGACGTCTCGTGGAGCCCGCGGGGTCGGGCGACCCGGTTCAATGTCCAGATCGCGACTGATTCGGTGTTCAGCCATCTGAGCGTAAACGATTCGACGAGCGTACCTTCCTCAGTGCTCGCGAACCCGCTGCATGACACCGTCTATTACTGGAGGACGCAGGCAGTCGGAGACTCCGGTATAAGCGCATGGTCGTCTCCGTGGAAATTCAGGACGCGTGCCCCCTTTGTCGCGATAACGTATCCGGCCGGGGGTGAGACGCTCCTCAGGGATTCCGCGTACGTGATCCGGTGGCAGACGAATCAGGGCGGGATGGCGCGCCTTGTGCTTCTGAACGTAACCGGACCTGTCCTGACGATCGCCGACTCCGCGCAGAACACAGGGGCATTTCACTGGACGGTCCCCGGGACGATCGCGGCGGCCGGCGGATACAAAGTCTCGATCAGGAGCCTGGCCGATACCACACTGGTCTCGGTCACCGCGGGATCATTTTCGATCGGGAGTGTCCTCCTCTCCGTCAAAGCGGGATCAGGGACGCCGCAGGTGTTTGCTCTGGAGCAGAACTACCCGAATCCCTTCAACCCGGCGACGGAGATCCGGTACGCTCTCCCGCAGAGGGCGGCTGTCTCGCTCGAGGTATTCAACACGCTCGGCCAGCAGGTTGCATCGCTCGTGAACGAAACGCAGGAGGCGGGGTTCCACGATGTGCGCTTCGATGCCACGAACCTCGCCTCGGGGCTTTATTTCTACAGGCTGAGGGCGCATCCCGCGGGGGGCGCGGTGCTCGCAACGAGTGCTGCGGGGCAGGCGGGGGACTTCGTCGAAACGAAAAGACTTCTTCTGTTGCGGTAGTGCGGGGGGCAGCCTCCGGTTGCCTCTTGAATCACGATTCCCTATACTGAACCCGCACCCCGGGCTCATTGAAAGGCCATTCCGTCAGTACGATGAATGGCCTTTGCATTCCGCATTGGATCATTTCACCGGACAAGGAGATTCATCATGGGACATCCGTTACGCGCAGCGGCAATACTGATTCTCGCGGGCATATGCTCGGCGGGCGCACAGGATCTGACACCGGTCCAGCTCCCCCCGCCGCAGAAAGAAATTGGAAAGCCTCTGATGCAGGCCTTCGCGCTCCGACACTCATCGAGGGATTTTGATCCTAAGCCTCTCCCCCTCCAGGATCTTTCCAACCTCCTCTGGGCGGCCGACGGCATCAATCGGGCGGAGTCGGGCAAGCGTACCGCTCCCTCTGCGATGAACTGGCAGGAGACAGATGTGTTCGTCGTCCTTGCAGAAGGAGCGTATCTCTATGATCCGAAGACCAACAGCCTCAAGCAGGTGATCGCGGGGGATGTGCGGCGCTTCACGGGAAGTCAGGATTTCGTGAAAGCCGCCCCGATCAATCTGGTTTACGTGGTGGACTATGCCAGGATGGCGAAAGCGAACGATGAGGACAGAAAGCTTTACAGCGCAGCCGATGTCGGGTTTATCGCCGAAAACGTGTACCTGTACTGCGCCTCGCAGGGCCTTGCTGTTGTGGTCCGGGGATCCGTGGACCGGCTGAAGCTCTCAGAAGCACTGAAACTCGGTACCGATCAGAAGGTTATACTTGCACAGACCGTGGGCTATCCGAAATAGGATGGGGGGGACGCGCCCGGGAAGGCCCGAATGATTAAAGAGAGACTCCCTATCGCACGTCCTTCTTCCCTTCCTGCTTCTCCTCTTTTTTCACCTCTCTCTTCTCCGGAGGCTTGTCCGGGACGTTCACTCTCCTTTCATTCGGCACAACCGGTTCCGGGGCGACCCTCACCGGAGCGGGGGCCGGGGCAACCCTCACCGGAGCGGGAGCCGGAGCGACCCTCTCCTGAACGGGGGCCGGGGCAACCCTCACTGGAGCGGGAGCCGGAACAATCCTGACCGGAGAAGGAGTCCGGTCCTGGACCGGCGGAGGGGGGACTATGACGGGAGTGACGGGGCGCGGTGTTATGCGCGCTCCTCCCGGCGGAAGGACGACAGGCGTGGAAGGAGGACGCGAAACGTCGGGATTGGTGGGAGAGCCATACACGGGTGCCGGAGGGGCAGGCCTGTCATCCTGAGCCATCTTCACCCTGGCGACGGTGCGGCGGCCAATCGGGACCTGCTCCTGCTCGGTCTTCCTCGGGGGGATCAACTGATGGGTTGCTCCCTGAATGGTGATGATGTCAGGCGGACGTTCCGCCGCCTTTCCCCGGGTGGCTGCCGGCGGAGGCTGACGAGGAGGGGTGGTCCTGTATGCACCCACGTTCAGCCGGGTGAATTGCGGTACCGGGACCACGACCCAGTAGTTTTCGTAACCGGACTGATATGCCTCGGGATACGGTGCCTGAGGCGGAGCCATCGGCGCCCACCCGACATAGTCATTCCCCGAGTACCAATTGACCCGCGCGGGGGACCAATCGTTTCCGGGCACCCAGACCCACCCCAGAGCTTCCACCTGAGTCCAGTAGCCGTAGTGATATACAACCCAGCCGAAAGGCTCATCCGAGTCCCACATCCACCCGCGGTCGCTCCACACCCACTGGCCGTTTGTGTAGGGCCTCCAGTCAGACATTACGGCGGGCTGCCACACACGTCCGTACATGGCGACGTCAATCCAGTTGCCATACCCGTTGAGGACAGGAAACGGCTCATCAGAGGACCCGTACGGGGAATACGTCTGCTGAGTCCCGGTCGACATCGTACCCATGACGCAACCCGATGCGATCAGTGCCGTGGCGAAGAGAATGAGGATCTGATTTTTCATGGCGCGTTCCCTTCGAAAGGAGGAAATCCCGTATATTGAAGCCATAGGAATGTAACAAAAGGACTGCAAAGAAGCACAAGCGCGGAGATCCAGATGCCATGAAAGAAGCCTTGTGGGTGAAGGAGTTTCCTGCCTCCATTACTGTCTGTGACGCAACGGGGATCATACTGGAGATGAATGACCGCTCCTGCTTGACGTTTGCGAAAGACGGAGGGGCAGAACTGATCGGCAAGAACCTCTACGATTGCCACCCGGGACTTGCCCGCGAGAAAGCGGCGGCCCTGCTGGCATCGGGATCCCCCAACTGCTACACGATCGAGAAAGCGGGGGTAAGGAAACTCGTCTACCAATCCCCCTGGTTCGAGGATGGAACGTACCGCGGATTTGTGGAGATCTCCATCCCGATACCGGATCAGATTCCGCACTTTGTCAGAGAATAACGACAGGACGAAATGAACGCGAGCCGTACTGGGCGCTGAAAG
>PMDK01000273.1 GCA_003154425.1 Ignavibacteriota bacterium
GTGACCGAAAGGCTCGCATCGTTGAACGTGGACGACGCGCTCGGGGCCGGGACGGATATCGGGCCTGTCGTCGACGGAGCACAGCTGGAAAAAGACCTGGGCTACATCGCGCTCGGGAAGGATGAAGGGGGGACGCTCGCGTTCGGAGGGGAGAGGCTGCGGAGAGCCAAAGAGGGATTCTACCTCGCGCCGGCCCTGTTTACGGAGACCACGAACAGCATGCGCCTCAACAGGGAAGAGGTTTTCGGGCCCGTCGCGGGGATACTCCGCGTCAGGGACTACGATGAGGCGCTGGCCGTGGCGAACGATTCCCCCTTCGGGCTCTGCGCGGGGATCTGCACGACGTCCTTGAAACACGCAAGCCATTTCAGGAGGAACTCCCAGGCGGGGATGGTGATGGTGAATCTCCCGACGGCGGGGGTGGACTACCATGTCCCTTTCGGAGGGAAGAAGGGATCAAGCTACGGCACGCGGGAACAGGGGAGGTACGCCGTGGAGTTCTATACCACCGTCAAAACCTGCTACACCGCCCCCTGAGGCGGGCAGGCGCAACTGGAGGGCAGGACCATGCCTGTAGATACGGTGCGAAAATCACGCACGCGCGCCGGCGTGACCCGGACAGCAGGGAGGATGAGTCTCGCCGGCGAGGCATACATGCGACTCGAAGGATTGATCGTGACGCTCGAGCTTCAGCCGGGAGGGGTTTTCTCGGAAGCGGACCTGAGCCGGAAGGTCCGGATCGGGCGGACCCCGCTGCGCGAAGCCCTGCAGCGCCTCCAGGCGCAGCGGCTTGTCACGACGCTGCCGCGTCGCGGAGTCGTGGTGAGCGACATCAACATCGTTGACTACCTGGCCGTGCTTGAGACGCGACGCGTCCTGGACCGGCTCGTTGCGACGAAGGCCGCCCGGCGTGCGAGTCCGGAGCAGCGTACGGCGCTGGAAGAGACCGCCAGAGCGATGGCCGTCGCGGCTGAACGGGGGGACATGGCCGAGTTTATGCGCTTGGACACCGGCTTCGACCGCGTTGTCGAAGCCGCTTCGCGGAGCTCGTTTGCCCTCCAGGCCTCCGTTCCCCTGCATGCGCACTGCCGCCGGTTCTGGTACCTCTACCGGCACAACGGAGACCTGAGGCGTGCCGCGGAGCTCCACTCCGGCCTGATGCACGCGGTGGCCGCCGGGGATGAGAAAGCGGCCGGCGCAGCCTCCGACAGCCTCGTCGACTATCTGGAAGAATTCGCCAGAACAGCCCTCGATCTCGCCTGAGGAGAGGAACGCAATGGCACGTCACACTTTTTTTTGCATCGATGCACACACCTGCGGCAACCCGGTGCGCGTCGTCGTCGGCGGGGCGCCCCGGCTGGAGGGAGGAAGCATGAGCGAGCGGCGACAGCACTTCATCGCCGAATTCGACTGGATCCGGACCGGACTCATGTTCGAACCCCGCGGGCATGACATGATGTCGGGGAGCATGCTGTATCCCCCGTCGGATCCCGGCAACGACGCCGCGCTCCTGTTCATCGAGACGAGCGGCTGCCTGCCGATGTGCGGGCACGGAGCCATCGGCACGGTCACCGTGGCGCTCGAGCACGGACTCGTCCTTCCGCGCACTCCGGGTACCCTGCGCCTGGAAGTCCCGGCCGGGATCGTCGAAGCCGCCTATGTCATGGAAGGGGGGAATGTGAAATCGGTACGAATCGTGAACGTCCCCTCGTATCTGGAACGGGAGGGGATACGGGTCGAGGTCCCCGGTCTCGGCCCGCTCACGATGGACGTCGCGTACGGGGGGAATTTCTACGGCATCATCGACCCTCAGGAACGCTATGCCGGCATCGAGGAGCTCGGCGCCGCGGAGATACTCCGCCTCAGTCCGCAGATCCGCCGCATCGTAAACGGGGCGCACACGTTCGTCCACCCGGAGGACGCCACGATACGGGGTCTGACGCATATTATGTGGACGGGCGCGCCGCGTGCACAGGGGGCCGACGGGAGGAACGCCGTGTTTTACGGCGAGAAAGCAATCGACCGGTCTCCCTGCGGGACCGGGACATCGGCCCGCATGGCGCAGTGGGCCGCAAAGGGAAGACTGAAAACGGGGGACGAATTCATTCACGAGAGCATCATCGGCAGCATATTCAGGGGGAGGGTGGAACGGCCGGCGACAATCGGAAAAAAAAGGGGGATCGTCCCGAGCATCGAGGGCTGGGCGAAGATCACGGGGTTCAATACCATCGTTATCGACGACGATGATCCATTTGCGAAGGGCTTCCAGGTCATTTAGCTGCGGCGGGGGCGGATGGCAGCGGTGAAACACATACTTGTCATCGGTGGCGGGGCCGTGGGATTGTGCACGGCGCACTACCTGAGGGCCTCCGGGTGCGACGTCACCATCGTCGAACGTGGAGTGATCGGCGAGGGCTCATCGATGCATAATGCCGGCCTCGTCGTCCCGAGTCACTTCGTCCCCCTGGCCGCCCCCGGAATGGTGATGCTGGGCCTCCGCTGGATGCTGCGGCCGGAGAGCCCGTTCTACATCAAGCCGCGCCTCGATTCCGATCTGCTCACGTGGCTCTGGCGATTTGCGCTTGCATCGACCGCCGGACGGACAGGGAGGGCAATACTCCTGCTCCGTGACATGAGCATCGCCAGCCTGGCCCTGTACGAAGGTCTCGCCTCGGTCAGAGGGTTGGAATTCGAATTCCGGAAGAACGGACTGTTGATGCTCTTCCGGACCGGGCACGGCCGGGAAGGCTCGCTGAAAGCGGCCGGGCAGGCTTCGCGGATCGGCATCGAGGCTAGTGTGCTTGACAGGGACGGGCTTCATGAACTCGAACCCGGTGTGAATTTCAACGCGACGGGGGGTGTCTACTATCCGGGAGACGCCCACCTGACGCCCGCCCTCTTTGTCGAAAGCCTGCGGGAATACCTGATCGCCGAGGGGGTACGGTTTGTCGGCTCGACGCGCGTCACCGGGTTTGTGACCCGCCCGCTGGGCATCACGGCCGTCACGACAACGGGAGGTACATACGCCGCGGACGAGTTCGTGCTGGCAGGTGGGGCCTGGTCCCCCCTGATAGTACGGTCGCTCCGCCTCCAGATCCCGATGCAGCCCGGAAAAGGATACAGCGTGACGGTGAGGAACCCCCCCGTCCGGCCGCGGATCCCCATGCTCCTTGAGGAAGCCCGCGTGGCCCTGACGCCGATGGGGGACGGGCTCCGGTTCTCGGGAACGATGGAGCTCGCCGGCCTCGACAGTTCTGTCAACATGGGACGTGTGCGGGCTCTCCTGAAATCCGTCCCTTCCTATCTGGGGGGGCTGGAGCCCGTGCAGCTCGAGCATGGGGAAATATGGGCCGGGCTCCGTCCGTGCACGCCGGACGGGCTTCCGTTCATCGGGAGGTTCCGGAAATATGATAACCTGATCGCGGCGACGGGGCATGCGATGGTGGGAATGTCACTGGCGCCGATCACGGGAAAACTCGTCGCGGAGATCGTCCATGGCCGGATCCCCTCGATCGATCTTCACCTGCTCAGGCCGGACAGGTACGGGTGATTTATCGCCCCCCTCGGGAATGTCGATCGGGTCAAGTTGCTCCCCGTATCACACCAAAGGCGTCGACAGATATGCGCGTCCGGGGATCCCGTATTCTCTCCCCGGCGTGCAGACGCGCCTTCCAGCGGTCGCCTGAACAACATCGCGGAGGAACTACTCAGGTTCCGCCCCGTGGTCAGTATCGGAGGATAAGGACATGACTGAGCGAGTCCGGGTGCTTCGCGAACAGAGCCTTGCGGCGGTCCCCGCGGTGTCGCATGAGAGGGGACTCCTTGTGACGGAATCGACTATGAGTGCAGGGAGTCTCCCGCCTCCGCTCCGGCGTGCGCACGTGTTCCGGACCCTGATGGAGAGGCAAACGGTCGTCATCAACGACGGTGAGTTGATTGTCGGGGAGAGGGGGCCCGCCCCCAAGGCCACATCGACCTATCCCGAGCTCTGCTGTCACACCCTTGAGGACCTGGTTATTCTCGACACGCGGCCGAAGATCTCCTTTCGTGTCAGCGAAGAGACGAAAGAAGCGTACCGCGGGCGCATCATCCCTTTCTGGAAGGGGAAAACGATGCGCGAGAGGATATTCGGCATGATGGACGGAGAATGGAAGGATGCCTATGAAGCGGGGATATTTACGGAGTTCATGGAACAGCGTGCCCCCGGGCATACTGTCCTTGGCGGCAAGCTGTACGTGAAGGGGTTGATCGGTCTGAAAGCGGATGTCGCATCGGCAATGCAGTCCCTTGAACGGAGTGCCGATCCGGAATCGGAAGCCAGGCGCCACGAGCTCACGGCGATGGGGATCTGTGCGGATGCCGTGATCACGCTTGCCCGGAGATACGCGGAGAAGGCGGAAGAGCGTGCGCTGCGCGTCTCCGATCCGCTCCTGAGAAACGAACTCCTTGAGATCTCCCGGGTCTGCCGGCGTGTTCCTGCCCACCCGCCGGAAACGTTCCGGGAAGCCCTCCAGGCGTACTGGTTCGTCCACCTGGGTGTCATCACCGAACTCAACCCGTGGGACGCATTCAATCCGGGGCGTCTCGACCAGCACCTCCTCCCGTACTATGCGCGGGGGATCGCCGACGGGACGCTGACCCGCGACGCCGCGAAGGAACTGCTCGAGTGCTTCTGGGTGAA
>PMDK01000331.1 GCA_003154425.1 Ignavibacteriota bacterium
ACGGCGACGGGGTCGATGAGCTCGTTGTCTCGAAACTCTGCGGTCTGTACATTTTCGATGTCCTTGCCGGCAGTATGAAGCATTCGGTCCTCTGGAATTCCAACGGCGAGCGGCACCGCACGTACGGTCTTCTCCAGCTCGTGGACATCGACGGGGACGGCGCCCGCGAAGTCGTGATCGTGGCGGAGCGGGTGGCGCGGCACATTTCGGTGCTTGACAACGACGGGGCGGGAAACCTCTCACTTCTCTGGGACCGGTTCATCGAGTTCATTTATCCCGAAGATACGACCGAGCTCCGCCACACGGGGAACTCCGTCCAGGATGTCGACGGGGACGGGAAGCCGGAGATCGTCGTGAGCGTGTACAACGGGAGGAAGGACGGCCGCTGGTGGCTCGAAATCCTCGATCCCCTCACGGGCGTGCTGAAATATGAGATGGCGGACAGGTATCTCTGGGGGGTGCAGGACGTGAACGGAGACGGGGTGCCGGAGCTCTTGATCGGCCTCGAACGGAAACGGAACCCGGCCCCGTTCTCTGCCGTGGAAATTGTCTCGCTCAGGGGGCTGAACGCCGTGTCGCTCTGGAAGTGCGGCGACGCAAGATTTGCAGGCCGGGGTCTTCGCCCGGCGGGATGGAAATCCAATTTTCGGCCGGTCCAGTTCGGGCACGATGAAACCTGGACGACCCGCGCGGGGTCGGGGAGGACAGTATTCCTGTTTACCGCGGGGGAAGACGGTGCCAGGTCGTTTGCCGAACTCACGATCTCCCGCGGGGATGTCTCATTGCGTGCTCTCCCCCTCGGACGGGGGGGAGAGTATCTGATGTCGGCTCTGGCCGACGTCGACGGGGATGGAGAGCCTGAAGCAGTGCTCTCGCGCAATGACGGAGAGATACTCGTCGTCCGTGCCGGGAGAGGAAAAGTGGGGGGATGGAGTACGGGGATCCGGCTTCAGCTCGAGGGGTTCTCCGCTGCGCGCCCGGGGTCGCTCCCCGTCGTGTACAAGCCGGGGAAAGGGGGGAGACCGCTGATCACAGTCCCCGACAACACAAACACGCTCCACCAGTTGCAGGTCGATCCCTCAGGGCGGCATGTTGCCGAGCTCTGGCGCAGGCGGGGGAGGGGCTGGATGGGATACGACAACTGCTTTCACTCGGCCTACGTGCGTGACGTGGACGGAGACGGCGAATATGAGGTGATGGCGGTGAACATGGAGAGGAACGACTGTTCGGAGCTCCTGGCATTGTCACCCGGGGGCGTCGTGAAACGATCGTGGGTCTTCCCCGGTACTCCCCCTCCTGCGTCCCCCAGGATAGGTCTCTACGAATGGGTCGTCGTTGACGGCAGCACGGGGAAGACGATCACCGCGTCATCCTACGCATCGTACTCGATGAATTCCGAGCAGACCGTTACAATTGATCTCGCGGGGAAAGAGCTGTGGCGGAAGGAACAGTACGGCGAGGGGGAATGGGGGCGGGGGGTCGGACCGTGGAGTGCGTACTCCGTTCTCGTCACGGAGGAAGGGGCGCCGGAGGTTCTTTTCCTTGCGAAAGATCTCATCTGCCGCGTGGACGCGCTGTCGGGCGCATGGAAACGGGAACCATGGATCCTGTGGCGCGCGACAAATACCGTCATGAACCAGCCCGAATGGGATTTCACGAAAGACCGGCAGGCGGACTTCGGGACGGAGAAGGACCCCTTCACGGCGTACGGGTCTCCGGTTCTCATCGATGTGGACCGCGACGGGAGGACGGAGATACTTGTGGCCGGCTGCTTCGGGGGATTCGGCGTGCTGCGTCAGGACTTTTCTGTTGTGTGGTGGAAACGGACCCCGTTCACCGATATGATGCTCCGCCATCCGGGGATCGCGGACATCAACGGCGACGGGAGGCTGTGCATCGGTATCTGCCGCTCGAACGGGGTGTTCTCCTGCCTGGAAGGATCTTCCGGCGGGGAGCTCTGGGACATCGATCTTCATAGTACGACCGCCGACATCGCCGCCTGCGATATCGACGGTGACGGGAAGGAGGAGTTCATTGTCGGGGCGACCGACGGGCGGCTCCTGGCGATCGGCGCGGACTCCGGGGGGGCGGGGCTCATCAAGTGGAGCATCGATCTCGGTTACGCCCTCGGGAATCCGGTTATCGCGGACGCCGACGGGGACGGCTCTGCGGAGATACTTGTTGTGTGCGGGGACGGGTCGCTCGTGTGTATAGGAAAGGGAGGATGAGCATGCGCATCGCACGGATCGGGACGACGTCATTCCTGGTGGAGGACTACCACCATACTCCTGCCATGAACGTCGAACGGGCGGTCGGATACATACGGCGCGCGCGTCGTGAGAGGGCGGACATTCTCTGTCTCCCGGAGATGGTGACGACCGCCAATGTTCCCGTGGATCTCGAGTATTATGCCGAAGACTATCCGGGCGAATTCACGCGGGCGTTCCGGAGCGCGGCCCGGGCGAACACTATCAACCTCATCGCCCCGTATCTCGTCCGCTCGGGAGGAAAAGTGTACAATCAGGCGACGGTCATCGACAGGAGGGGGAAAATCGCCGGTTTTTACCGTAAGGCGCAGCCGACCGCCCGGGAAAGCCGTCGCGTGGCCTGCGGGAGCGAGTTCCCCGTCTTTGACCTCGATTTCGGCCGTTGCGCGGTCATGATCTGCATGGACATGTATTTCCCCGAGATCCCGCGCATCTACGCGTTCAAGGGGGCGGAGGTGCTCTTCTGGCCGACGATCTCGCATGGCCCGACGCAGGAAGCGCTCCGGACGCAACTGACCGCGCGTGCCATCGACAATTCGCTCGTCGTGGCCGAATCGAACCTTGCGAACCACCCGCCGTATGCGGCGTACAGCGGCCGGTTCCGTCCGGCGACGGCAAGGATACTCGATCACAACGGGGACATCATCGCGCAGACCGGGAGGCGTGACGGCATCGCCGTCGCCTCGGTGGACCTCGATGAGGTGCGCCTCACCTCTTCCTGCGTCCTCATACGGGAACCCGACCGGATGAGGGAGGACCTGGAGAGCATCACGCGTCTCGACCTGTATGCGAAGGAGTACGCAAAGCTCGCCAGGAAGCAGAAGAGGTACTATTGATGATCTCGTTCCGGCGGACGATCCCTGTGATCCTGGCAGTCAGTCTCCTCTCGTGCGGACCCGGGAAGAAGCAGCCCGGGGAGGGTGTGACGCTTGTCCTGTATCACTGGATGGAGAGGGACAGGGGCCTGTGGGAGGAAGGGATCATCAAACCGTTCGAGGAGTCGCATCCCGGCGTTCACGTCGTGCTTCAGACCTCGCCGTACGCGCTGTACGTCTCGAAGAGTCTCACGTCGATAGCCTCCGGGAGCAGGCTCGCCGACCTGATGTTTGCGGAGGATTGGTTCGGGCAGGAGCTGATCCGCGCGAAGTACCCCAGGGACCTCATGCCGTACGTCCGGCGCGACATCTCACTCAAGGACTACTACAGCGAGGCGTTCACGGAGTGGCGGGGCGTCTCAGGCGGGGATGATGTGCTGTACGGGTTCCCGGCCTGTCTCGGGCTGACGGTCCTCTTCTACAACAAGGACATGTTCGACCGGGCGGGGATTCCCTACCCCGACACGACATGGACATACGACGACCTGATGAGGGTCGGCAAGAAACTGACGGTGGACAATGACGGAGACGGGATCCCCGATCAGTGGGGACTCTCGTTCGATGTCCAGTATACCGGACTTGAGACCCTGATCTATTCGCAGGGGGGGCGGATGCTGACGCCGGACGGGAAGCACGCGGTCCTGGAGGAACCGGCGACGCTCAGGAGCCTGGAATTTGTACGGGACATATTTCTGACGCAGAGGATCGCCTCCAATACGACGTCGTTTGTGAGCTCGTTTGATTCGTTCATCGGGCGGCGGGCGGCGATGATACTTATCGGATCGCTCGGTTCCATCAACCTGGAGAATTCTCCCATCAGGTGGGACCTGACGTTCCCGCCGAAGGGCCCGGGCGGTGAGCGGCGATCGAGGAGATTCTCAATGGCGTTCATGATCCCGGAGAATTCCCCCCACCCGGAGGAGGCGTGGCAGCTCCTCCTCTGGATACTCACAAAGAGCCCGGTCGAGCATCTCAACCGCCAGTACGAGGGGATGATGCCCGCATACAGGCCGTTTGCCGCGTCCCCGCTCTGGCTCAACGCTCCCCCGGTGCACAGCCGCAACCTTCTTGTCGCTCTTGAGAACGGGCAGTCGTTTCCCCTCTTTACCCCCGGGTGGCAGGAGTGGCGGGACAACAACCTGACCCCCGAGCTGATGCTGATGGCTCAGGGGAAGAAGTCGGCTGCGGAGTGCGCCCGGGACGCCGACAGGCGGATCAATGCGGTGCTCGACCGCCTGAACGCTCACTAAAAATGCCACCGTCTCTCACCATGACACGCATAGGCCTCGTCGATCTCGACACCTCTCATCCGCTGGCGTTTACGAAAATACTCAGGACTCTCCCCGGCGTGGAGGTGACGGCGCTGTGGGACGGACATGACGTGTGGCCCGCAGGATACGACCGGCGGTTCGCGTCAGAGAACAACATCCCGCTTGTGTGCACCGCGCTCGAAGAGATGCCCGACCATGTGGATGCCGCGATGATTCACGGGACGAACTGGGATACGCACCTCGAGAAGGCGCTCGTCTTCATGAAGTCGAAGAAACCGGTTCTCATCGACAAGCCGGTTGTCGGATCGGTCCGCGATTGCGACCGACTCATGAACATGAGGGAGAAATACGGGACGGCGGTGTTCGGCGGCTCATCCCTTCGCTACGCAGGGGAGGTCACCGCCCTGCGCGGGGCCGTCGCTTCGCGCACCGACCTCGTCTCGGTTGTCGCCTCCGGTCCGGGAGATTTCTTCAGTTACGGGATTCACACGACCGAAATGCTCCAGGGATTTGCAGGCGCCGGTATCCGCTCGGTGAAGGCCGTCACCCGCGCCGGGTCCCCCGTTCTGTCCGTAGAGTACGCCGACGGGCTGGCAGGGACTCTGTATCTGCAGATGGGGTTCCACGAATGGTCCCTCTGTGCGTACACCACCTCCGGCCTCCGGACGGCAATCGTGAAGAGCGAACGGCTCTACGAGCCGTTCCTGAGGAATTTTGTCTCGTGTCTCTGCACCGGGGGCACCGGGTTTGATGTCGCCGCCCCCCTCGAGGCTGTCCGTGTGCATATCGCCGCGGACATCGCGCTTCGGAAGGGGACGGAGGTGTTTCTTGACGATCTCCCCCCTGACGCGGGGTTCGACGGCCGTGCGTTCGCCGCGGAGTACGCGGCGGCGAAAAGGCGGCAGGATTCAGGTGCCTCACGGACCTGACAAAAAAACGGTGAAGGGATGAATCGCCCCGGCGCACTCCGTTTCCTGGAACCCTACCTGTATCTCTTCCCGACGCTCATCGGGCTTCTGCTCTTCAGCGCCGGGGCCGTTGCCGCGTCGTTCTTCATCAGCTTTACGAGGTGGGATATCATCTCGCCGCCCGAGTGGACGTGGTTCGACAATTATGCGGACCTGTGGCATTCCGATCTCTTCTGGGAGGTGTTCCGCAACACGCTCACGTTTGTCTGCCTGGCGGTCCCAGTCTCCGTGGCCGCAGCCCTCGGCCTCGCACTCCTCGTGAACACAGGCGTCCGCGGCATCACGGTTTTCCGCGCCGCCTATTTCCTTCCGGTTGTTTCCTCGATGATCGCTGTCGCGCTCGTCTGGAGCTGGATATTCAATCCCCAGTACGGTCTCCTCAACTATCTGCTCCGGGTCCTTTTCGGCGTTCAGGGGCCGGCGTGGCTCGATGACACGCGGTGGGCGCTCCCCGCCATGGTGATTGTGACGGTCTGGAAGGGTCTCGGGTATTCAATGGTGATTTTCCTTGCCGGGTTGCAGAACATCCCCGGGGATCTGTACCATGCCGCGACGATCGACGGCGCCGGAGCCTGGAGGCGCTTTCGCCACGTCACACTCCCGCTCCTCTCCCCGACGACGTTCTTCGTCCTCGTCATCACGCTGATCAATGCGTTCCAGGTGTTCGAGCAGACATACGTGCTCACGAAAGGCGGTCCCGCGAACTCCACGGTCACGCTGAGCTACTATGTGTATCAGAACGCATTCCAGTTCTTCCAGATGGGGAAAGCGGCGGCGGCGGCATACGTCCTGTTTGCGCTCATTTTCCTGGTGACGCTCGTGCAGTTCCGCGTCCAGAAACGGTGGGTCTTCTATGGCTAGGACCCTCCGCACGCTTCTCCGCTACCTGCTCCTCCTGGGGGTTGCCGCACTCATGGTGGGTCCGTTCCTGTGGATGGTCACCACCTCCATGATGGACCAGACGGACATATTCCGGTATCCGCCCCGGTGGTTCCCGCCGGAGTTCAACCTGAAGAACTACCGGGCGATCATGGCGGTCCTGCCGCTGGGACGGATGCTCCTGAACAGCTTCACGATCGCGCTGTGTGCAACGCTCGGACAGCTCTGCAGCTGCGCGCTCGCAGCGTATGCCTTCGCGCGCATGAAGTTCCGCGGTCAAACGGTCCTGTATTTCATCCTGCTGGCCACGATGATGATCCCCCCCCAGGTGACGATGATTCCCGTCTTCCTGATCATGAAAGCCCTCGGGCTGATCGACACGCTCTACGCGCTCATCGTCCCCGCGTTCTTCGGGGGGGCCTTCGGGACTTTCCTCCTCCGCCAGTTCTTCTCCACGATCCCCCCGGACCTCGAGGATGCCGCGCGAATCGACGGCTGCGGGAGATTCAGGATACTCTGGCGGATCGTCATCCCCCTCTCCAGGCCGGCGCTGGTGACGCTTGCGCTTTTCACGTTTATGACATACTGGAACGATCTGCTCGGACCGGTCATTTATCTCTCCAGTGTCGGGAAAGCCACGCTGACGATGGGCCTTGCGAACCTCCAGTCGGACGTGATGACGACGCGATATGACCTCCTCATGGCCGGATCCGTGCTGAGCGTACTGCCGATACTCGTCCTTTTCATAATCGGCCAGCGATGGTTCGTCCGGGGGATTGCGATGACGGGGTTGAAGGAGTGATATGGAAAAACCCGCGACAGTGAGGCTTGCGCTCCCGGCGGATCTGGGAGCGATCACGGATATCTACAACGACGCGATCCTCAGCACAACCGCAACATTTGACACCGAACCGAGGAGTGCGGCCGAACAGCAGGCGTGGTTCCGATCCCACGGGGGGAGATTCGCGGTTCTCGTCGCGGATCTGGACGGCGTCGTGGCGGGCTGGACCTCGTTGAGCAGGTGGTCCGACCGGCCTGCATATGATGATACGGCGGAAACCTCCGTGTACGTCAGGAGGGAATACCGCGGGCGCGGGATCGGCCGCATGCTGGAGGAGGCGGTCATCGATCATGCGCGGAGATTCCGGTTTCACACGCTTATCGCAAGGATAGCGGGTGAAAGCACGGAGAGTCTCCGTCTCCACGAGAGCCTGGGTTTCGTGCACGTCGGCACGATGAAGGAGGTGGGGCGGAAATTCGGACGGCTGCTTGATGTTCATATGCTGCAGAAGATGCTGGACTGATCACCCCCCCCGGGGGGGGGCGATCCACTTCCCCGGCCCGCACATGTTGCTTTTGAATTGTGCGGTGGGTAAGATGGAATACCAGCCGTCTCTTTCATCCACACGCCGGAAGAACAATGTCGTTCAGGATTCTCGTAGCCGATGATGACGAAGCGGTCCGCAAATCCCACAGGTTCACTGTCGATGCGGCCTCGGAACTGTTGAAGGACAAGATCGTTGTCGTGGAATCGGGCGACAGCGTTGATGCATTGGCGAAGATCAAGTCCGAGCGTTTCGATCTCATTATTGTGGACAACGATTTCAAGGACAAGGAAATCCGCGGCCATCTTCCCGGAATTGCGCTTCTTCAGCTTGCCCGGAAAGACGGCCTGAACAAGGGGACCCCGATCATATTCTGCTCGGCCGAGACGTTTGAAACGCTCAAGCCGATGGTGGAGAAGTTCGGCGCGGTCCATTTGCCCAAGGCCGGTTACGATATCGACCGGGCTGCCCGTCTTTTCGTGGAGCTGCTCACAAAACCGAAGGAGGATCCGGGAAAGTGAAAGGAACTGCCATGAAGTATGAGGTACAGGTCCTGAGGATGGGGCAATGCCAGGTGCCGGGCCCGGAAGTCTACTGGATGAGCAGCTGGGACACGTGGGAGACGCTCAATTTCTGGATGGTGGTCATCCGCGGGGGGGGCAAGAACATCATCATCAACACCGGTCCCCCGGCTGACCTGACACCCCTGAACGCGGCATGGAAGGAAGCCATCGACGAGCGGTCCCAGATGGTGCGCCATGACGATGATCGTCCCGCGGCGGCACTGGGACGGATCGGTTTGAAGCCTGAAGATATCGACTGCGTTCTCATCACTCCGCTTCAGGCGTACGCAACAGGCAATATCCCGCTCTTCACGAAGGCGCAGATCTGTCTGTCGAGGCGCGGATGGATCGAGGACTTCCATGCGCCGACGTACCGCATGCACATCCCGAGGAAGCTCCGCATTCCCGACGATGTTCTCCACTATCTCGACATCACTGCGCCGGACAGGCTGCGGCTGCTTGAAGACGAAGAAGAGGTGCTCCCCGGAATTCGGGCCTTCTGGACGGGTGTCCACCACCGGTCTTCGATGGCGTACGTGATCGACTCGGCGAAGGGAAGGATCGTGGTCTCTGATTGCTTCTTCAAATACAGGAACGTCGAGAGCATGGTTCCCCTTGGAATCATGGAGAGCCTGGAAGAATGCATGCGGGCGTATGAGCGGATTCGGAACGAGGCCGACATCCTCCTCCCGCTCTATGACCCTCTCGTGCCTGATCGGCTCTCCGGGAAGAATGAGGGGGGGAGGTCATGAAGGAGCGGACCCGGGTGCGTGACAGGTTCAGGGGGAAAACCGCAATCGTGACGGGAGGTTCGGCCGGGATAGGTCTGGCGACCGTGAGAGAGCTTTGCAGTGAGGGGGCATCTGTCGCCCTGACAGGGATCGAGCCCGATCTGGGAGCCGGCGTTGAAGAGGACCTGAAACGTGAGGGGTTCGACATTCTCTTCCTGGGGGGAGACATGGCGGACGAGCAGTTCTGTAAGTCGGTGGTGCGGGAGACGCTGGGGAGATGGAACAGGGTGGACTTCCTCGTGAACAATGCTTTTTCATTCGTGGCAAAGGGGCGGGACGCCGA
>PMDK01000075.1 GCA_003154425.1 Ignavibacteriota bacterium
AGTTGTTGAACATTCCGCGGTCAACGAGGGTTGCCCTTCTGATTACACTTGGGTATGCGGTCGAGGGGTATCCGTTGCGGCCAAAAATACGGAAGGATACCAACACGATGAGCAGTTACAACGCATATCGGCATTGACGTCACGACACTCAGGATGCACTGATCCGGGATTTACTGTTGTGAGGACATGCCTCGCCGCCGACTTCAACCAATCCACGCTCGATCCAGCAGTGCCGGCAGATCAGGGAATGGCCGTTCTGAAGGAATCGAACGAGATCGAAACGAGGCACGATGAATTCGAGAAGAGCTTGGCGCCGGGGGTGATTGGGGCTTCCGCTGGTCTGAGAGTTGGATAGTTCCGTTGCCCTTTGTTATATTCCCCGCTAGGAATCGCTCCGGACCCCGCATTGTTCCTCTCCTCTACGGACCCCGGACTATCGCCAATTTCACACCAACGGAGGCGGAACGATGGTCGGGCAGACAGTTTCTCACTACAAGATCCTCGAGCACCTCGGCGGCGGGGGCATGGGAATTGTCTACAAAGCCCGGGACTTCAAGCTCGATCGCGACGTCGCTCTCAAGTTTCTCCCACCTGAATTCACCCGCGATCCTGATGCAAAGCAGCGCTTCATGCAAGAAGCCAAAGCAGCTTCCTCCCTGCAGCACCCCAACATCTGCACAGTCCATGACATTGACCAGACCGAGGACGGGCAGATATTCATCGTCATGGACCTCTATGAAGGCGAGACTCTCAAAAGCAAGATTGAACGCGGGCCGACCAGCATTGATGAAGCCGTTGAGATTGCGCTCCAGATGGCACGCGGATTGGCCCAGGCTCACGAAAACGGGATCGTCCACAGGGATATCAAGCCCGCTAACGTCATCGTTACCCGCGATGGCCTGGTGAAGGTCGTTGACTTCGGCCTTGCCAAGTTGACGGGGCTGACGATGCTGACAAGGGTCGGATCAACGATCGGGACAGCGGCGTACATGTCCCCGGAGCAGGCGCGCGGAGAGGAAGTCGATCAGCGCACCGACGTGTGGTCGCTGGGTGTCGTCCTTTTTGAGATGCTCACGGGAAGACTTCCTTTCCGGGGCGATCATGAATCAGCGATCATCTATTCGATCCTCAATGAAGGATTTGAGCCGGTCAGCAGGCTCCGGCCGGACGTGCCCGAGGCTCTCGCAACGATCGTTGCCAACATGCTCCAGAAGGACCGGACCTCGCGGACGGGGTCAATGACACAGGCGCTCGGGGAATTATCAAAGCTTCAATCGAAGGATGCCGCGCGCCCCGGGAGGCTCCAGCCGCTGCAACTTCTGAAACGCCCGGTGTTTGCCGTTCCGGCCCTGATTCTCTTTCTGGCCCTCTGCTTTCTGGCTTACTGGCGCATTGACCGGGACAGGAAAATCTCATGGGCGAGAGAGCAGGCTATCCCGCAGATCGAAAAACTGGGGGGAGAAGAAAAATGGAGCGCCGTCTACACTCTGGCGAAATCCGTCCACGAGATCATCCCGACGGATCCGACACTTGCCAAACTCGAAGAGTGGTTTCTGGGTACAACGTCCATAACCTCTGATCCCCCCGGGGCCCGCATTCTCTGGCGGGGCTATTCAGACTCGACAGGGGAATGGTTGTCCCTGGGTGAAACACCCGCGAGCGCCATCCTCTTCCCCCGCGGAACATCCATCGTCAGACTCGAAAAGGCGGGATTCGAGCCGTTCGAGGGTCCGGTCTCCGGAGCTGAACTGAGCGCCAGCCCGATTACACTTGACCGTCTCGGAACGCTCCCCCCGGGAATGATACACATACCGGCTGGAAGATATCTGCTCGACATGCCCGGCCTGGACAACATCGACTCGGCGACAGCGTCGGACTACTTCATCGATCGATACGAGGTGACGAACAAACAATTCAAGGAATTCGTCGTTGCGGGTGGTTACCAGAACCGGCAACTCTGGAAATATCCGTTCAAACAAGAGGGAAAGGTGCTGACATGGGACCAGGCCATGGCGGTGTTCCGGGATGCAACCGGACGACCGGGCCCGGCGACATGGGAAGTTGGCTCATATCCCGAGGGGAAAGCCGATCACCCAGTCTGCGGGATAAGCTGGTACGAGGCTGCGGCGTACGCTGAATACGCCGGGAAGAGTCTCCCCACCATTTTCCACTGGAATGTCGTGGCCGGGACGGAGTTCAGTTCCGAAATTGTTCCGCGGAGCAATTTCGCGGGCAAAGGNNTCGGGACATACAGGGGGATTTCGAGATTCGGAGCGCTCGACATGGCGGGGAACGCACGGGAGTGGTGCTGGAACGAATCCCGGGGAAAACGGTACATACTCGGCGGCGGATGGAACGATCCGGAGTACATGTTCAACGACGCATACGCGCAGGACCCCCTCGACCGCTCGCCGACGAATGGCTTCCGTTGCATCAGGTACGCGGGAAGCGATGGAAGCAGGGACGCCCTGGAACGCTCCATTGACGTGCCCGTCCGCAACCTCGCAGGCGAGCGTCCCGTTTCTGACGAGACGTTCCGCTACTACCGGTCGCTCTATAATTACGACAGGACTCCCCTGAACGCTGCAATCGTGTCGACCGACAGCACTCACCTGGAATGGACGGTCCAGAAGATTGTCTTCTCGGCAGCGTACGGAAACGAGAGGATGGCCGGCTTCCTATTTCTCCCCCGTCAGAAGCAAGCCCGCTATCAGGTTGTGGTGTTCTTCCCGGGGTCGGACGTCATCTATAACAGGATAGCAAACCCGTCGGTGATGCCGAAGGACTTCGATTTCATTTTGAGGAGCGGGAGGGCAGTCCTCTTCCCGGTCTACAAGTCAACGTTCGAGCGCGGGGATGGTCTGAAGAGTGATGTTCCAAGCGCGACCAACTCCTGGAAGGATCATGTAATCATGTGGGTCAAGGATCTGTCACGCTCGATCGATTATCTGGAAACACGGCAGGATATCGATTGCTCGAAGCTCG
>PMDK01000227.1 GCA_003154425.1 Ignavibacteriota bacterium
ACAACGTCTACAAGCTCGACGTGTTTAACCTTCCCCGGCAGATATCGTGCGATTTCCTCGAAGATCCGACCAATGCACGCCTCTCGCAGGTGAAGTTCTCGCAGGACATCAATTCGAGAAAGATCGCGCTGGCGGTCTATCTCCCGGACAGGTACGACAGCACCTCGTTCATGATTGACGCGCCGATATCTTTCTTCGCCGCGGCAATCCCGCGGGCGGAGGCCGACAACGTCACCGACAAGGAGAGGAGGTACACTGCGGCCGATCTGGACAGAATGAACATCAGCTACATCAGGCTCGNNGAACCTGACCGTGTACAACGACGGGACACGGCGTCTTGACAATATCAAGGTGCAGGCGGAATCGCCGCTCAACTGGAATTCCCTGACCGTTCCCGACCTGGTGCCATCCCTTCTACCCGGCAAGGAGGAAATCGTCGCGGTCACGATCACTCCCCCGCCTGACGTGAGCGTCGGGGACTACGAGACGACGATCAAGACGGAGGCGTTCGCCAGCAACCGGAAGGTGGATTCCGAAGACAAAAAGATCCGGATACACATCTCCTCGAGCGCCAATATCCTGGGAACGGGAGCGCTGATTCTCCTCCTGGTCGGGATACTTGTCGGGGTCGTGGTCTTCGGTGTGAAGCTCAGCCGTCGCTGAAATCACTTCACATCCCGTTACCGGATCAGAACGCTTCCCTGACGTCAAAGTAGATCCCGCTGGTTCCGCTTCCGAAGCCGGCGTCCACCCTCAGCGTGAGCTTCTCCTTCCGGTCAAGCATGAAACGCAGACCCGCGCCGTAGGACGGCTCGAGCTGATCCACCCGGAACTCCCCCGGCCGCGCCGCCACGCCGCCCGCGCCCAGGAAGGCGGCGGCACCGAACGGGCCCACGATCATCACCCTGCATTCCGCCTGAGACGCAACGGTGACGTTGTCTCTGTAGCGTCCGAGGTAGTATCCCCGCATGATGTAATCGCCCCCGAGCAAAGCAAGCCTCCAGAAAGGAGTCGTCCCCCCCACCGCCATCCCGTACACCTGAACTCCGATGACTGCGTTCCCAACGGGCATGAACGTCCGGAGGTCAAGGAGCGTCCTTTGATACGCATACCCCCCCCCGAGCAGATCCCCGAACACCGTGTATTCAAGCTGGTGAAATGAGCCCCGTGTCGGGAAGAAAATATTGTCCCTCGAGTCCCAGGAGAGCGCGATCCCTGCGCCGCTGGATGTCGCTCCCTGGCTGCCCGGCGTTTTTTCACCCCGGAGCAATGAGCTCCGCTCCCGGTCGATCATCCAGACCCGCTCGAACTCCACCAGGACTCCGCACTTGAGATGCTCGAGCAGGAGGACCTGTCCCCGCAACTGGATCTGGAACATGCCTTTCACGTATTCTGTGCTGTCGGAATCCGCCGTACGCGGACCGATCCCCCAGAACTTGTCCACGATCTTCCCGTAGCCGATCGATCCCGACAGGAGGTACCTGTTCCCGCTGAGGTAGATTTCAGGCTCGACGGAGCACTTGAACTGCTTCTTAATCGTGTAAAAGGCGTCGAGCGTGACGCTGGAAGGATTGAGTGCGGGGTCCCCGCCGGGGCGGAATGTCACGATAGCTGTCCCCCCGAACGCCCAATCGGTTTCAGGCGTATAATAGGCATACGGGAAACCGTGCAGGGAAGTCGCGGTCGCGGGGGTATCCGTCTGACCTCCTGCATGCGATGATCCTGCGAGGAGGACGGGAACGAGAAGCAAGATGCACCGGATCACGGGGTGCCATGTGTGGACACGGAAATATAACGAGAGCGTCTCCGCTTTTCAAGGGGGCCGGACCCTCTGACCACCCGGCGCACCGCGCCTTGCGACCCGGCCCTTGCGACCCGGCCCTACCGGCCCGCTTGCAATTGGTCCTTCCCCTCTGTAGGTTCCGGTGACAGATATGTTGTCGTGATGCGCAGGGAGACATTCCCCGGGCACACTCCCGACTGTTCAGCGCTTCAGGACGCACCATGCAGAAGATAATCGTTGTGGACGACGAACCTGCGGTGAGGGGTTTTGTGGGGAACTCTCTCCGTGAGGCGCATTTCGAGGTCATCGAGGCTGCAGGAGGGCTTGACGCGCTCGCAAAGATCAGGTCCTCCAGACCCGACCTTGTCCTCCTTGATATTCGAATGCCGGGAATGGACGGGCTGGACGTCCTGATGCGCCTGAGAAGATCTCCTGCCACGAAGTCGCTCCCGGTCATCTTCCTGACGGGAACAATCCTGGAAGTAGACGAGCTCGTTCAGGCGCTGGAACTGGATCCGTCGGATTTCTTGACGAAAGAAGTCTCATCGCGAGAGCTTGTGGCCCGGGTTCGATGGGTCCTCAGAAGGCCGGTTAGCCGAAAATGACCTTCTCCGGTTGATGCCGGGTTTGAATTCTGGATCATCGCAGGGCATACTGTGGAAAAGCCCCTTCTTCTCGCGCGAGCAGGAGGGGCTTTTTCTTTTCTTCCGGAGAGGGGTCGATGAGACTGTCGAGGGAGATGGATCCCCTGCTGCCGGTAATCCGGCCTTACAGGAATTCCTTCAGAGCCTTGCATCTCGCGCCATAGAGCCGAACGTACAACCGGTCAGTCGGCCGATAATTCCCGATCAAAGATATCCGATTCGTCCCCCGACTCGGGGACGAGACCCTTCTCATCGACCTTCTTTTTGCCAAGGATGATGAGTGGAATCGCCGCAAGCGCTACGAATGCCGCCAATTTCCAGAACTTCTTCATCCGGAGAATCCTCATAACCATGTGCTGCGCCTTTCTGGTCGCTGTTGACGATAACACTTTTCATGATCCAACCTCGCCGGAGCCGCGAACCCCCCATCTCTTCTGACTCCTACCATTTAGGGAAAAACTTGCCACAAATAGATCACTCGAAAGGATGAAAAAGGAGTTAATCCTTTTAAGAGCGCCCCCGGGGGCCGACGTTGGCCCGGGCGGATCGGTTTTCGTCTCTTGAGGGATTAACCACTATTTCATTCCTTGGGGCGATTTCTTTCGCGGCGGGGATCTGCTAGCTTCTCACGGAGTAGAAAGCCCGTTCGATCGGGTTCCGACGAACACCCCCATCGTCACACCAGGCGGGCGTATTGCTTCGGGTAAGGCGTTTCGCCCGCAATCAACTATCGAGGAGGAACATATGTTTACGCGTTCTGTTTTGAGACTGGCTCTGGTCATTTTCGTTCTCATGCCCGTCATTTTTGTGCCCCGGGATTCGGGATTCGCACAGGATACAAAGGGGCGATGGGTTCTCGGGTTTCACGGCGGCGGCAACATGTGGTACGACGATTACAACCAGCGGCTGGTTGGTGTCGGCGGGGAAATAATGGCGCGGTACGGGATCAGCCGGGCATTCTCGGCAGGCCTTGTCGCGGGATACGAGGAAATGAAGTCGAACCAGGATCCCCCTCTGAGCGGCGTTACCTACCTGAAGCTCCAGGCGATTCCCATCTCACTCGTTGGGTGGATTCATCTTGCCCCCAACAGAACGTTCAATCCATATCTCTATTTTGGCGCCGGGACCATGCTCTACAAGCGCCAGGACGGCAACGGGATCGGCCAGACGGGGGGCCAGTTCAAAACCTCGATTCATGTGCCGGTAGGAGTTGGCTTTGAGGTTTTTGCATCAAAGGATATCTCCATTGCTGTTGACGCCGGCTACAGGGTTGTGGATAACTATACTGACGGGCGCAATACCGGGAAGCTCGACGGTTACGCGACCGCAAAAGCAGGCGTAAACTTCTACTTCGGCACGAGCGCCAGCGAGAAGGAAGAGATTGCCAGGGCAAAAGCACGGCGGGAGAAGGAGCTGGCCGAGGCGGAGGCGCAGAGACAGAAAGCGCTGGCCGAGGCGGAGGCGCAAAGAGTGAAGGCCCTGGCTGATGCTGAGGCGCTGAGGATGAAGGGCCTGGCCGATGCGGAAGCCCGGCGGATCAAGGATTCGACCGATGAAGCGGCACGGCGCCTGGCTGACCTGAATGCGCACCGCCCCGCCGATACCGTTATCGTCCTCGAGAGAGGCAAGACTGTCATCCTCAGAGGAATCAACTTTGAGTTCGGCAAAGCGACGCTGATGGAGGGCTCCGAAGCGACGCTCAGATTGGCGTTCAACGCACTCGTTGCAAGTCCGGACGTCAGCGTGTTGATTGTCGGACACACGGACAATGTCGGCAGTGCGGCGTACAACAAGAAACTCTCATTGGGCCGGGCGCAGACGGTCAAGTCATGGTTAGTGGCGAAGGGAGTATCCGTGAAGCGCTTGACGGTTGCCGGTAAAGGATTTGACGAGCCCATCGACGACAATTCCACCGCCCAGGGGCGGGCGAACAACAGACGGATGGAATTCCGTGTGTTGAAGTAATTCTTGTGATTCAAGGAACGGCAGCAATCGGAACCGTTCTTTGGTCGGCCTGAGGCAGCGACGGAGAAGTTGGCAACAGCGGGGTTCGCTGCCCCGGGCCGCTGAGGAGGACCCCCGGGGGTGAATTTCACGCCCGGGGGATCGATTCAGTGGCAGGTGAGATCCCCCCCCTTCCGCCTCAGCGCTCCGAGGGTCCGGCGCCGGACTTCTGGCTCTCCCGGACCCGGTTGCGCATCTCTTCCACTCTTTCCTATCGCAATAGTAGTGGCTTCTCGCATGAAATTACAAACGAACAGGGGAGAGAAAAGCGGGAAGATCATCATCAAGAAATGGCGGGGCGGACTTCAGAAGGGAAACAGGGAGGGACCCAACCGGAACCTCCCCCCTCTTCCTTAAAGACTGAAGAGGAGACCTGCCGTTACGATGGGGGAATTGCTGTTCACGACACTGCTACCCGGAAAGCCCCTGAAGTTCTGGTTCAGGAAAACGTATCTGATATCGCCGATGAGCTTTACGTATGAATACACCGGTAGCTCCACCCCTCCGCCGAAATGCCAGCCGAATTGTTGTTTTGACTCACGTGAAATTGAGGCTGGGCCGCCTGGAAACTCTGAAGGGACATTATAGCTGACGAAGGTATTGTACCACCCCGCACCGATGGCTCCGTACACTGCAGGAATCGGGTAGAGTAACCCTGTCACCATGACAGGCCAGCTCTTTACTTCCACGGACCCGTTGCTGTACTCTTCTCCCCGGTAGTTGATCGATGCTTCAACTCCGAGGATCTCGGAAAACCTGAATCGAAAGGCAGCTCCGCCCAGTAACCTGAGACCGTCGGCGTTTTGTGCCTTATAGCAGCCGACCAGAGGCGCCAATCCCATCACACTCTGAGCGGCAGCCGGCACCACGGCGGAAACGATCAGAACCAGTATCAAAGCAAAGCGGGTTCCCATGTGCTCTTTCAGAATAGCTCCCGGAACAACGAGCGCGCAAACGGTCGTAACAGTATTATAATCGTAAAAAGAATGCTGCGAAGAAATCGCCCAAAGGAATGAAGGAGTGGTTAATCCTTTCTGAAGAGACTGTCGCACCATCAACGGACTGCATGACGGTGAACTGCTGTTTGTCCTCTTCCTTTTGAAGGACGTTGACGAACCCCCGGAGCCACCGGGGAGTGCGGGATTGACGGGAGTGGAGGTTTTGAGTATCTTGGACCATTGGAGAGGAGATTGATGCCAATGAAAACACCCGCACTCATGACGGCCCTTCTGCTCTGTGCCGCCGCATCGGCCTTCCCTGGAAGCGGCTACAAGAACTTCACAGTTGCCGTCTATGCCCGCGCGTACGAAGTACAGAAGATGGACAGCCTGCAATGGCTCGAACCATTATGGAACGACATTTCCCGACAGGTGAAGGTCGACAAGGTATATCTTGAAACCCACCGCGACCGGATACTGGTCGACGGGAAGACAATTGAAGCAGCGAAGTCGTTTTTCAAAGCAAGGGGGGTAAGCGTCGCGGGTGGTATTACCTATACCGTTAACGAAGGAAACCGTTATGAGACATTTTGCTATACCAACCCCGAACACAGGAGGCGCGTGAAGGAGATTGCGGAGTATACGGCAAGGCATTTTGACGAAATTATTCTTGATGATTTTTTCT
>PMDK01000091.1 GCA_003154425.1 Ignavibacteriota bacterium
CCGCCGGCGATCACCGAGCCGATGGCCCGATTGGTGCCCGCGCCCGAGCCGCTGCTGATGAGCAGCGGGAGCATGCCGGCGACGAAGGGGGGGCCGGGGCGATGAGCAATTTCCTCGTAGGGCAGCAGAGCGGCATTGCGACGACGAACTCCGTGGGGTTGAACTACAACGATACCTGGATGAAGAATTTCGAGGCCAATGGGAGCTACTTCTTCAACATGACGCGCGCGCAGAACGACCAGCGGCTCAACCGCCAGTACTTCGCTGCGGGGGATTCCAACAGCCTGTATGACGAGAACAGCGACGCAGCGAGCAGGAACTACAACAACAGATTCGAGATGCGGCTCGTCTACACCGCCGATTCCTCCAACTCCTTCATCGACCTGCCGCGCCTGTACTTTCAGAGCAACAATGCGGCGAGCCTCGTCGGAGCGACAAGCACCATCCCGGCCTCGCTCATTACGAACCAGGCCGGAAACGACAACGCCGCGCACACGGCCGGTTACAACGTGTCGAACCACCTGATCCTCAGACATAAATTCGACCTCCCCGGCCGGACGATCTCCCTCGACATCGGGACAGGATACAACCATAAGACGGGTTCCAGCACTCTGCAGTCGACTGCCGACTACATGCAGGGAACGCTCAGCCAGAGCGATACGCTCGACCAGCAGGCGACGCTGCTCACCAACAGCTCATCCCTCTCCACGCGGCTTGTGTATACCGAGCCGCTCGCGGTTTCCAGCCTCCTCCAGCTGAGCTATTCACCGGGCTGGACGCGCAACACGTCCGACAACCGGAAATACAGGCTCGACCCGGTCACGGGCCAGTACGCCGCACTCGAGGAGAACCTCTCCAACACGTACGAAGACTGGTACACCACGCACCGGGGAGGGATAGGGTACAGGTACAGGGACAAGGGGGTAAACCTGATGACGGACATCTCGTACCAGATCGCGAGCCTGAAGGGGAACCAGCAATTCCCCGCTTCGAGTTCGGTCGACCGGGTCTTTTACAACATCCTGCCGTCGGTGACATTCAACGACGTGATTTCGGAGCACACCAATCTGCGGATATTCTACCGGACATCGACGTCGCCGCCGAGCGTCACACAACTGCAGAGCGTGGTCGACAATACCAACCCCCTCCTTCTCACTGCCGGCAATCCGAACCTGCGTCAGTCGTACAGCCATAACTTCGTAACGCGCTATTCCGACGCGACCCCCGACAAGTCCCGGAGCTTCCTTGCGTTCTTCGGCGTGAGCTACACAGGGGGCTACGTGGCTAATTCCACGATCACCGCTTTGCACGACACGCTCCTTGCGGGCGGGGTGCCCATGACGCAGGGGACGCAGCTGACCTCTCCGGTGAACCTGGACGGGGACTGGAGCGTACGCTCGTTCCTGACATACAGCCTCCCCTTCGGACTGATCGCGAGCAATCTGAACCTGACTTCCGGCTTCACGTATACGAGGACGCCGGGGCTCATTCAGGGAGACCTGAGCATTGCCAACAGCTACGCCCTGAGCGCCGGGGCGGTGGTGAGCAGCAACATCAGTCCCGATGTGGATTTCACGCTCTCCTACACGGGGAACTACACCATCTCCCGCTATTCCCAGCAGCCGCTGTCCAACAGCAACTATTTCTATCACACGGCGGGAGTGAGGATCAACCTGATCTTCCTGGAGGGGATCGTCCTCAGGAACGACGTCACAAACACCCTCTACACGGGGCTTGCGGGGGGGTACAACCAGGACATCGTGATCTGGAACGTGGGGCTGGGGAAGAAGTTCCTTGCGGATCAGCGGGGAGAAGTGAGGATCACCGCGAACGACCTGCTCGGTCAGAACAAGAGCGTCAGCCGGACGATCACCGACTCGTACGTCGAAGATACGCAGACGCAGGTGCTCACGAGGTACTTCATGCTGACATTCACATACACACTACGGTAGCGGAAGGGGTGGAGGACGGCGCCGGACCCGCGACAGCTCGCCGTGCCGGAAACATCCCACGAGGTGGTCGTTGACCATCCCGGCAGCCTGCATAAACGCGTAACAGATGGTGGACCCGACGAACCGGAAACCACGTTGCTTCAGATCCTCGCTCATCGCATCCGAGAGCGCGCTCCTGGCGGGAACCTGCTTCATCCCCCTGCGCCGGTTCACGACAGGTCCCCCTCCGACGAACCTCCAGACGTACGCGTCAAAGCCGCCGAATTCCCGGGAAACTTCAAGGAACGCTGCAGCATTGGAAATCGTCGACTCTATCTTCAGCCTGTTTCTGACGATCCCGGCGTTTGCAAGCAACGAACGGACCTTTGCTTTCCCGTACCCTGCGACGACCGCCGGATCGAAACCATCAAAGGCCTTCCGGTACGCATCCCGCTTCCCGAGTATGGTGGACCAGCTCAGGCCCGCCTGTGCTCCTTCCAGGATAAGAAGCTCGAAGAGCCTCCGGTCGTCGTGCAACGGGACCCCCCACTCCGTGTCATGGTACCGCCGCATGAGGGGATCTTCTCCCGCCCAGGCACATCTCTTTCTCTCGGCGCGCGGGCTCACGGGGGAAACACATTCTGCGTGGCTCCCGCACGGACGGNNTTCCCTCTCCCCTTCCGCGCTTTGCTCTTCGGCTTCTTCGGAGCTTTCTTCTTCGGCGCCGCTTTCTTCTTCGGGGCTGCTTTCTTCTTTGGCGCGGCTTTTTTCGGGGGAGTCTGGGGGCCCTTGATGATCCCCACAATGTTCCCTTCCGGGTCCGCGAAATGCGCGAACGTCACCTGGCCCGGGATCTCGGTAATCGGGACAACCACGCGTCCGCCGAGCGCCGCCACCCTGTCAAGATGCGACTGCACATCCTCGACCTGAACATAGAATATCGTGACAGGAGATCCCCCTTCCCGAGCCTGTCCGATGCCGCCATTGATCCCCATCCCCACGCCGGTGTTGACCATCCCGTATGTCGTCCCCGTCGCGGCATCGCTCATTGGTTCGATGCTCCAGCCGAACAGGCTGGAGTAGAACTGGTATGCGCGTTTGAAATCTCTTGCGTTAATCTCAAAGTGAGTAACCGGTGCAGCCATGACCGACTCCTTTCAATGTGGTGGATTGTTGGGTCGAACAGGAACAACGCGGACTCTCAAAGCATGCTGCGAGAGAGCGGGAGCGCGCATGGGAAAAGACAACCGAATATAGCAACGCGCTCTTTCGAATGTCAAGCGTGCAGCGCTGTTCCACGGAAAAAAAGTCCCCACCCGGAGTCTCTCCACATGAGCACGGAACGGGGGGAAGGAGAAAGAAACAGACGCGCAAAACCGGCTCAAATTCGCCGATAATCCGGGGAAATCAGGCCACCGCCTATCCTTGCCAGAACCCGGTGTCCAGAGCCAGGTCCCGCACCCCGTTGACAATGAACTGAATCCCGATGCATATGAGAAGGAAACCCATGATGCGTGAGAGGCTGTTCACTCCGGTGACCCCCAGAAGCCTCCGCATGGCCCCGGCACCCCGGAGGACCAACCATGAAATGAGCGCCGTCAGGAATATCGCGAGTATGACCCCGGCGAACGCAAGGACCTTGTCGATACCATGCCGGACGTCGATGGACGAAGACATCGTGATCACGACGGCGAGAGCCCCCGGCCCGCTCAGACTCGGCATGGCAAGAGGACTGAACGAGATATCGCGTTTCTCCTGCGCCTCCACCTTTCCTTCCGTCGAAATCTGCCCTTCGTCGGGAAAGAGCATGCGAAAACCGAGGAAGCCGATGACCATTCCCCCGGCTATCCGGATCCCGGGAATCGAAATGCCGAAGGCAACCATGATGAAATGCCCCGCGAGGAGAAATATGACCAGCATCGCCGTCATGTATATGCAGGCGCGCGTGATCTGGCGGTTGCGCTCTTCCGTACTGAGGTGGGAGCTGATGGTCAGGAGCAGGACAGCAGTGCTGACCGGATTGACGATGGGGAGGAGTGTGATCAGAGCGACGCCCACCCACGAGGAGAATTCCGCAAACGGTTGCATTGAACTCACAGGCATTGTGAACAGGTTGGGTCAATATACACCGCCTGCAACCGGATGTCAATGGACGAATCCCGGGGATGAATTCAAGGAATGATGGGAATGGATGATATCAATGGATGAAGATGCGACAACGGAAGCTCATGCGGAGCCGGCATACGGCGCGGCCGAGCTCAAGTCAACGTACAGGAGATTCCTGACGCTCGGACTCGGCATCGCCGTCGGCATTCATCTTTCCGTGATCGGGTTCTATTATTTCATCGATTTCATCGGCGGGGAGGAGCCTCCGGAAGTCCATGTCAGGCTGCTCAGGTACAGCGAGCTGGGCCCGCCGCCGTCGATCGCCGGCGAAAACTCCCCTCCCTCTGTCGCTTTCTCCGCTCCAAAGGCAAGGCCGAATGCGGGGGTCCCTGTGCCCGTCGCTGATCTGGACGTGAGCCCGGAACAGACACTCGCGACACAGCACGAGATGAACCAGGGAACGGGCCCCGGGGGGGAGGGGAACGGGAGCGCGGGAGGGACCGGCCTCCCCGGAGACATCCAAATAGAAGACGAATCACCCCCGGCCGACTACGTGGCCGTCGAAAAGGAACCGGTGATCGTCAGGAGCGTGGAGCCCAGGTATCCGGATATGGCCGTCAGGACAGGTCTCGAGGGAAAAGTCTGGGTGAAGATCTGGGTCGACAGGGAAGGGAAGCCCAAGGAGGTCGTCATACTCCAGAGCGATGCGGAAATCTTCAACGACCCCGCCGTTGAAGCCGCAAAGCAGTTCGTGTTCACTCCCGCCTACATGAACGACGGGCCGGTTTCCGTCTGGGTGACATTCCCGTTCAAGTTTGAACTCTCCGGGGAAAAGTAGCGCTCATCCGACCCGGGTGGGCCGAGGGAGTGACCATGCGAGAGTTGTGCCTCTCTTCCGTTTGATCTATATTTCCGGCTGCGTTGCCAGCAGGTCTCACCTTCATGTCCAAGGAGACATCCATGCGCACCTTTCTGCGGTCGTTCTTTTCCGCCCCCTTGATTGCGGCAATCCTCTCCGGGTGCACGCAGGAGAAACATCCTGCAAACGTCTATCCGATTCAGGAGGGTTTTGTCGACGCACACGGGATGCTCATGTATTACACCTCACTCGGCGCCGGAAAACCCCTCGTGATCGTTCACGGCGGCCCCGGGGCGTCACACGACTACTTCCTGCCATACCTCCTTCCCCTGGCGAGGTCACGCCGGATCGTCTTCATTGATGAGCGAGGATCCGGAAAATCGGAAAAACTGGCAGACCCCGCGGGCTACACCGTCGAAGCGATGGTGGAGGACGTTGAATCGGTCAGAGCCGCACTCCAGCTCGGCAGGATCGACCTCCTGGGACATTCCTACGGCGGAGTCCTCGCCCAGGCGTACGCGCTCAAGTACCAGGAGAACCTCGAACACCTGATACTCTGCAGCACATTTCACAGTACGAAGGAGATGAACGGAGTGTTCCGCCAGATACTGGGAAAAATGAAACCGGAACTCCGCTCGCGGATTCAGAAGATGGAATCGGCGGGACTCTACGGTCACGGGAGAGAGTTCGAGAAGAACCGCTACACGGACGACTACATGATTGCCGCGTGGGGGGAAGGCTATTTTCCCTACCTCTACCAGAATCACCCGGACCCGAACTACAGTCCGACGTCGGCCGGGAACATGTCGTGGGACCTGTACAGGGCGATGTGGGGGTCGAACGGCGAGTATGTCATTGACGGAAATCTGGCATCGGTGGAATATGCAGGGAAACTGGGGACGATACGGGTCCCGACGCTCATTACGGCAGGGGACAACGACGAATGCTCCCCTGCGCTGGCGCGCGAAATGAACGCACTCATACCCGGCTCACAACTCGTCGTCCTGCCCAGGAGCGGACATATGACGTTCGTGGACCAGCCGGCGATGTTCATCAAAGCGGTCAACGATTTCCTTCAATAGCCGCCGGCGGGTCACCGTTTGATCCTGGCGGTTCCGCCTCCCATGACGTGCTTCAGTTCCTCCATCGTCACCATGCTCGTGTCGCCGCGGGTCGTCTGGAGCAGCGCGCCGTGCGCCGCTCCCATCTCCACGCACTCCTGCGGCGTCATCCCGTGAAGGAGGCCGTACACGAACCCGCTGCAGAAGCCGTCCCCACCGCCGACGCGGTCCTCGATTTCCAGGTTCATGAACCTGCGCGATTCGTAAAACGTCCCGTCGTAGTACATGATGGCTGACCAGTTGTTCACCAACCCGCTGACCACTTCGCGCAATGTCGTCCCGACAGCACGGATGCCCGGGAATCTCTTCACCACCTGAGCCACCATCCGTCTGTATCCCTCCACCGGGAGGCTCTTGAGGCTTGCATCAGTCCCCTCCACCGTGAACCCGAGCACCTTCTGGAAGTCCTCCTCGTTTCCGATCAGGACATCGACATACGGGATGATGTTCCCGGTGACTTCGATTGCCTTTTTGCTCGACCAGAGCTTGCTCCGGAAATTCAGGTCGTAGCTGACGATCGTGCCGGCCTCGTGCGCGGCCTTCATCGATTCGATTGTCACCTCCGCGCAGCTGTCGCTGAGCGCCGCAAAGATGCCACCGGTGTGGAACCACCGGACTCCCCGCTCACCAAATATCCGTTTCCAGTCGACGTCGCCGGGCTTCATGTGGGCGATCGCCGTGTGCCCCCTGTCGTACAGCGTCACGCTCGCCCTGACTCCCATGCCGACTTCGGTGAAATTCAGCCCGATGCGATCGGTCCTGCCCGAACCGTCGTACGGAACCCAGATCACCTCGCTGATATCCATCCCGCTCGAACGCGCGTGGTTCCTGATGAAGTGGCCGAGCGGGTTGTCCACGAGACGCGACACCCACCCTGTGCGCATCCCGTACCGTGCGAGCGCGTACGACACATTGTACTCCCCTCCGCCGGCAAAGGCCTCGAACACGGGGGTAAGCTCTATCCTCTGGTGCCCGGGGGGGCTCAGACGGATCATGCATTCACCGAGCGTGAGCACATCGAATTCTGATGTTGTTTCCGGTCGTAGAGTCAGGGGCATGGTACCTCCGGGTGTGGGTTGATTCGCTGTTGTGGGGAGAGAACGGCCGGCGATGCCGGTCCTTCGATCATCAGAGCCGGAAGCCGACATCCGACAGTGCACGGCGAAGGGAGGTGTCCGCGGGACCTGGTGTGACCCGCACGCAGGCAAATTCGCGCCGCAGGCGGTATCCGGTCCTCAGACCCATGAAGAAACGCCCCCGGTCCGCCGGAGGAACGTCGAACAGCCCCCGCAACAACCGGTCGTCGTGCTCAATGTCGTAACAGGCTTTCACCGCCTGCTCGAGACCCTCTTCAACCGGGCCTCTTCCGGCAATCACGACGGAGGGGACCGGGGGAGGCGGGATCTCCGGCGAAGGATCCCACGCCGACGCATTGTCGAGGAACCGGCAGAGCGCAGCGCGGATCATCCCGGCGGCGTTCACTTTCCCATCGATCGAATACCCCGCGATGTGCGAGGTGCCGAGCGAGGCCCTGCGGAGAAGTCCGGCGTCGATGGAGGGCTCTCCCTCCCACACGTCCAGGACCACGGCGGCAAGATGCCCTTCGTTCAGGGCCGCCTCCAGTGCGCGTGTCTCAACGACGGGGCCCCGGGAGGTGTTGAGCAGTATTGAACCCCGCTTCATGGCGCCGATGCGGCGGGCATCAAAAAGATGGTATGTCGGATCACTCCCGGCGCGCGTCAGGGGGACGTGAAGCGTGATGATGTCGGACCCCATCAGGCCGTCGAGCGGGAGAAAGCCCCCCGGCCCGGCTTCACGCTCACGGGGCGGGTCGTTCTCCAGGACAGTCATTCCCAGCGCGCGGGCCATCGCAGCGACGCGCCCACCGACATTTCCAACACCGACAACACCGAGGGTCTTCCCCCGGAGTGAAAAGCCGCCCCGGCGGGCAAGCGTCAGGAGTGCGGCCAGAACGTATTCTTTCACCGAGTTCGCGTTGGAGCCCGGTGCGCTGGCAAACGATATTCCCTTCGATGCAAGGTACGGCAGGTCGATATGGTCGGTGCCGATCGTCGCGCTCCCGACGAATCGTATTGCGCTCCCCTCGAGGAGCCCCGGGCCGACTTTTGTCTCGGAGCGGATCACGAGCGCGCCGGCGTCTTTGACAGACCCGGGAGTGACCGCTGTTGTCTCAAGGAGAGTAACCTCGCCGAGCGCCCCGAATGCAGAACCGGCAAGCGGGATGTTCCTGTCCACGGCGATCTTCATCATTCCTCTTCCCATTTCGTATGGAAGATCCCCTCCCTGTCGTTGCGCCTGTACGTGTGAGCCCCGAAATAGTCCCGCTGCGCCTGGAGGAGGTTCGCCGGGAGCGCCGCACTCCGGTAGCTGTCGAAGTAGGCAAGAGCGCTCGTAAACGCCGGGATGGGGATCCCCTGCCCGACGGCGGTGGCAATCACATTCCTCCATGCGGATTGATAGGACGAGAGAATGCCGGCAAACCATGGATCGAGGAGGAGATTTGCGATCGCGGAATTGTGATCATATGCCTCGTTGATCTTCCCGAGAAACCGCGCACGAATGATGCAGCCTGCGCGCCAGAGAAGGGAGATCCGCCCGAAATTCAGCCCCCACCCGTACTCGCTGTCGGCGGCCCGGAGGAGCTGGAACCCCTGCGCGTACGAGCAGATCTTGGAACAGAACAGCGCCTTCCGGATCAGCTCCAGGAACTCCGTCCTGTCACCGTGGAATGAGACCTCCGGGCCTTTCAGCAGAGCGGAGGCCGCGACCCTTTCCTTCTTCAGCGCACTCAGCATGCGCGCGAAGACGGCGTCCGCGATCGTCAGCACGGGCATCCCGAGGTCAAGCGCAACCTGGCTGGTCCACTTGCCGGTCCCCTTCTGTTCCGCCGTATCGAGGATCACATCCACCATGGGCTTACCGGTGTCCGGATCCTTTTTCCGGAGTATGTCGGCGGTTATCTTTATGAGGTAACTGTTCAGCTCTCCCTTGTCCCACTCTGCAAACACCTCGGCCATGGCCCCGGGGGACATCCCCAGGAGCCGGTCCATAAGAAAATACGCTTCGCAGATGATCTGCATGTCGCCGTATTCGATNNGATGCCGTTGTGCACCATCTTGACAAAGTGTCCGGCGCCGCCGCTCCCGATCCAATCGCAGCAGGGGAGCCCGTCGTCGGTCTTCGCTGCGATCGCCTGGAGGGGGGATTTCAGCATCGGCCATGCCGCGGGATTTCCCCCCGGCATGATCGAAGGACCCCGGAGCGCACCTTCCTCCCCGCCGCTCACGCCGGTCCCCACGAAAAGGATGCCCGTCCCCTCCAGCGACTTCAAGCGGCGCTCGGTATCGGCAAAGTAGGTGTTCCCGCCGTCAATCAGCACGTCGCCGGCGGAGAGCCCCCCCTTGAGGTCGTTTATCACGGCATCGACGGCTTTGCCGGCGGGGACCATGATCAGGACACGCCGGGGAGACTCGAGCGAGGCCAGAAACTCCGCCACAGAGCGTGCAGGAACCCCTTTCTTCCCGACCATCACCCGCGCGAAATCATCCACCTTCTTTCCATCAGCGTCATACCCGACGACAGAAAAACCGTTCCGTTCCAGGTTGCGTGCGAGGTTCTGCCCCATCACGCCAAGTCCAACGACCCCAAAATGGTACTTTTCCACAGTCTGCTCCTCTGATCGTACAATGTCACGTTCCACGACGATTCACCGGTGATCCAATGTACGGAGGTTGGGGCGAATGAGCAAGAATCTCCGGGGGGTTGACAAATCCCGGGATTCTGAGTAAAGTTACAGGCGCCGAGAGTGTCCCGGGGGAGGCAGCCCCAGCGCGTTCCTGAGAATCTCAGCCGGAGAGAACCACATGGCCGACGACGCCGGAAACGGAAAGAGAGGTGAAGGAGCAGCCGGCAGCGGGCTCACCCGGAGGAGCGTCCTGAAACTCTCCCCGCTTCTCCTCCTTGCCGGCTGCGACATGACTCCGGAAGGACGGACTGAGTCATTCCTCAGATCGTTTCAGAAATTCAACGACTGGTTTCAGTCGAAGGTGTTCGACCGGTCACGCCTCAGCACCGAATACTCAGCAGCAGAGTTGACGCCCGAAGAAGGGTTCCGCGTCAACAGCAAAGACGACGATGTCCCCGACGTCGATCCCGCGGCATGGACGCTGGCGGTGGAGGGACTTGTCGAGCGCCCCGGGACATACGCTCTCGCGACAATCGCCTCGCTCCCCAAGCGGGTGATGAACACGCGCCATTGCTGTGTCGAGGGGTGGAGCATCATCCCCCGCTGGGGGGGAACGCCTCTCGGCGAGTTCCTGCGCATGGTGGGTGCCGACCCCGGGGCGAAGTACGTCTCGGTCGAATGCGCGGACGACTACACGACCTCCTACGACATGCCGAGCGCCCTGCATAGGCAGACCCTCCTCTGTTACGAAGCATACGACAAGCCCCTGACTCTCCCCCACGGCGCTCCTGTGCGCATCGTCATCCCCACAAAACTCGGATACAAAAGCGCAAAATGGGTCAGGAAGCTGACTGTGACGAACGAGAACACCGGAGGCTACTGGGAGGACCAGGGATATGACTGGTTCGCGGGGATCTGAATGAACAGAGGGAAAAGAGAGTACCAGCATCCGCTCCTCATCCGCCTGACGCACTGGATCAATTTCATCGCGCTGGCGATCATGATCACGAGCGGCCTGAGGATCTACAACGCATCCCCGCTCTGGAATTTCAGCATTCCCGGAATCCTGACTCTCGGAGGATGGCTCGCGGGGGCGCGCATGTGGCATTTCTTCGGGATGTGGCTCTTCGCGGTCAACGGTGCGGTGTGGGTCCTGTACAACGTGCTGAGCAGGCACGGCAGGCACACGACGCTGTTCCGCGTACAGGATGCGTCCGGCCTGAAGCCTATGATACAGTATTATTGCAGGATCCGCAGGGAGCATCCCCCCACAGGAAAATACAACCCGCTCCAGAAACTCGCCTACTCGTCGATCCCGCTGGCCGGACTGGGCTCGGTCCTTACCGGGATGTCACTCTACTGGCCGGTGCAGTTCGGCCCGCTCGCATCGCTGTTCGGCGGTTACGACACCGCCCGGATCTGGCATTTCCTGTTCACGGCCGGGCTCGTCTTCTTCTTCGCCGGCCACATGCTCATGGTGATCATCGCCGGCTGGTCCAACTTCGTCTCGATCATCACCGGGTGGAAGAGCGCGGAACACTGAACGGGGACGCAACCCGGCGGCGGCATCAGAGTCCCCTGATACTCCGGAGCGCCTTCTCCGCAACCCGTTCCCCTTCCGCGACGAGCCTGTCGACGGATTGAAACTCGGCCCACCCGTACGATCCCACCCTGGGACGCAGAACAACCGCAGCGTTCTTGAGGTTGTACTCGGTAAGTCGCATACGCGCGATGGTACCCGCACGGAGCACAACGTCGATCGCATTCGTCATCGTTCGTTTCCCCCTCACGGACCGGGTCACGGTCACCGCGACCGCAGGGAGGCGTGAGATCCGCAGCGCGGCATCAACGGGGACCATGCTTGTCGGCGCCCCGTCGACGAGCCATTTCCCCCGCACATTGACGGGTGAGACGACGCCCGGGATCGCCGAGCTTGCTGCAACCGCAGTCAGCATCGGCCCTGTCCTCGAGACGACCTCGCTCCCGGTGAGAAGATCGCAGGAGACCGCGGCGAACGGGATAACGCATTTCCTGAACGGGGCGTCGTCAAGCAGGTGCGAGAGGAAATCGACGAGCACGGGCGCCTGCACGATCCCCGGCGACCAGACGGATTTCAGAATGCCGTACCCGCGCCTCACGCGGCCGTAGAGGGCGTTGACCGTCCCCAGGCTGTCCGGGGCCCCCTCATGTGCGAATGCATCAAGGACAATCCTGCGGAACGGCTTGCTCCGGATCAGCCGTGTGATCCGTTCCTCCACGATCCCCGCGTTCGCACACTGCGCATACATCGCCCCCACAATCGCCCCCATGCTCGTTCCCACAATGAGGCCCGGGCGCAACCCTTCCCTTTCCAGGACCTTGAGGACGCCGATATGAGCGAGGCCTCTCGCTCCCCCGCCGCCGAGCACGAGGGAAAATCGGGGAACAGGACGGCGCCGGCTCGTCGGATTCACGACGGAGCGGTGCGCCGGACTCAAGGAAGGATCATTCACCTGTCAGCAATGCGATGATTCCCGGTGATATCAGTTTCGCGTCGAGCTCGTAGCGGGGATCGATCCCCTTCACTTTGCCGAACGCGTCGAAGGCCTCCTTCTTCAGATTCCCGTCCTCGGCGCCTGCGAGCAGGTACTCTGCAGCGTACGAGCAGGCGAGAAACGCATAGACGTGCGGATTGTCGTTCCCGCTCTTCGACAACGAGCTCAGCCTGTCGATCGCTTCCCCGTACTCCCCTTCGAAGAAGGCGGCGATCCCCTGGTGCACATTGTTCTCGGCCGAGCCGATCAAGGCCATGTACTTCGCCAGGTCCGGATACGAGGGAGCGACGCTCTGCAGGCCCCGGAATCCCGCTTTCGCCTGGCCGATCTTTCCGGCGTTGAAAAGCGCCACCGCGTTGTTAAACAGCGCCGAGCCGGTGGTGTCAAGCGCGGATGCTCCCCCCCCCGGGCGGACAGGCTCGTGCGGCGTCGCAGCCGGGATCTCCTGCTGACGGACCGTCGCCGCAGCGGCGAGTCTCTCTCGCCGGATCTGTATGCGCTTCAGGAAGTTCGCTGCTCCCGGGTGGCCGGATTCCTCTCCAAGCACGATTTTGAATTGTTCCTCAGCCCTGTCCAGATCACCCCGCCTGAAGAACCCCACGCCTTCCGCGAACGCCCTGTCGATCCGGACTTTTTTCTCCTTCTGATGAGAAGCAGCGAGTTTCTTCAGGTCGGTCTGCGGAGCAGCGGAAGCGGGATTCTGAATCGGGTTCTGAGGAATTTTCTGAGGCGGGCTCTGCTGCGCGGTCTGAGGCGCGGGTTTCTGGATGAGACCCAGGTACTCATTGAGGAGTGACGGCGCTTCCTTGTCCCTTTCTGCGTCCTCGATTGCCCCTTCGTTCTTCGCCTTCTCCAGATCAGCGCGCGCCTTCGCCATATCCCCCAGCCGGTAGTAGGCGATGCCCCGGTAGAGGTACGGGAAGTAGTCGATGAACACGAACCCGTATGTCTTCTTGTTCGCCTTCGAATCCGACTCATCATCGAGGGCTTCCGTCAGATTGCTCACCGCCTGCTGCCACTGGCCCCTCTTTACCTCCTCCCGCCCTTTCTCGTAGCTTGCGTACCACTGCGCGCGAAGGAACGCGGAGGGGACGAGGAGCACGAGGAGAAATATCTGGACCCGGGCCTTAGTCACTTTTCCGGACACCCTGGAAAATGTCGAGCACATCCCGTGAAAACAGCGTGCGGTCAAGCCGGTACGAGGGGTCGATCTCCAGCGCCCGCCGGAATTCAAGCCGTGCGGTCCGGAGCGCGTCTTTCTCCTTCTTCCCCGCAGCCCGGTGCCGGAGGCAATACGCAACGCCGAGGTACGCGTGGAGGCTCGCATCATGGTCCATCCCGGGTTGTGCCGCATTCAGCAGCCTGATCGCCTGTTCATGACGCCCTCTGAAAAGCTCGAGGACCCCGTTCGAAAATTCCCGCGGAGGAGGCGCCTCCTGCTCCACCGCTCCGGACTGCTTTGCAATCCTGGCGAGGTAGTTCTTCGCGACGGAATTGTACGGATCGATCACGAGGACCGAGCGGAAGACCGTCTCGGCGTTCGCATACTCCTCCCTGTTAAAAAGGCGCACAGCATCCGCTATCTGGTTGTTCACCGCCGCCTTGAGCTCCTCGGAGACGACCGACTTCCTCCCCCCAGGGCTCTTCTTTCGCGCCTCCGCAAGAAATGCGGCCAGATTGGAGGACTCCGGCTCCAGATCCTTCACTTCACCCAGTCGCTCAGCAGTGTCGAAATAATTCGCCGCGAGCTGCCACATCCCCTGGTTGTAGTACGCCAGCCCGAGATAATAGTGGGGGATGTACGCGATGAACCACATCCCGTATGTCCTTGCGTACCTGCGCGGCGTGCCGTTCGAGCCGAGGGCGAGCTTGAGGTTCTCGATCGCGTTCATCCAGTCCCCCGATTCGACATAGGCGAGCGCAGTCTCATAATTCACGTACCAGGGGAGGCCCCCCGTCGACACCGGTGCGGGGACTTCGGGGGTTTCCGGCTTCAGGACGGCGACGGGCGCCCCTGCGGGCCTGGCCTGTCCTCCCGACAGTTCCCCACGGAGAGACTGAAGGAGTGCATACTCCTCGGGAGACCCCTGTATCTCCCCGTACTTCAGGCACAGGTCGAAGCTCTCGAGCGCTTTCTGCTTCTCCTTCAGGTGATAGTACGCCTCGCCGAGGTGGAAATACGGGAGATAATTCACAAACCGGAGCCCGTACGTACGCGCCTTGAGTTTCGGGGTTCCCTTCACGGCGAGCGCGTCCCTGAGCAACGAGAGAGAACCTCTCCAGTCCCCCTGCTCCTGCGCGGAGAGGGCTTTCTCGTACGACACATACCATGGTGTCTGCGCTCCGACAGACGCGGGGATGGCCGCGAGGATGAGCGCTGCAGCCAGTATCCGGCCGGATTCACGGATCATATGCAACCGTCGATCATATGGCAACACGCCTCCGAATGATATCCTAGAACCTGATAACGAGCGAGCCGACGGCCGTGTTGCTGACCGAGGAGAGGTCTCCGGCAAGGTCAAACTGCACCTTGTTCGAGAGGATGCACCCCACCCCGAATGTCCCATGGGCATAGGACTTCCCGCTCTGGAACAGCCCCTGCATGATCTTCCGGGCGAAAATCCTGTTCGGATCGACGGTGTCATTGATATTCCCCACCCAGTGGATCCTATTGTCCGGTTCCAGATAGGCGCCTCCCCTGAACACGATGCCGATCGTTTTCAGGAACATCACGTACTCCGCGCCTCCATGGTACTCCATGCCGTCGTCAACGGCAAAGTCGCCCGGCTGCACGTACGACGGCGAAAGCGTGACGACGAAGTTCTTCGTCAGGCTCGAGTAATTGACCCTCACAACATCAACTGCGAACGTGAGGACATCCGTGGGGCGGTAGGAGATGCCGATCCCGTAGGAGGAAGGAATATTGAAGTTGATGGGGGCTGTCCTGGTGGAATCCGTCGGGGACCGGGTGAATCTGTACGTCTGCTGAAGCGAGAATGACGGTCTGCGCTTGTACGTCAGGCCGATCGACAGGTTCTCCACCGGCTTGAGGAGGACGCCCACGTTGAGAAAGAAATCCGTGTTGTGGTCGTCGATCGTCGCGACATTGGCGAGCGTACCGTCGTCGAACACCGCGATAAGATACCGGGCAATCGACGACTGCACGCTTGCAAGCGAGAGACCGCCGGAAACGCCCAGCGAGAGAAACTCCCTGAACTTGTAGGCTATCGTCCCGCCGTAATTGTCGACATGAATCCGTACGCTCGATTTCGCCGGGAAAAGAAAGGTCCCGTCGGTGAAGCCCGAAGCAAACGTCCCGTTCGTGTAAGAGTTGCTCTCGAAATTCATCAGCTCATGCCGGAACAGGGCAAAGGTGAATCGCCGCACCGGGTAGACCACGCTGGCGAACGACGGGCTCACGACGGCGCTTTTGAAATCGTGGGCGTTGAGCGTGGAGTTCGCCGCCGTCCCCGTGCTCGAAAAGTTATCGACGTGCGTAACGAACTGGATCGCCTTCGCTTCGATCGAAAGTTCCGGCCGGAGGAGCGTCGTCAGCCCCGCAGGGTTGGCTTCCGACGCCGTCGCATCGTCGGCGATTGACATGAACGCCCCGCCGATCCCTGTCGCACGCGCCCCCGGATTATTGAAATTGAATCTGAACTGGGCAAAATTCTCCGTATTGGTCTGCGCGAGCCCTGCAGACATGAGGCAGGTCCACGCAACCCAGAGAGCGAGTGCCCGGGGGGCCTGGTGTCGAAGTGTCGTTCGCATGGTAAGCTCTCCGGATTATTTGACTGACCAGAATGGCCCGAATCTTCCGCTGGAAAACGTCCCGCTCGTCCTCAAGCCGATCCCCGCTTCGATGATGATGAACGCCGCGCCGGATGCCGGGACTGTGAATCCTATTGAGTCTGAGACCGCACCGCCTGGTCCGGCAAGGGCCTGGGGAGTGAAGGCGAGGCTGCCGATGGTCGCCAGGAAGTTGAAGTTTGCGTCATAGCTCTCGACCTCGGCGAACACCGCGTTTTGACTTCTCTGCGCATCGATATCGGGGGCAAGTGTGTAGTCTACTGTAAAGCGGGCGACATAGGATGAGCCGGGATGCAGCGAGCTCGTTGCGGGCGGAGAGACGAACTTTGAGATCGCGACATCGGTGAAGAGAAACGGCGAGGGTGGATTTGTAGGTATTTCGTCCTTCGAACAGCTCCCCGCGGCGAGCGCCGCGCCGGCAACCATGAGGAGCCGGAATGCTCTGGACCTGGCAATGTGCATCAGTCACCTCCTGTGCGTAGTGGTACTACGTTGCCTGTGGTTTTTCATCATTGAAATTTCGACAAATCCAGCCCGTCCTCAAACCCGGCGAATTTCTTCGTCACCCGCTGGACCTGGTTGTTCCGGACCGTGACCGTGTCAATGAGCGGTTTCGCGAACATGGGGTTCGCGACGTGAATGTAGTACAGCCCTTCCGGAAGGGCCAGACGGCAGGGGGTCCACGTTTGCCCCGGGAGCGGAACCTCGCGCCCCCCCTCATGCACGATCTTCAACACTTCTCCCCACGGGAGTATGTTNNCGTCCTGTAGAACACCGCGGCGGCGGCGACAAGCAGGACGGTCCCGGCTACCACATAGATCTTCTTCCGCGGCCGTGCAATGAGAGTCGCGGGACGCAGACGTTCGGGCTTCACCGGCGACGGGCTTTCTGTCTTCCCGCGCGCCGGCTCCCGTTTTACCGGAGGGGGAGCCTGCTTCCCGGGGTCGACAAACAGCGTCGGCGCCTGCGAGCCGGGATCAAGCATGAGCGGGTCAATCTCCCCCGGTCTCCGCGTCGCCGCGTACCGGAGATCGCCGGTTTTCGAGTACGCGATGGCATCCCGCACTTCGCGGCTGAGCCTGACGGCTTCCGCATGCTCCGGTTCCACCCTGAGGATCTCCTGCAGCAGCCCGTTCGCCTTCTCCAGGTCCTTCACTTCAATCCCCCTGCGCGCGCCGTTCAGCCGCTCCTCGATGAAGACCCTTTTCGCCTCCTTTTCCTCGGCCGCAGTGATATCGTTCCTCAGGCGGGCGACTTCCGTGCTGGCGGGGTCCATCCGGGCCGCCTGATCGACAAGGTCCCTCGCCTTCCTGAACTTGTTGCCACGGAGGAGCGTCCTGCTCTCGCCGATGAGCTTTCCCAGCCTCATCCTGAATTGCTCCATCCTCTTCCGCTCGTCCGTCCGCAGGTCGGCGACGATGTTCTCGAGCGCGTCGGCGACTTCCGCCAGGTCCTGATACCGGTTGTCAGGATCCTTCGCGAGCGTCCTCGTCACGACATCGCGCAGCCCGTTCCGGTGATCGATCTGCGCATCGTCGATCCGCTCCGGCTCGTCGTAGACGATCTTGAACATCACCGCGGTCGGCACGTCGCCGGTGAACGGTTTCTTCCCGGTGAGGAGCTCGTAGAAGAGGACGCCGAACGAGAAGATGTCG
>PMDK01000319.1 GCA_003154425.1 Ignavibacteriota bacterium
ATGACCGACCAGGCGTCGGATTCACAGATCGCGGGGCTGCTCGTGGCGTTGCGCGCCAAAGGGGAGACCGTCGACGAGCTCGTCGGGTTCGCCCGGACGATGCGTGAGAAATCGGTGAAGGTCAGGGCGGACGACCCCCATGCGATCGACATGTGCGGGACGGGGGGGGACGGGCTCGGGACATTCAACATATCGACGCTCGCCTCACTGGTAGCCGCAGGTGCGGGAGTGACCGTCGCCAAGCACGGGAACCGCTCGGTGTCGAGCCGCAGCGGGAGCGCCGATCTCCTTACGGCGCTCGGCGTCAACATATCGATCCCCCCCGGGCGGGCCGGCACGTGCCTCAACGTCGTCGGCGTCGCGTTCCTTTTTGCTCCCCTTTTTCATCCGGCGATGAAATACGCGGCGAAGCCGAGGGCGGAGCTGGGGATTCGTACGATTTTCAACCTTCTCGGCCCGATCACGAACCCNNGGGGCACTCGCCCGGCTGTCCACCGACCGGGCCTGCGTGGTGCACAGTGATGACGGCATGGATGAGGTCGCGGTCTCGGGCGAGACATCCGTGTTCGAAGTGGACGGCGAGAGGCCGACGAAGAGATACACGGTATCCGCCGGCACATTCGGGCTTCCGGATCAGCCCGGATCCTCCGTTGCGGGTGGGACCCCCCAGGAAAACGCCCGGATCGCCGTGCAGGTTCTGGAAAAAGGGCGCGGGGTGCACAGGGATGTCGTCCTGGCGAACGCCGCTTTTGGAATTTACGTCGCCGGAAGGGCGAAGGATCTGGCCGAAGGGAGCGCGAGGGCGGCCGAATCCATCGACTCGGGGCGTGCGATGCAGACGCTCAAGCGACTCGTGGAATACACGAACCTCCCATGAATCTTCTGAGCGCCATACTCGATCACACCCGGGGTGAGGTCGCGAGAAGGAAATCGATCGTCCCGGCAGACGCGCTGCGGGCGCGGCCGTTGTACGGCAGGACTCCTCTGTCGCTGTCCGCGGCCCTGCGCAGGCACTCCCCCGCCGTTGTCGCCGAAATCAAGAAAGCATCACCCTCCAGGGGAGTGATCTGTCATGAATTCGATCCCTCCCGCATCGCGCGGCGGTACGAAGCCTCGGGTGCGTGCGCTCTGTCCGTCCTGACGGAAGAGAAGTACTTCCTTGGCTCCCTGGAGGACCTGGAGTCGGCGCGGCGGGCGGTAGCGCTTCCGATTCTCCGGAAGGATTTCATACTCGATCCGTACCAGATTCAAGAAGCAAAATCAGCGGGCGCCGATGCCGTGCTCCTCATCGCTGCCGCCCTCTCCATGCGAGCTCTGGCTTCCCTCCAGGAGGAAGCAGATCGGCTGGGGATGGAATCGCTCGTCGAGATTCACTCCCCCGGAGACCTCGAATCGCTCCGGGGGCTGGACATCCCCCTCATCGGGATTAACAACCGGGACCTTGTCACGTTCCAAACGGACTTAGAACTCTCAAGGGCCCTGGCTCCCAGGCTTCCAGCCGGGTCGCTCGCAGTCAGTGAGAGCGGCATACGGACCGGGGAGGACATAAAGCTCCTCTTGCGCTCGGGGATTCATGCTTTCCTCGTCGGGGAGCACTTCATGAGCTCGGAGGACCCGGGAGACGCGCTTGCAGAATTGCTCCGGGATGCGGGAGACGCATGATGATCGTCAAGATCTGCGGGATCACACGACTGGAGGACGCCCTGGCCTCTGCTGAAGAGGGGGCGGCCGCCCTTGGATTCATTTTCGTCCGTTCGAGCCCCCGGCACATCGCTTTGGCCGACGCGGCAGAGATCATAAGGAACCTTCCCCCCTTCATATGCCCGGTGGGGGTTTTCGTCAACGAAGCCCGGGCGGATGTCCTCGCGGCGATCGAGCTGACAAAGATCCGCTGTCTGCAGTTTCACGGAGAGGAACCGCCGGCAGACACTCTCGACTATCCCGTCCCCGTCATCAAATCGTTCCGTGTGAGCGATGAATTTGACCCGTCGGTGATCGGAGCATACTCTCTCCCCGCATATCTGCTCGATGCATCCGTGGGCGGGATGCGCGGCGGGACGGGAAAAACGTTCGACTGGGGGAAGGCGAAGGAGGCATCGGCTTTCGGCAGGATCATACTCAGCGGCGGCATCACCCCGGAAAACGCCGCACTCGCTTCGCGCACGGTTCGGCCGTACGCCATGGATCTGAGCAGCGGCGTGGAATCCTCGCCCGGGATCAAGGACAGGCGGAAAATCAGAGAACTTTTCGAGAACCTCCGCAATGCGTGAGTGCAGGCTTGTATTTCCCATCGAACAGGAGCCGCCATGCTCGTACTGATGAAGAAAGACGCCACAAAGGAAGACGTTCTCCGGGTGAGGGAAAAGATCGAGACCATGGGGTTCCGTGCCCATGAGATCCCCGGAGCACAGCGGACCGCGATCGGCGTCACGGGAAACAAGGGGAAGATCAGTCCCGAACACTTCACGACGCTCAGCGGTGTGGACGAGGCTATCCCGGTCTCGAAACCGTACAAGCTTGCGGGGCGGGATGCCAGGAAGGAGAACTCCGAGATCAACGTCGGGGGGGAGATGATCGGGGGACGGGAGCTTGCGGTGATTGCGGGCCCCTGTTCGGTGGAAAGCTGGGACCAGTTGATAACGACAGCCCGCGCGGTAAAGGAGGCGGGGGCGAGATTCCTCCGCGGGGGTGCGTTTAAACCCAGGTCATCCCCCTACTCGTTTCAGGGGATGAAGGAGGAGGGCCTGGTGCTCCTCAGGGAAGCGAAAGCCGAGACGGGATTGAAAATCGTCACGGAGGCAAAAGACGTGCTCACGCTCCCCGCAGTCGCAGACGTGGCCGACATAATCCAGATCGGCGCGCGGAACATGAGCAATTTCAGCCTCCTGGAGGGGGTGGGAGATCTCAGGACTCCCATCATCCTCAAAAGAGGGATCTCCTCGACGATCGAAGAGCTGCTGATGGCGGCGGAATACATACTGGCGCGCGGGAATCTGAATGTGATACTCTGCGAAAGGGGGATAAGGACATTTGAACCCTCGACCCGCTACACGCTCGACCTCAATGCGGTCCCTGTCGTCAAGAAGCTCTCTCATCTTCCGATCATCGTCGATCCAAGCCACGGTATCGGCATGTGGGACGGGGTCACAGCGATGGCCCTGGCGGGTGTGGCTGCGGGTGCAGACGGGCTGATGATCGAAATCCACCCTCACCCCTCGGAGGCCCTCTCCGACGGATACCAATCCCTGAAACCGGAACGTTTCAGGGAGCTTATGGAGAAGGTGCGCCGCATGGCGGAGGTTCTCGACCGGTCGCTCGCCGCGGAGGTCGTCCAGTGACCGGGCCACGAATCGGAGAAGAGAGGGGATCGCCCTTCTCCTGGCCCGACGGGCGGGGATATTTCGGCCTCTATGGCGGACAATTTGTCCCCGAGACACTCGTTCCCGCGCTGCGGGAACTGGAGTCGACGTACGAATCGGCGCGAGACGACAGCGCCTTCCAGGAGGAATACCTCCGTCTGCTGATCGACTTTGCGGGGCGTCCGACGCCCCTCACGTTTGCCGAGCGTCTGACCGCCCACTACGGGAGGGGGAGAGTGTACCTGAAACGGGAAGACCTCTGCCACACGGGGGCCCACAAGATCAACAACACAGTCGGGCAGATCCTGCTTGCATTGAGGTCGGGGAAGACGCGCATCATTGCCGAGACCGGAGCGGGGCAGCACGGCGTGGCAACTGCAACCGTTGCGGCGAAGATGGGGCTGGAATGTTGTGTGTACATGGGGGAGGATGATGTCGCGCGCCAGCGGCTCAACGTTCGCCGCATGGAGATGCTCGGTGCCACGGTGGTCACCGTGCGTTCCGGGAGCAGGACGCTGAAAGACGCGACGAGTGAGGCGATCCGCGACTGGGTATCAAACGTGGAAGATACGTTCTACATCATCGGATCGGTGGTGGGTCCGCATCCCTACCCCATGATGGTGCGGGATTTTCAATCGGTGATCGGGCGGGAGACATCCTCGCAGATTCAGAAGAAAGAAGGGAAGGCTCCCGATTTCCTGTTGGCCTGCGTGGGGGGGGGGAGCAATGCGATCGGACTGTTCCATCCCTTCTTGGGGACTCGCGCGGTCATGACGGGGGTCGAGGCGGCGGGAGAGGGGCTCGACTCGCTCCGGCACGCAGCGACTCTCACAAGGGGGCGCCCCGGTGTGCTTCACGGTTCCCTCAGTTACCTCCTGCAGGACGCGAACGGGCAGGTCCAGCTCGCGCATTCGATATCCGCCGGCCTGGACTATCCCGGTGTCGGCCCCGAACACAGCGCGCTGAAGGATTCGGGGAGAGTCCGCTATGTCTCCGTGACCGACGCCGAGGCGCTGGAGGCCGCCCGCCTGATCTCTCGGCTTGAGGGGATAATCCCGGCACTCGAGACCGCGCACGCGCTCGCGTACCTGAAGACGCTGATGAATGAAACGCGGAAAGACGATGTGGTCGTGGTCAGCCTTTCGGGGCGGGGAGACAAGGACATGGAGACATACTCAACTCACAGCAGGTGACCTTCCCGTCATGAACCGTCTGACAGCAGTCCTCTCTTTCCTTCGCGACAGGAAGAAAAAAGCGCTTGCGCTCTTCCTGACGGCAGGATACCCCGCCGGAGATTCCACTCCCGGACTGGTACTCTCGCTGGCCGGTGCCGGGGCCGACATCATCGAGATCGGGATGCCGTTTTCCGACCCGCTGGCCGACGGTCCGGTGATACAGCAGAGTTCCGCAGTGGCCCTGGAGAACGGCGTCACGATTGCGGGGATACTCGACGCCGTCCGGACGATCAGGAAGACCTCGCCCGTGCCGCTCGTCCTCATGGGATACATCAATCCGATATTGAGCTACGGGGTGGAACGTTTCTTCCGGGACGCCTCCTCCTCCGGCGTCGACGGTGTGATACTCCCGGAGCTGACGCTGGAGGAATCCGTGCGATTCAGGGATGAGTTTTCCCGGAGCGGGCTTTCGCAGATACTGCTCGTGGCTCCCACCACCCCTTCGGACCGGGTGACCGCGATCGATGAGGCATCCGGCGGTTTTCTTTACTGCGTGTCGACGACGGGCGTCACGGGGAGCGCCGGCAAAGGGACACCTGATGAGTTTCTCGCCAGGGTGAGGAAGTGCGCAACGAAGAATCCCGTTCTGGTGGGGTTCGGGATATCCACGGCCGGGGAAGCCAGGCACGCGGCTCTTCTCAGTGACGGTGTGATCATCGGATCGGCACTCATCAGACGTCTGTCGCAGGGAGAACCGATCGGGTCCATCACCGCCTGGGTCAGTTCCATCCGCGATGCGCTATCCGCGGAGTGATCTTGATGCCTGACGGAGAAGTGCTTGACTTTGCTCCCCCGCTATTCTATATTCGATTGTCATTTTCAACTAGATCTTTTCATCGTTCGGTGTCCCGCCCCCGGGCGGGATGAAAAGGGAATTCCGTTCAAACCGGAAGCTGCCCCGCAACTGTATATGGCAGACTGCGCGACCGCCACTGTCCAATGATCGTCCGGACGGGAAGGCGCCGCGTGCAACAACGCCATGAGCCAGGAGACCTGCCGGACCCTCCCTGAATGCCTTCGCGGGAAGGATCGGGATCCGCAGTGCTCGCCGCTGGCGTCCTGGACCCCCGTCGTTCTTCGTGAATGCCGGGGTGAATTTTTCCAGGACGATCGCATGAAATCACTCCGCTTCTGCTCTTCGTTCATACCCGTCTTTCTCATCCACACTTCATTCGCTTCGGCGGCGGACAGCACCCGTGTGGAGGAAAGCACGCCTGACACGCTGGCGCGCAGTTACACTCTGAACGAGATCGTTGTGACCGCCACGCGTCTGGGAATAGCCTCACGATCAGCACCCTCCGGTGTCAGTGTCGTTTCCCGGGAAGCGATCGACGCGATGCCGGGAACACTTCTCAGCTCCGCCATTTCCTGGACCCCCGGGCTCTCGCTTCGTGCGTACGGCGGGGGGGCGTCTGTCCAGACAATCTCACTGCGCGGGATGTCGCCGGAACACACGCTCCTCCTCATCGACGGCCAGCGGTATAACTCGTTTCAGAACGGCCTTGCAGATTTCGGGATACTCTCCTCATCCGTTGTCGACCATGTCGAGATAGTCCGGGGGGGGGCATCGGCCCTGTACGGAGCAGATGCCGTCGGAGGCGTCATCAATGTCATCACGCGCGCCGCCGGTGAAGGCGTTCACGGCTCTGCCTCGACGATGGTCGGTTCGAACCACAGCAGCGCCTCCGGATTTCGCCTTGAAGGAGGGGAGGGAGGCCTCGGCCTCCGGGGCGGGCTCAGGAGAGAACAGGGGAGAGGGGATTACGAATTCAGGTTCAACGACGGCAGGACAGAGACGACGCTTACAAGGGAAGGAGAGGATTACTCGCTCCTCACCGGTGACGTGCGTGCCGACTGGGGGGTCAGCCCGAGCCTCCGGACCACGGCTTCATTCACGTATGCGGACGGAGACCGCGGAAGCCCGGGCGTGGTGACGGATCCTTCTTCGAACGGGAGAGGGAGGCTATGGGACAGGCTCGAGTATCTCCGCGGAGGGATTGACTGGGATGCGGGCGGGGGAGTTTCGCTCAGCCTCAACGGGTCGGCACACTACGGCCTCGAGCAGTATGATGATCCCGGCCAACTTCTGAACGGGACAACACTGCACAGCCTGTATGCGAACCATGACGGCATCCTCACCCCCGAAGTTCGCTTCAACATCTCTCCCGCACTCTCCGGACTGGCAGGGGTGGAGTATGCGCGGGCTTCGCTCCAGAGCAGTGAGACGGCGGAAGCGGCAAGGATACAAAGGAGTGCGTTCCTGAGCAGTTCGCATTCGTTCCTGCTTCCCTCTCAGGTGCCGTTCGAGATAATCCTCTATCCATCAATCAGGTACGATACGTATTCAGATGTCGCAGGCGATGTGAGTCCCCGCCTGGGGGTGAATGTCGGTCTCGTCGGGGACCCGGCGCTCAGATTGAGGGCGAGCGTCGGAAAAAGCTTCAGGGCTCCGGTCCTGAATGACCTCTACTGGATTGAAGGAGGGAACCCCGCCCTGCGGCCGGAACGGGCGATTTCGTTCGATGCCGGGTTCCGCTGCGACATGGACCTCCTGGGCCCGCTTCGCTTCGAGGCATCCTACTTTTCGATCGACAGCAGGGACAGGATTGTGTGGGTCCCCGCATCGGGGACGTTCTGGTCGCCGAAGAACATTTCCTCGGTCACTTCACGCGGCGCTGAAGCGGAAGCCGTATGGACCGGGTTCGACGGGGTTCTGCGCCTGACGCTCAATGCGACCTGGGCAAACGTCACCAAGACGAGCGCCGACTTCCCCGGAGATCCCACGCAAGGGAAGAAGCTGATCTATGAGCCGGCCGAGACGCTGAACGGAGTCGCAGAGGCGAGAATGGGCTCTGTGATTCTCCTCATCCGGCATTCATGGATCAGCTACCGTTACACGACGGAGATCAACGACCGGTTCCTCCCTGCATACTCGCTCGAATCTGCATCGGCCAGATACCTGCTTCACGCGTTCCCCTTCAAGGCATCGGTGAAGGCGGAGGTCAACAACATTTTCAACACTTCCTACCAGGTGGTGGCGCTCTATCCGATGCCGTTGCGCGAACTCCGCGTGACGCTGGAGGCGGGACTATGAAATCCCGCGCGTATGTTTGCGGATGTGCCGCTGCGATTCTTTCGTTCCTGACAGGGTGCGTCAAAGACCCCGTTTCCGCCCTCAGGGAAGTTCCGGTCCCTTCAGCGCGGGGGGTCTACATCATCAACCAGGGGAACTTCGGCCGTGCGAATTCTTCCCTGTCATACTACGACCTGGTCTCGTTCCACGTCTATAACGATGTGTTCACCGCGGTCAACGGCAAGAACCTCGGCGATGTCGCTCAGGGGATGACGATCAGGGGCTCGTCCGGTTATGTCGTGGTGAACAACTCGCAGAAAATCGAGATCATCGACCTCGCGACCAACCTGAACACGGGGACGATCCCCACCGGGGCAGGCTCGAGTCCAGGGCAAATGGCGTTCGTGAACGATACGCTGGCGCTTGTGACAGACCTGTATTCGAATGCCCTCCTCGTGGTGAACGTGCCGGCGCGGCGCGTGACCGGAAGCATCACCGTCGGTGCGAACCCGGCGGGGGTCGCGATCGCCGGGGGAAAGGCCTACGTCTCGAATTCCGGGTTCGGGAGCGGCAGGACGGTCTCCGTCGTCTCTGTAGTGAGTCTCTCTGTCGTTCAGACCGTCACTGTCGGGGATAATCCCGGGGGGGTACAGGTGACCCCCTCCGGGGCGGTGTACGTGGTCTGTACGGGATCGTACGACTTCACCGACCCGGCCAAAGACACGCCGGCGCGTATCACGGTCATCGATCCCTCATCCGATGTCGTGACCGATTCGATATTCATCGGGGGGCATGCAACGGATATCGGGATCGGGATCGACGGCATCGGCTATGTTCCGTCAAGTGCGGCGGTTCTCCGGGTCGATACGCGCGTGCACAAGGTGACGGGCGTATTCAAGGAGGGGTCGTATTTCGCTGTGGGGGTTGAGGCGGCATCCGGGGATGTCTACCTCGCAGATGCGAAGAACTTCATACAGCCGGGGACCGTCTCTGTGTTTGCCCCGAACGGGCAGCTCCGGACACAGTTCGACGCGGGGCTCATCCCGGGCGCGTTTGCATTCAAGCGATAATCCCGGCTTTGGCCGGCGTGGTCACCGCAGGCGCCACACACGCTAGAGTTTGTCGACTTTTCTCACTACATTTGTCACGTTCACAATAATCTCCTCGCCCGGGATCATCCCTTGTCCACCGTCCGCGTCCGCTTTGCCCCCAGTCCCACCGGCTATCTTCACGTCGGCGGCCTCCGGACCGCACTCTACAACTACCTTTTTGCACGCCGTAACAACGGGGTTTTTCTGCTGCGCATCGAAGACACAGATCGGAGCCGGTACGTCGAAGGGGCCGTCGAAAACCTGATCCGGACGCTGGATTGGGCCGGTCTGCATTTCGACGAAGGGCCGGGGATGGGAGGGAGCGCGGGCCCGTATATCCAGTCGGAGCGGATCGCGACGTACCGTGCCCACGTGGAGATGCTCCTGGCTTCCGGGAACGCCTACTACGCGTTCGACACCCCCGCAGAGCTCGAAGACATGAGGAAGAAGCAGGAGAAGCTCCGGGTGCCTGTCAGGGAATACCGGCGGGGTCTTGATCTGACGGGGGAAGAAGTACGGCGAAAACTGGCTGCCGGAGCACCGGCGGTCGTGCGTATGAAGATGCCCGCAGGAGAGACCGTCGCATTCGAGGACATCGTGCGCGGCGGCGTGGAATTCTCGACCGACGAGCTTGACGACCAGGTCCTCCTGAAGTCCGACGGATATCCCACCTACCATCTGGCAAATGTCGTGGATGACCACCTGATGGGGGTCACGCATGTCATCCGGGGCGAGGAATGGCTTCCGAGTACTCCAAAACATGTTCTTCTGTACCGTTACTTCGGGTGGGAACCGCCCCGGTTTGCGCACCTTCCACTGCTCCTCAATGCGGACAAATCGAAACTGAGCAAGCGGCAGGGGGATGTCGCGGTCGAGGAGTACCGGAACAAGGGTTTCTTCCCGGAAGCGCTCGTTAATTTCGTGGCACTTCTCGGCTGGAACCCGGGTGACGAAAGGGAGATATTCACCCTGGAGGAGCTCGAGAAAGAATTCACGCTTGAACGCGTCGGGAAATCGGGTGCCGTGTTCAACATTGAGAAACTGAACTGGATGAACACGGAACACCTCAGGCACAAGCCGGACGCGGAGCTCCTCGAACTCACCCGCCCGTTCCTCGCCGCTGCGGATCTCAGGGACGTCGCCGACAGTTACGTGCTTGAGGTCATACGGCTCCTGAAAGAGAGGGTAGAGCGTCCGGGACAGTTTGTGTCCACCGGGATGTATTTCTTCCGGGATCCGGATTCCTACGACGAGCAGGCGGGAAAGAAGCACTGGAAACCGGAGACGGCGTCCCGCCTGCGCCTGGCCCTTTCGGCATTCAGGGATCTGGCGACCTTCTCGCCGGGGGACATTGAATCGGCGGTGCGGGCGACAGCGACCGCTCTGGGAACCGGGGCAGGCGCGCTCATACACCCCCTGAGGCTGACGGTCACCGGCCTCGCGCAGGGTCCCGGGCTCTTCGATCTGATGGCCGTCCTGGGAAAGGAAACCTGCATCCGCCGGATCGACAGGGGACTCTCCGTCCTCGGTTGATTCTCGCCCCCCCTTTGTCTATATTTTCTCATGAGGGAACTTAGCGTCATCCGCATCAAAAACGCGGCATTCTACGCCTATCACGGCGTGGCGGCGGACGAGCAGAATCTCGGCGGGAAGTTCGAGGTGGACGTGGACATGCACTGCGATCTGTCGGCCGCGGCGGAAAGCGATTCGTTGAGAAAGACCGTCGACTATGAAAAAGTGTATGCGTTCGTCCAGCAGACGGTCCTCTCAAAGAAGTTCTACCTCCTCGAGGCCCTTGCACACGCGATCGGACGGGGCCTGATCCGGGAATTCTACAACATCGAGACCGTGACCGTCCGTCTCCGCAAGCCGCATCCGCCGGTCAAAGGGGTGATTGATTTCGTCGAGGTGGAGATCACGCAGTCACGATGACTCATCGCGTATTCCTGGGCCTGGGGTCGAACATAGGGGAGCGGCAGGACTTTCTCAATCGCGCGGCGGCCGAAATCGCGCGGCTTCCGGGGGGTCGTTTGATATGGTGCTCTTCGGTCTATGAGACGGAACCCTACGGTAACGCGGCTCAGGGAAAATTCCTCAACGCAGTTGCCGAGATCGAGACACCGCTCGGCCCGCCTCTCCTGATGGAGGAGGTAAAGCGCATTGAGAAATCGGTTGGCCGGACTCCTTCCGCGCGTTGGGGCCCCCGCGAGATTGATATCGACATCCTCCTCTATGACGGACTCGTGCACGCCGGCGAAGGCGTGGAAGTGCCTCACCCNNACTCCCGTGTTGTCATGACAACGTATCACATCCGAGCCTAGCTCTGCAAACGTCCGGAGACATTTTGGATACTCAGGATTCGCTCCAGGATCTGATCGCACAGACCGACATGCGCTACATCGCCGTTGAGGGGGTGATCGGCGCCGGGAAAACGACACTCACGACGATGCTCGGCGAGACGCTGGGGGCCCGCATCGTGATGGAACAGTTCGAGGAGAACCCGTTCCTCAGGGATTTCTACAAGGACCCGGAGCGGTATGCCTTTCAGACGCAGATCTTCTTCCTGTTGACCCGATACAAGCAGCAGCGATCCCTCTCCCAGGCCGACCTGTTTCACAGGTTCCTTGTCACGGACTACATATTCGAGAAGGACAAGATCTTCGCGTATCTTAATCTCGAAGACGAGGAGCTCAAGCTGTATGAGACACTCGTCGGGAGCATCGAACACAACATCGTCCAGCCCGACCTCGTTGTCTACCTCCAGTCGAGCGTCCCCAGGCTGATGCAGAACATCAAGCATCGCGCCCGGGCCATCGAGGAATCCATCTCGGAGGATTACATCCGCGACCTGAACGAGGCGTACAACTACTTTTTCTTCCGTTACAAGGCGACCTCGCTCCTTATCGTAAACGCCGCGGAGCTGGATTTTGTCGGAAACCCAGGGCACTACCGGGACCTTCTGTCGCAGATTTTTCGGCAGAACCGGTCAGCCGTTGAGTACTACAACCCGATCGTGAAAAAGTAAGGAGGGACAGGCGATGCTTTTCCGCGTGGTTCTGTACGTTATGGTCGGTTACTTTGTCTATCGGCTCGTTCAGTTTGCAGGCAGGAGCATGTCCTCGGGGAGGCGCCCTGAGAGCCCCGCCCCACCCCCGGCGCCCCATATCCCGGATTTCAAGGACATCAAGGACGCGGATTTCATCGACATCACGCCGAAGGACAAAGGAACGGATTCTCCCAGAGGCTCATAGTCACCGCACAACCAGTGCCTCCCCCCCTCGAACGCCTTTTCAAGCGGTACCTCTCCGCCGGTCTCCGATTGGCCTTCGGCTCTTCTTCGACCCGATCGTTTGATGCGTCAATCGTCCGGGAAGTCGACCCGGTCTCCGCATCCGCCCCGGGCTCTTCACCCCGGATTTTCGTCATCCGGCAGCACAACCAGCTCGGAGACATGCTGTGTGCCGTGCCGCTCCTGCGCGCACTCCGCTCGCGCTATCCGGATTCCCGGATCTCACTCCTGGCGAGTCCGGTGAACTACGAACCGATGCTGGGGAACCGGTATGTCGACGAGGTCATCAATTTCGACAAACGGGAGTTCATCCGGAGAGAGGGGGGGAGCTTGCTGCACTTCCCAGGGTATGTCCGGGAGTTGAGGAGAAAGAGGTTCGATATTGCGGTTGTCCCCTCAACTGTGTCAGCGTCCTTCACCAGTGATCTACTCGCGTTCCTTTCGGGAGCACCCGTGAGGATCGGCCCCGGGAGCATACAGGGAATATCGAACCCGTCAGGATTCTTCTTCACGCATCCCAGGGATCTCGACTGGAGGAACAGGAAAGACTACCACCAGGTCAGGCGAAACATGGACATCTGGCCCGGCGGCTTCAGCAAGGACGCCGATCTCTCGATTGAAATCACGTTGAAAGAGGACGAGCTCAAAAGGGGCAAGTCATTCCTCCAGGCCCTTTCACGCGATTCCTCTCGGGTAGTCATTTATCACCCCGGGGCTGGAAAAGCGGCCAACCGGTGGCCTGCCCACCTTTTTGCCCGCCTCGCAGATGAGCTTTCTGCATCTGTCCCCGCTTCCACCGTGATCACATCCGGCCCGATGGATGATGAGCCGGTGAAAGGCATGATCGGAGCTTTGCACACACGATATGAAGTCATTAAAAATCAACCGATTAGGGATGTTGCCTCTGCCCTCCATTATGCTGATCTTGTTGTGTCGAACGATACCGGAATTATGCACGTCGCAGCCGCTGTCGGAACCCCTGTCCTTTCCCTCTTTGGTCCAACCGATCCTGGTGAATGGGCACCAACGGGGGAGAGGGATCGTTATATCAGGGGAGGGGACATGGATATCGGGAACATCCCGTTCGACGTTGTCCTCAGAACCGCAAATGAGATGCTCCGGCGGGAGCACGACCAATGACTAAAGACAAGCTCCCTACAGAGACCGACCTGCCTGAGGCCATCCACCGCCTGAAGGGGGAGATGCACGCCGTGATACTCGCGCATTACTACCAGGAAGGGGAGATCCAGGATGTTGCGGACTTCGTCGGNNATGGCGGAGACCGCGAAGATCCTGAACCCGCGCAAACAGGTCCTTCTCCCGGATCTCGACGCGGGGTGCTCGCTCGCGGAAGGATGCCCCGCCGACAGGTTTGTGGCGTTCCGGCGACAACACCCCGCTCATGTATCGATCACGTACATTAACTGTTCGGCGGACGTCAAGGCGGCGAGCGACATCATCTGCACGTCGAGCAACGCGGAGAAGATCATCCGGCAGATCCCGCCGGACAGGGAGATTTTCTTCGCGCCCGACAGGAACCTGGGAAAGTACCTGATCAAGAAGACCGGGCGCGATATGCTCCTGTGGGAAGGCTCATGCATCGTGCACGAGACGTTCAGCCTCAGGAAACTCGTGCAACTCCAGATGGATCATCCCGGCGCCGAGATCATCGCGCATCCCGAATGCGAAGAGCCGGTCCTTGAGCGGGCAGGATTCATCGGGTCGACAAGCTCCCTGCTGAAGCATGTCCAGACCTCCCCGGCGAAGAAGTTCATCGTTGCGACAGAGTCGGGGATCCTGCACCAGATGCTGAAGGCGGCGCCTGACAAGGAGTTCATCCCCGCTCCCCCGGAAGCAAACTGTGCCTGCAACGATTGCCCCTACA
>PMDK01000016.1 GCA_003154425.1 Ignavibacteriota bacterium
ATATCCGCTCCCGCTCCGCTACAAGCACACCGATCCAGGATTTCAGGCTGTCCCAGCGCTCGACGAACACCTCCGCGGCAATCAGCGTGAATATGTTGACGGAATACGGGAGCTTCACCTTTGTCAGCTGACGCGCAAGCGCGGGTGAGAGGAGCGCGTACCCGAACCGGAGACCCGCCGCCCCCATGGCCTTGGAAAAGGTCTGAAGAACCACAAGCCGCTCATGCCGCGCGAGCAGTGCGACAGCGGAAGAACCTCCAAACTGTACATACGCCTCGTCCACGACAACAAGAGCCCCCGTCTCGCGGAGGATACGGTCCAGATCGGGCAGGGGGATCTGCCCCCCGGTCGGGTTGTTGGGAGAGCAGAGTACCAGCATCGCGGCGCCGGTCCGGTTCGCCGCCGCGATCACCGCGCCGGTATCGATTGTGAATGATGACGTCATCGGGACGTCGTACACTGGAGCTCCGATTGCCTCCGCGAGCAGCCTGTAGAGAGTAAACGTCGGCTGGCTGATTACCACGCCCCGCCCTGCGTCCAGTGCGCATGTGAACAGGAGCTGAAGAAGGTCGTTCGAGCCGTTCCCCAGGAGAACCCCGTCCGGAGTCCATCCGGTGAATTCCGCGATCTTCTCCATCTGCCGCCGGGGGACGAATTCAGGGTACCGGGACCAGTGCACCGCGGCGACACGGCGGAGGACTTCATTCCTGACATCATCCGGAAGATCAAAAGGGTTCTCGTTCTGGTTCAGTTTTATCCGGCACTCCCTGTGCTCGAGCGAGTATTCCGTGATCCCTTCGATAGCAGGGCGGAGCAATGCTCTCATCGCACGTCCTCCCTTATTGTCACCGAGCGTTCGTGTGCGAAGAGTCCTTCCGCGCGTGCAAGCTCGCGCACATGCGGGACGAGCCGCCTGAGGGCGGGTCGGGTGACCTCAATGACATTGGAGAATTTCATGAAATCCGCCACGCCGAGAGGCGAGGAGAACCTCGCGGAACCCGACGTGGGGAGCGTATGATTGGGCCCGGCGACATAATCCCCCAGGGCCTCCGTGGACCAGGACCCGAGAAATATCGATCCCGCATTGACGATACGCCGGGCGTACGAGCGGGCGTCCTTCACCATGAGCTCGACGTGTTCCGGGGCGAGCATGTTGACGATCGCGGCCGATTCCCTGATCGATCCCGCAACAATGATGACTCCCTGCCCTGCGAACGCCATGCGTGCGATCGCCTTGCGCGGCGTCGCTTCGAGCTGGATCTCGACCTCGCGGCTGATCTTCTCGGCCTGCGCGCGGAAGCCGACGATGCAGATGGGGGATGCGAGCTCGTCATGTTCCGCCTGCGCCATGAGATCCGCCGCGACGAACTCCGCACGGGCCGTGGAGTCGGCCACGACGACGACCTCGGTTGGGCCCGCGATCATATCGATCCCGACCGTGCCAAATACCATCCGCTTCGCTGCGGCGACGTACGTGTTGCCGGGACCGGTGATCTTGTCGACGCGGCGAATCGATTCAGTCCCGAACGCCAGCGCGGCGATCGCCTGTGCGCCGCCGATCCGGTAGATTTCGGTGATCCCCGATTCCGCCGCCGCGACGAGCACTTCCGCGGGGAGGCGGCCGTCCGGGCCCGGGGGGGATGCCATTACGATCTCCCCCACACCGGCAATCCGTGCCGGAACGGCGTTCATAAGCACGGTGGAAGGATAGGCCGCCTTCCCCCCCGGGACGTACACCCCGACGCGCGAGAGCGGGCTGAACCGCTGGGAGAGGCGCATCCCCCCTTCCCGGAGCTCCCACGACTTCGGGAGCTGCCTCCTGTGAAAGCGGGCGATGTTCTTCCCGGCAACTCGCAGCGACGCGAGGAACCCCCTGCTCACGGAGTCATATGCACCCTCCACCTCCTTCCGGGAGACGCGCAGCCCGAGAGAATCGATGAACCGGCAATCGTACTGCCGGGTGAAAGTCGTGAGCGCTTCGTCCCCCTCCGCCCGGACATTTTTCAGGATCTCGCGGACACGGGATTCCACTTCAGGATCGGGCTCCAGGCGCCTCTCCGCCAGGCGCGCCACGGCGCGCTGTTCAGTTCTGTTGTCCAGGATTCTCATAGACCACCGTGTCAAGTTGTGTGATAAGATGCCGCACGTCTCCGGATTTCATTTTCATCGCCGTCCTGTTGACGATGAGCTTCGCGCTCACGCGGGCGACATCCTCGACGATGTGCATGCCGTTCTCCCTGAGCGTCCTCCCTGTTTCCACGAGGTCGACAATCGCATCGGCAAGTCCCAGGAGCGGGGCGATCTCAACCGACCCCTCGAGCTTCACAATGTGCACATGGAGCTGCTTCCCCCTGAAGAACCGCTCGGTCGTTCGCGGATACTTGGTCGCGACACGCAGCGACCCGCCCCGGGGGAGCGCCGTCCCCGACGGGGCCGCCAGGACCATCCGGCATAATCCGATCCCGAGATCCACGGGCTCATAGACATCCGCTTCGAGCTCACGGAGGACGTCGCTCCCGACGATGCCCGCATCGATCGTGCCCGATTCAACATACACGGGAATATCGACGGGCTTCAGGGGGACAAACTCGTACCTCCCGTCGGCGTCAGGGAAGACGAGCTTCCGGGAACCGCCGGCAGCGGGGGGAATGATGATCCCCGCTTTCCCGAGGAGTTCCATCCCGCTCTCGTAGAGCCTCCCCTTCGGGAGGGCGATCAGCACGCGGTTCTTCATTCGCACTCACCGAGTCTGTCCATGGAGAACGAAAAACCGACCGCGGGGAGGTCAACGCCGAACTCACGCATAAGTGAATCGTAGCGCCCCCCCCGCCCGATCTCGACGGAATGCGCGGGGCTCAGAAAGGTGAACATGACGCCGGTGTAGTATT
>PMDK01000064.1 GCA_003154425.1 Ignavibacteriota bacterium
TGACGCTGCTGCCGCGGCACTGGGAGTGGCTGGGCAGCCAGCCCGGCGGCGCTTCGGTTGCCCTGCGCAAGCTGGTCGAGGAGGCCCGGCGCACCAGCGATGGCAAGGATGGAGAAGGAAGAAGTCGGATTATTCTAGCTTTACATAATATACATTATTTGACATTTGTATGTACAACGAAGGCCCATATTCCTGGGCCTTTTCGATCGCTACGGGTCCTGAGCTTCCCCTGCTGATTTCTTCTCACTGCGCACTCGTAGCCTGTTCACGATATACATCAGCCCCAGAGCCATCACCAACCCTGAGACGAGCACAATCAGCCTGTCCTCGAACGACGGAAATGTCAGCACGGGTCTCTCCTGGCGTCGTTCATGTGAAATAGCCGGCAAGGATGCTCCCGGCGATGTAGACGATTATCACTACACCTATCGCTGTAAAGAGCGGGCTCTTCAGCCCCCTGGCTGACCTCCGGTCGATGAACGGAATAAGCACCCAGAGCGCGATGAGGGCGCCCACGGCAGCGTTGACTATGAGCTCCCCGTCGATAGTGAAGACAGTCGCAGGAATCATCCTGAGCGTCTGATACAGGGGTAGAAAGTACCATTCCGGTTTCATCCCGGGTGGAGCAGAAGCCATCGGATCCGCCTTGTCACCGAGATCTCTCGGGATCAGTGTCGAAAGAGCAAGCAGAACAGCAAATCCAACGATCCAGGCGATGAAATCCCGGTATGCAAAGTCCGGGAAGAACGCGATCGGCCTTCTCTTTACGACTGTCCCTGCGGGGACAGAGACTCCCGAAAATTGATTAAGCAACACATGAAAAGCGACTACGAGCAAACCAATTAACGGTAGAACGATAACGTGGAGACTGTACATTCTCGTAAGTGTTGCTTCCCCGACGCTCTCGGCTCCCTTGACGAGGCTCACTCCCCAGCGCCCGAGAAGTGGAACCGATTTCGGAACCTCCGTTCCGATAAGCGTGGCGAAGTAAGCTTTTGTATCCCACGGGAGCAGGTAACCGGTGAACCCGAACCCGAGTACTAGCACAAGCAGTGCTACGCCCGAGAGCCACATCAGCTCCCGGGGTCTTCTGTACGCTTTCATCAGGAAGACGCTGAACATGTGTATGAACAGCATTGCGACCATCAGATGCGCCGACCAGGCATGCAACGACCTGATGAGCCAACCGTGCGGCGTCTCATTGACGATCGTCCGTATGCTCTCATAGGCGTGCTCCGGGGCAGGTTGGTAATACAACGACAGAAGTATCCCGGTGACTAGCTGTACACAGAAAAAGAACAGTGTCATCCCCCCGAAGTAATACCAGAACGAGTGTCTGTGCCTGGGGACTTCTTTTGCGGCGAGGAATGTCTCGGTTGCATTGAGAGGCAACCTCTCAGAGAGCCAGACACGGATGTGCGAAGAGCTCATTGATAAGATTCAATGAAGGTATCTAAACACGAGTCAGATAGACGGATGATCCATTCAGGATAACCTGATACGGAGGTAGCGGTCTTGGCGCCGGTCCGGAGATATTAATGCCGTTCATGTCAAACTGGCTGCCGTGGCAATTGCAGCCGAAGTGCGGCACGGGGGTTTCCTGGTACTGGACAACGCATCCGAGGTGCGTGCATCGGGCCGAGAGAGCTCTGAACTGCCCCCCCGGAGTATGTATGAGGAGCACAGGATCCTTGTTGACACGGACGATCCTGACTGTCCCTTGCGCGAAATCGCCGGATTGACCGACAAGTGTAGTCTGCCGAAGCCCCGCTTTTGCCGCCACTGGGGTGATGTACTGAAGGATCATCCCCAGGACCGGAGCAGCACAAAGGACTCCCCAGAGGCCGAATGCAACTTTGAGAACGTCACGGCGCGCGATCAACCCTGCCTGATCCTCTTTCATTGGTCCTGACGGCAAATTACATTGAGCTGTGAGCTGTACAGGCCTATCTCGACTCGCCGGACATTTGCGCCGACAATTTCACCGTCAGCATGGACATAGAATTGTTCATCGGCGGATATTGTCAATCGCTTTTCCTTGAAGAACTTAACCCCCGGCACATTGTGATGTTTCCCCCGCATCACACGTGGCATGAGACTGAGGATCTCCAGTATGTTCTTATCATCGACGGAACATATGTCGAGAAGTCCGTCGTCAACTCTCGCCTCTGGAGTGAGATAGAACCCTCCTCCCGCGCATCTTCCGTTGCCGACCGCGATGAGAAGCCCTCGAACCTCCCGGGAAGACCCGTCGAATTGGATCTTGAAGTTGGGGGGAGCATATTTCCCGAGAGTCTGAAGCACGGCAAGCACATAGAGGGGAGTTCCCGAGAGGAACGGTATCTCCCGTGTCCGGGCTGCGACGGCAGCGTCGAAACCGACCCCCACACCGTTAACAAATAGACGAGGCGCGAAGTTGCCTCCACCATCCGCAGTAGGTGTGCAGCGGACTGTGCCGATGTCGACCGGGCGTGTGAAGCCCTCGAGAAGCGTATGAACCGCCTGGAGGGGCTGACGGGGCACTCCGACCGATTTGATGAAGTCGTTGCCGGAACCCGCCGGTATGATCCCAAGGCTTTTTGTGCTCCCGGTTATGCCGTTGGCAATTTCATTGATGGTCCCGTCCCCCCCGACGCTGACAACAGTGGGCGCGGCGGCGGTCCGGGCCGCCTCGGTTGCGTGTCCCGGCCCTGTTGTTTCGATGAAGTCGTATGGGATTCCCCTTCCATCCAGTTCCCCCCGTATGGAGGCGAAGACTTTTTTCCCGGCCCCCTTTCCGGCAACCGGATTGACGATGAACGTTAACTGGTTCATGGAAAGAACCGGATTATGGATTCAGCTTCTGAGTATAACATTTTTCCCCTGAAGAGGATATAGGCGCTTCCTTCGAGGAATACATCTGTCCAAATGCCCTGAGTCTTACTGAAGTGAACAATGAGCTCTTCGCCGCTCCTGACCGCCACGGTAACGGGTGAGGTGAGCGCCCACAGGTCGGAACCGACAAGCGCGGCTGCGACCGAGCCCGTCCCGCAGGCAAGGGTCTCGGTTTCGACACCCCGTTCGTACGTGCGGAGTTCCACCGTGCTCCCGTCCCTGATCCGGACAAAATTGACATTGGCTCCGGTAGGACTTAACAGGGGGTCATTGCGGACCGCTTTCCCGACGTTCATCACATCAAGACGCTCGAGCCCATCCTCGAATATGACCACGTGCGGTGCCCCGGTGTCGAGGAACGTCCCTGTCATCTGTCTCCCCGCGGGAGAGAACTGGAGACCCCCCCGGAGGTCCACGGGGTCCTTCATGTGGAGTCTGACCGACTTCTCCCCCACTTCAGCGTCATAGATATGATCGAGTGCTTCGAAGCGCTGGTTCCTTCCCGCGATCCCCTCCATATGCGCATACGCCGCAACGCACCTCCCTCCGTTGCCGCACATCCCTCCCGAACTTCCATCGGCGTTGTAGTAGAGCATGGAGAAATCCGCCCGAGTGCTCTTCCCGATGACAAGGAGTCCGTCTCCACCCACGCCGAAGTACCTGTCGCAGACGACAGGGGCCAGACGGGCGAAGTCGATCGCGAGGTCCCCGTTGATATTGTTGACCAGGACGAAATCGTTTCCGGCACCGGAAGCCTTGGTGAAAAGGATGGGAACGTTCATCGGCTCCTCGAGCGCAAA
>PMDK01000090.1 GCA_003154425.1 Ignavibacteriota bacterium
AACTACGTCGAGCTGATCGGGAACATCATGCCTCCGCGGACATACGTCCTGGTCCTCGAAGCGAAATTCTGAATTCTGATTTGCACACACTCACATACACGGAGGAGACATGAACCGACTGATTGCAGGCATCGCAATCATGTGTGCTGCTGCCGCAATCGTTGCGCCGGCCGCTGCGCAGGACACAATCAAGGCGAGCGACGTGAATTCACAGTTCACGGTCGGGTATTTCACCACGACCCGGTACGATTCGACGGTCTCCACAATCAACATCGGGAACCTGGGGTCCTCATCCTGGAACTTCAGCGGGCTCAAGAACAGCAGTGCGGTCAAGCTGAAAAGCATTGCAGTCGCCGGTTCGCCGTTCGCATCCACATTCGCGGGTGCGACACATGCAATCCAGACGGACGTCTCAATTAGCTACTCTGCCCTGTCCCCCACGCCGATACCGGCGACAGCGTACGTCTACCTCAAGCTTTCCGGCGATCTCTTGAATCTGGGCGAGGGAGCAAACGGTACCGGAGCATGGACGGGGGCCTCGGCGATCATAACAAACAAGCCCGCGGATCTGTTCTATAAGCTCCCATCGACGCTCGGAACAACATGGACCTCCACGTACGCTGACACCTCTGTGGCGTATATTGGGGGCTTTGCGATCCCTATATCGGGCGTGAGTCACCATGCCTCGTATGTCGTAGACGCATTCGGTCCCCTGACGCTGCCGAACGGATCGGTCCACCAGGTCCTCCGGATAAAGAAGACGGATAGCACCAGTTACAAGAGCGTCAACTACATATTCCTCGCAAAGGACGGCACGCTCGTCCAGGTGACCGCGGCAAGTCCGGCCGAACCTGCCACTGGAACGATCAACGTTTCCCCTCCCGTCTCCTGGGGCGACGCCGTCAACACGTCGGTCCCGGCCGCGGCTTCCGTACCGGACAAGTTCTTTCTGCAGCAGAACTATCCCAACCCGTTCAATCCATCGACGGTGATCGCGTATGCGGTCCCGGTCAGGAGCAGCGTGCGCCTGGCGGTCTACAACGTGCTGGGGCAGCTTGTCGCCGAGCTTGTCAACGGCGATGTCGAGGCAGGGTCCCACAGCGTGGAGTGGCATCCGTCGACGGCCTCAGGGGTCTATCTCTGCCGCATGGATGCGGTGGCGCTTGATAAGTCCGCCGCCACGTTCAGCAAGGTCCAGAAAATGGCATATATCAGGTAGGACCCGCCCAGGACCACCTCCGCCTCAGGCGTCCGCCTACTTCAGGACGCCTGAGCTGCGGGGAATCACGACATTGACGATATACGCGTAAAGACCGAACGCCCGGACGGCCTCACCCTGAGCATGGACCGTCCCCACTTCGCCGACCCGGTACCCGTCTTCACCCCCCCGCCCGTTCCACCCGTTCCTGATTCCGTGGTCCGCTTCACGGTGGAGGACGATCGAGGCTTTGCCGTGGGCATTCGTCCAGACATATTCAAGCGATTTCTCCACATTCCCTGGAATCCCCTTGAGTTCCTGCGGCGCAATCTGATAGGCATCGAGGATGAAGTGGATGAAGGCACCGTTCCCATCCATCCGGATCTGGAAATAGTCCGCGGGATCGACCCATCCCGTCGCAGGATCCATGACCCGTTTCGCGGTCGCAACGGCGATGCGCCGGTATTTCTCCTCCCCTGTCACCCTGAAGAGCGAGGCGGCAATCGAGCAGTACCCTGCCCCCATCCAGGGGAGGGGGTTTCCGAATGCGGCAAGACCTGATTTCCCGACCCACCTGCCGTTTCCCCTGTAGTACGTCTTCTCGATCCCGGGCGCCACATCATCGCCGTTCCAGACCAGGAGCGCATCGTCGAGAAAGCGGCGCTCGTGCGTCACTTCAAAGAGCCAGCAGGCGACCGTCGCCATCTGGTTCATGTTGCTGTTAGTGAAAATCTGCTCCTGAGTCGGGGTGTTCGGCGGGAAGTTGTACCAGCTCCAGAACCCTTCGTGGTGCGAGAGTCCCCCGGACTCACGGTAGTCCGTGTACCGCCTGACGGCGTCCGCCACCAGGGCCGCATTGGACTTCCCGGTGAACCGCCACCAGTACATCTCGGCAAGACAGACCCAGGCCTGGTCGTCGATCCACGTTTGCCTGCACATTTCCGTGAGGGGATGACTCACGGTATAGAAACGGAGCAGGGCGGAGTCGCCGGTCGCCGCAAAGAGGTGGGCGTCTCCGATGGCGCCGTACGCTCCTTCCCAGCAGGGGGTGTAGACCAGGTGAAAGAGCACGTCGATGGCATACGCTCTCTGGAGCCATTTCTCCGTCGGCCGGTACACCGATGCCGCCGGAGGAGGCCTGACGCTCCTCCCGGGGGGCGCAAGCGGCGACGGGATCCTGATCGCGACCACAAGGAGGAGAGCGGCAAGCAGGACCGCAACCACCACAATCCCCCCCCGAAGGAGGAACGCGCTCCTCGGGGAAGGGGCACGGGCGGTTCCGGAGTGCGTCCGGCGCTCGTTCTTAGTGTGCTTCTTCATCACACCCCCCCTTCATTCTGCGGAAGGCACTCGCAGAGCGCAGGTGTGCCCGCATTTCCGTATATTGCCCGGGCGCAACATCACCACCCGGAGGCAACTTCATGCAGATCGGCATCGTCGGACTCCCTTTCTCTGGCAAATCCACGCTGTTTCAGACAATCACAAAGACGCATATCGACCCTTCTCTTCTCGCGCGGCCGGACGCTCACCACGCAATAATCAAAGTCCCTGACGCCCGGCTCGACAAATTGAGCGTCCTGTTCTCCCCCAAGAGCACGGTTCACGCGGTCATCGAATTCGTCGACGTCGCCGGGCTCAAGAAAGGGGAATCGGGGTCGACGCAGTTCACCACAAACTTCCTTTCCAACGTCAAGACCAACGACGCGCTCGTCCAGGTCGTCCGCGTCTTCGCCGACGACGCGGTCCCCCATCCGGACGGCACGATCGACCTGACAAGGGACATAGCGGCATTCGAGACCGAGTTCATACTCTCCGACCTTGCGGTACTCGAGACCCGGATCGAGAGGATAAGGAAGCAGGTCCACAAGGCGGGGGACGAGCAGGGGAAAAAGGAGATGCCGCTCCTTGAACGATGCCACAAGATCCTCGACGGGGGAAAGCCGCTCCGGGAGACCACATTCAGCAGGGAAGAGATGCAGGTGCTGAGGGGATACCAGCTCCTCTCGGCAAAGCCGATGTTGATCGCGTTGAATCTCGACGAATCGCAGCGAAACGCCGCCGGAGAGCTCACGGCCCGCGCCGCGGAGGGGAAGGAAGGGGGAAACACGAGGGTGCTCTCGTTCTTCGGAAAGATCGAACTGGAACTCTCCGAGCTCGGCGAGGAAGACACGCGTGCATTCATGGAGGAATACGGAATCAGGGAATCGGCACTCGACACGCTCATACGCGAAGCGTACGCGCTCCTCGGCCTGCAGTCATTCTTCACGGTGGGGGAGGACGAATGCAGGGCATGGACGGTCCGGCGGGGGGCAACCGCCCAGGAGGGGGCGGGGGTGATCCACTCCGACTTCATCACGTCGTTCATACGCGCGGAAGTGGTCGGCTATGACGATTTCCTCGCCCAGAACGGCTCCTTCGCCCGAGTCAAGGAATCCGGCAGGTGGAGACTCGAGGGGAAGGAGTACATCGTCAAGGACGGGGATATCATGACGATCCGGCACAGCTGACGGGTCACAGCTTTTCCGAGATCTCCCCGACGAGCTTCTCGACCGCTTCGCGAAGGGCCTGGGCGTTGGGCGTATTTCCCCCGCCGTTCTGATCGGAGTTCAGGCTCCCCCACTCGGTCGAGACATCGGCCCCGGCGGAATTATCCGTCTTGCTCGCTGTCTCGCGAAAGCTCTGGATGAGCTGACCCTTCGATACGGAAATCAGGTCCCCCTGTATGGTCACCGTCGCGCTCACCGTGCGGAGCGAGGAGCCGAGTGACTGGCCGAGCACGCTGATCCCCCCCACGCCGTTTGAGCTGCTTGAGGCCTCTGCTTCGAGTATCGTCCCGATAACGACATAGTCGACCCCGTTTTTCTTCCCCAGTTCGACCGCCTTCTCCACATCGATCGACGCCGGTTCATCCGGACCCGGTTTGTACTGTATGAACTTCGGGAGGAATTTTTTGTTCTGGAGGAATTCCGACCGGATGAATTTCGCCACCTGCTCACCGAACGTCGGGCCGACCCCGGCTGCGTCTTCGAAAGGGAAGACGCCGATTTTCTGCGCCGGCGCAACGCCGGGGAGAATGGACAAAATCAGGGCCAGTGTCAGTGCTTTCATAGTGTGTCCCTTCCCAGTGTGGATTTTTCGCGGCGCATACGCGCGTCGAAGGACAGACTGCCCGCTCCCACGATAAGCAGAAAGAGGCAACCGAGGAGCATGGAGTAATCAACGCGCGCCTCGTGCGCAAAGCTCCAGAACCCCTTCGACACAAGGAGGGGGATCTTTGTCGTGCCTATCGCCACGAGCATGTTGATGATCATGACCAGGGAGGCGAAACGCGCCACGAGCCCGATCAGGATCAGGGCCCCGCAGAGGATTTCACAGACCCCGACGAACGGGGCCATGAATTCCGGTGAGGGGATCCCGATTTTCATGAACCGCCCGACCCCCAGGTCCGCGGGGAAAAGGAATTTCTGTATCCCTTCCGAGAGAAAGACTCCCGCCACTATGAGACGGACCAGGAGCACCGCCCCGGGGGCGTCCGTGGATAGCAGTTTCCGCATCAACGGCATGGCGTCATCATCCTCCTGCGTGACGATGGTCAGCGACCCAGTATGTACAGCGTCACGCTCCCCGGCTCGATGGGGGGACGCGGACGCGGCTGCTCCGCCGTCGGCGCCGGCACACTCCCGAACCTCGCCGTCACCGTGTAGAGCAGGTGGGTCTTCTCATCAACGGCCATCGTCCGGGCCCTGCGCGGTGTCTTCGCATTCTCGAGAACGCCCGGCTTCTCCCCACCCGCGACCGTAAGCGTTCCGTCGCCGTTGGAACTGAACGCGAGGCCCGTTCCGTGGTCGTAGGCCGTCGCATCGACCCCTTCACCGATCGGGAGCGTCGTGACGACGTGCCCGTTCTTTGCATCCAGCACGACCATCAGCTTGTTGGCGCATCCAGAATACAGCATGTGGTGCACCCGGTCGATCGCCAGGCCGCTCGGTTCCTCCCCCGGGGCGGTCGACCACGTCTGTATCACTTTCAGGGTTTTTGGGTCGAATTCGACCACATGGCTCTTATCCTCGATGTTCACATAGACGCGCCCTTCTCCGTCGGAGACGGCGAATTCCGGCTTCCCGCCGAGGGGCACCATCCCGGCGATCTCCCCTGTCGAAGTCTCCAGCGCGGTTGCGTTACCGCTCCCCCCGTTGAACGTGAAGACCCGTTTCGTGTACGGGTCGAACATGATCGCGTCCGGGTTGCGGGCCCCGATCCTGACGACTGCGAGCGTCGCAAGCGTTTTCAGGTCGAAGACGGTCACGGAGGAATCGCGGCCGTTGCTGATGTACCCCTTCCCGCCGCGGTGATCGATGGCGATGCCGTGCACACCGGGGGTCGGCGCAATCTCGCCGATCATCTCACGCTTGAGGAGATCCACGACCTGCACTCTGGTTCCCCGCGAAATGTACGCGCGTTCCGCCGATGTATCGACCGTCAGGTAGTCCCACCCCGTGTCGCCGCTGAGCCGGACACTGTCGATGATGTGGTATCCGGGGGCGCCGGGACCTCCCTGCACCGGCAGGGCGAGCAGGAGCAGAAAAAGAAAGGACGCGAAGGCAAGAGCATGCGGTTTCATAGGTTCTCCTCCTGATATGGGAGAAGCAGTTCGGCGACGCACCAAGATAGGCGACATTCACTCCAAATTCAAGGCGCGCCCCGGTCCGTCCGGGTTGACTATGGCACAGAATCGTTCTAGTTTGAGGATTCCAAACCTCTGCCGGAGCGCTCCCGTGTCAGGACAACCGACCACAAGAAAGGCCCCGGGCGCCGAACCCCTCGATCCCGTTGAGCGGTACGTCCCCCTGCTGTTCAAGGCGGCGGTGTACGCACTCCTGACGGTGTTCTTCTTCGAGGCGCTCGATGCATTCTATGAGTACCGGCCGGGGATGCGGTGGGGGAATCTTCTCTTCGTCTTCCGCACGTTCACATTCCTCCCGCTCCACGAGGGAGGGCACTTCCTGTTCATGTTCTTCGGGAGGACTCTCTACGTCCTCGGAGGGTCGTTCTGGCAGATCGTGTTTCCGCTCCTCTGGTTCATCATAGCATTTCGCCAGCGCTCACAGGTCTTCCCCTTCGCCCTGTTCTGGGTCGGCGAGAACATGATGGACGTCAGCCTGTACATCCGGGATGCCCCCGTCAGGATGCTCCCGCTCCTGGGAGGGGACAAATCAGGACATGACTGGCATTATCTCCTCTCGCACTGGGGAGCCATGGATTCTGCCGGGACGCTGGCGGACATCATGTATTACGGGGGGGTCATCACGTGCATCGGTGCGATCGCGACAGGCATCGTCCTGGGGGTGATCGCCTTCATTCAATCCGGCCGCCCTCTTCCCGTCTCCCCCGCCGCAGACCGGGCATTGCCGCCGCAGGCGCAGGACGAACTCGACCAGCAGATCAGGAAGATCGAGGGACTCCCGTAGAGAAGGCGGAACTGCTGGCGGCCGAACCGTCCTAAAGGAGCGTGAGCACGGCCCGGGCGGCACGCAGGTCTTCGGCGGTGTCGATCTCGATGCATTGCAGTCCGCCGACGTCCACGGCGGTCATCACCGCTCCTCCGTTGATCGCCTCCTGGAATGCGGCTTCGTAAAACATGTTCACCGTCTGTTCCCGGGTGATCATCCTCTCCAGTATCCGGTAGAGAGCTGCCAGGAATTTGCCGCTCATTTTCTCGATCCCTATTGATTCCCCCGCCGCATCGCCGGGGGGGACGTCCTTGCCGATCCTCCGTATCACCCCGCCGGGAGCGACCTGCACCTTGATCTCTTCATCGCCCAGCGCTTTTCCCCGCGTCATCGCGAGACAGTTGTCGTGTCCGGTGAGCGCGAGAAGCCCGATGATACGCCGGTCGAACACGATGTCACTGTCCAGGAGGACGATATCTTCCCCCCCCACCGCGCGTTCGGTCAGCCAGAGCGAATAACCATTGTTCGTCGTTTCGAAGCGATCGTTTCTCACGAAAGCGGCGTGGAGGGCGGGGAACGAGTCCCGGACGAACGTGCGGATCTGATCCTCCCTGTAGCCCGTGACGATGACCACGCGATCGATGCCGTTGGCGAGGAGATTCTCGAGCGTCATTCCCAGTATCGTCTTCCCCCCGAGCTCCAGGAGGCATTTGGGAACGAGGTCGGTGAGGGGCCTGAGCCTGGACGAGACGCCCGCCGCGAGAATGACCCCTTTCATCGAACCTCCTGCACCGCAAGGCGTCCGTTGCTCCATCGCTGCACGAGCATCATGATGACCGCAAGCAGGTTCCCCGCGCCGGCAATCCCCCACAGGTAGATGTCGAGGCGGCCGCAAAACGCGCAGACGATAAGGAGCGTCCACTGGGTGGTCGGCCCCAGGTATGTCCAGCAGTGCATGAGGACCCTGTTCGCACGGACGTACTCCGACGGATCGCCCTTCAGGGCCTCCGTCGCCTTCCCCCTTCCTCCCGTCAGGCGCTGCTGGACCCGGGAATAGAGGAGATACGTGCCGATGAGGAATTTCTCCAGTCTCCTCCCCTTCACGCGGCGGAGCCCGGCGTATTCCTCCCTGAGGGCCTGCTGTTCGTCCACCAGGACGCTCTTCCTGACCCCCGTGGCGTCAAGAAACCTGTTCCTGTAGAAGTCCAGAAGCCCCGACTGGGCCGCGTTGCTGAAACCGGCCGCGGCGGTCACGAGCCACATCAGGACCGGCATGTCCGACGCACCGGCAAAGCCGATCCCGATCCCCAAATAGGCGGCGAGGCTGACCACATAATCCGCGACGCCGTCAAGTATACGCCCGAGAGGCGTCCCCGAGTGGTTCAGGCGGGCAAGCTGACCGTCGCTGCAATCGACGATATTGTAGAGCAGGAAGAACACCCCCCCGGCGGCAAGCGCGCGCGGTGTACCGAGCGCGAGGCTCACTCCCCCCAGGATGCCGAAGACCATCGAGAGGAGCGTCAGCTGGTTGGGAGTGACGCCCGTGCGGCAGATGAGTTTGACGAAAAGAAATGCGAGGGGGCGATAGAAAATCAGGTCGAACAGCTCTTCGACGGCGACCGACTTCAGTCCCCGTTTGTATTCCGCGAGGAGTCCCATGGACCCGCCCTCAGTCGTAGTACGACGTGATCGCATCGATCAACAATCGGTTCTCCTCCTGCGTCCCGATGGTGATCCTGACATGAGAGTTCAGGAGCTTCTCGTCCATGAACTTGATGATCAGACCCTGTCCCTCGAGGTAGGCCTTCAGTCCCGCCTTCTGCGCCGGGGGAATCGCCGCAAGGACGAAATTGGCGTCAGAGCGGAAAACCCGGAATCCGGGGAGACTCCCCAGAACGGCATAGTACCGTTCCTTGTCCTCGTTCATCTTCCGGGCAATCTCCCCGTAGAACTCCGGAGAATCCAGGGCGGCGACCGCCAGTTCCTCCGAGAGACGGTTATAACCGAGGTATCTGTTGCTGAATTTCGCGAGGGGGGCGAGCCCCTTCCCCAGCAGTGCGAACCCGATTCGCACACCCGCCAGCGCATAGTATTTCGACATCGTGCGAACCACCAGGAGGTTCGGGTTCGCGTCGACGAGATCCTTGACATAGGCCGTCCGCGTACCGTGGACGTACGCCTCATCGAGCACCACCACAGACTCCCCGAAATCGCCCAGTATCGCTTTCAGGTCGTCCGGGTGCAGGGAATTGCCGGTCGGGTTGTTCGGCGAGCTGATGAAGACAACCGCCGGCCGTTCGCGCGCATACACCTCACGCATCGCCGGAAGATCGTACAGGAAGCGGTCCTCTCCCACCGTCATGGGGAACTCCACGCTCAGGCCGTCGACCTCGGAGGCGATCTTCTTGTAATACCACCAGGAATAGGCGGGGACCATAAGCTTCTCCCCCTTCGCGAGGTAGCACTGGATCGTCTGCTTGAGTATGTTCTCCGCTCCGTAGCCGAGCAGCACGCGGTCCTCGGCCAGGCCGAAATCACGCGCAAGCCGGTCGGAGAGGAGGCCTTTGATCCCCGTATTGAACGACCTGTCGTACCAGCTGA
>PMDK01000170.1 GCA_003154425.1 Ignavibacteriota bacterium
CGCGCGCCACGGCATCGGCCGCCGCCTCGAACATCCGGGGGAAATCGCATCCGTCAACGTGGTAGCAGTTCAGCCCGCCGTACCCCTTGACCATGCCGGAGACCGATTCGCCCGCGAGCTGGTNNATTTCCCCCTGGCGGCCCAGTTCACGGCCTCGTGGAATTCCCCTTCGCTGGTGGAGCCCTCGCCGCTTGAAACGTACACCACTTCGTCCGTGCCGTCCTTCACCGCCCCCATCGCCGTCCCCAGGGCCTGGAGGTACTGCGTGCCTGTCGGGCTGGACTGCGCAACGATCCTCCACCTGCGGTGTCCGTAGTGGAACGGCATCGAGTAACCGTTGCTGCTCGGTCCCCCCCGGCGATGCAGGGCTTCAAGCATTATCTCTTCGACTGTGTAGCCGAACTGGAGTGAAAAACCGAGATCACGGTAATACGGGTAGGCCCAGTCGTGACCGGGGCGCATCGCCAGCGCCATCGCGACCTGAGCCACCTCGTGCCCTGAACAGCCGATGTGGAAAAAGACCTTCCCCTGTCTCAACAGGATGAGTATCTTGGAATCGATGAGCCGCGCGGAAAGCGCATTCGTATATGCGCCGACGATCTGATTTGCCTGCAGGTGCGCCAGGGCGTCCGGCGTGGGATTCCCGGCGCGTCTGGCGTCCTGACCTTTCGGCCGCGGTTCGGAATTTGTCGGCAACGATTGGTCTCCCGCAGCTATGATGTCAATGAGGAACTCAAATGTTGATCGCCTCTCCGTACGCGGCGGCCGCCGCTTCCATGACCGCCTCGCCGAGCGTCGGATGCGCATGGATCGCCCGGAAGATCCCTTCGCCCGTCGTCTCCAGGCGCTTGGCGACCACGAGTTCCGCGATCAGCTCCGTCGCCTCCGAACCCATGATATGGGCCCCCAGCAGCTCCCCGTACTTCGCATCGAAAATCAGTTTGACCATGCCTTCGCTCTCGCCGATGGCAAGGGCCTTGCCGAGCGGGCGGAAAGGAAAGCGCCCGATCCTGAGCTCATGTCCGGCGGCCTTCGCTTTCTCCTCCGTGAGGCCGACGCTCGCGATCTGCGGCTGGCAGTACGTGCATCCCGGGACCGAGCTGTAGTCGAGCGGGGCGGGTTTCTTGCCGGCGATGGCCTCGACACAGTGGATTCCCTCGGCTGAGGCGACGTGAGCCAGCCATGGGGGACCGATCACATCGCCGATCGCATACAGGCCTGCGACGTTCGTCCTGTAGTCGACGTCGACTTTGATATTCCCTTTTTCCAGCGTCACGCCGGCGTCTTCCAGTCCCAGGTTCTCCACATTGGCCTGGACCCCGATCGCCATCAGCGCAACGTCCCCCGTGACCTCCCGCGTGTCTCCGCCGGCCGTGCGAACGCTCAACGTCACGTCCTGCCGGGAGGGGCGGACCCCTTCCACCTTCGTCTCCGTCAGTATCTCGATCCCCTGTTNNCTGCCGGGTCAGCTCCCTGTCCTCGGCCGGGAGGATCCCCGGGAGCATTTCGAGGAGCGTGACCTTTGTCCGGAGGGTGTTATAGAAGTAGGCGAATTCCACGCCGATAGCCCCCGCCCCGATGATGACCATGGATTTCGGCTGGGACGACAGCGACATCGCCTCCGTGCTTGTGATGACGCGTGTCCGGTCGATCGTCACTCCTGGAAGCGACCGGGGTCTTGCACCCGTGGCGATGATGACGTGGTCAGCCCGGAGGGTTTCTGCCGCCGTCCCGCCGGCGCGCACCTCCACCATCCCCGGTCCGGCGAGCCGGCCGTTCCCCGGTATGAGGTCGATCCCGTTCTTCTTCATCAGGTATTCGACCCCCTTGACAATCCTGTCCGACACCCCCCTGCTTCGCTTGATGATCTTGCCGAAGTCCACCTGCAGGTTTTCGTACGTAATACCCCACTCTTCTCCTCTCCGGAAGGCGTGAAGGATCTCTGCATTCCTGAGGAGCGCCTTGGTGGGGATGCAGCCCCAGTTCAGGCAGATCCCCCCGAGCCTTTCCCTCTCGACGATCGCCACCCGCATGCCCAGCTGGACCCCCCTGATCGCCGCAGTGTACCCCCCCGGGCCTCCGCCGATGATGATCAGATCGTAGTGTGGGTCGGCCATTCGTTCCTCCCTGGGGAACAACAAAAAAGGGAAAGACAATTCCCTTCGTGCACGATGCGGTGATCTCCGGACAGCGTAGAACAAAATATAGAGAACACACCCCTGAAAGTCAATCAACGTGCCGGTGCAAAGAATTCATTGATTTTCCATTTCGATTTCGGTATACTGAGCGAAAATTCCGGGAGGGACGATGGCCGCTCAGGATGAATCGGATGAGAAGCCGGTCACGACCAACCGGAAAGCCCGGCACGAGTACGCAATCCTGGACACCTTCGAAGCGGGGATCGTGCTCACGGGCACGGAAGTGAAGTCGCTCCGGCAGGGAAACGCAAACCTCGCCGACGGGTACGCGCTCCTCAAGAATGGGGAAGTCTGGCTCTTCGGCATGCATATCAGCCCCTACACGCACGGCAGCTACAGCAATGTCGACCCTCTCCGCCGCAGGAAGCTCCTCCTCCACAAGAAGGAAATCCGGAAAATCGCTTCGCGGTTGCGGGAAAAAGGCCTTACGCTCGTCCCCCTGAAGCTCTATTTTTTGCACGGTCTCGCCAAGCTGCAGCTGGGTGTCTGCAGAGGGAAGCGGGAGTTCGACAAGAGGCAGGACATCGCCAAACGAGAAGCAGAACGCGCAATCCGCCGACATCTAGCAAGGTAGACTCCGACTTTGTTCCCACCGCTGAACGAACAGCTCGACATCATCACACGCGGCACCGCTGAGATCATCCGCGTGGAAGACCTCGAGCGGAAAATCAACGCGTCGCTGCATTCGAACACACCGCTCAAGATCAAGCTCGGCTGCGATCCGAGCCGGCCAGACCTCCACCTGGGGCATTCCGTCGTTCTCCGCAAACTCCGCCAGTTCCAGGACCTGGGACACCAGGCCATACTCATCGTGGGCGATTTCACCGGAATGATCGGGGACCCGTCAGGCAGGAACAGGACACGCCCCCCCCTCTCGCTCAAGGAGACCCGCGCCAACGGACAGAGCTACTTCGAACAGGCGACGAAGATCCTTTCCTCCACGAAGGTCCAGATGCTGTACAACTCCGAATGGCTCGGAACGATGAGCTTCGCCGACGTGACCGCCCTGGCGAGCAAGTACACGGTCGCACGCATGCTCGAACGGGACGACTTCGAGCGCCGCTACAAGGCGGGGGAGCCCATCAGCATGCACGAGTTCCTCTACCCCCTTGCGCAGGCGATGGACTCGGTGGCAATCCGTTCGGACGTCGAGCTCGGCGGGACAGACCAGAAATTCAATCTCCTTGTCGGACGCGATATCCAGCGGGAATACGGCGTCGACCCGCAGGTCACGATCACCATGCCGATCCTCGTCGGGACGGACGGCGTGGAGAAGATGAGCAAGTCGCTCGACAACTCCATCGGCTTCAATGAACCCCCGCGCGAGATATTCGGGAAAACGATGCGAATCCCGGATGCGCTCATCTACGATTATTTTCTGCTGGCGACCGACATACCCGCCGGCGAGCTCGCGGCGACAAAGCTCGAGCTGGCCGACCCCGCGACGAACCCGAGCACGGTGAAGCGCCGCCTTGCCAGGACTCTCGTCACACTCTACCATTCTGCGGGCGACGCGGTGAATGCGGAAAGGGAATTCAACAGGATGTTCCGCGAGAAGGAATCCCCGGAGGAGATCCAGGAGACGACGGTGAACGCTCCGGAGGGACGCATCGGCATCATTCAACTTCTGGCTGAAGCCGGGCTGGTCCCTTCCAGGAACGAAGCGCGGCGGATGGTCGAGCAGGGGGCGGTAAGCGTGGACGGCGTGAGGATCGCGGATCAGAACGCAGCCATCGACATCACCGCCGGGGTGGTCGTGCGGGTCGGGAAACGGGGATTCCGGCGCGTCCGGCCGGCGTGAACCAGGCTTAATCCACTACAATTCACCAAAGTCAAGAGGGAGATACAACATTGTACGTACCGGGGAAAATGTTCTTTACGAAAGGCGTGGGGCGTCACAAGGACTACCTTCAGTCATTCGAGCTCGCGCTCCGCGACGCTAAAATCGAAAAGTGCAATCTCGTGACCGTGTCGAGCATCTATCCCCCGGGCTGCAAGCGCATCCCGACGGAAGACGGACTGAAGTTCCTCCAGCCGGGGCAGATCACGTTCTGCGTCATGGCGAGAAACGCGACGAATGAGCCGAACCGGCTCGTGGCCGCTTCGATCGGCGTCGCAACCCCCTCGGACACCTCACAGTACGGCTACCTTTCGGAGCACCACCCGTACGGCGAAACGGACGAAAAGGCGGGAGACTACGCCGAAGACCTCGCGGCCACGATGCTCGCGACGACGCTCGGCGTGGAATTCGACTCCGGGATCGCCTGGGATGAGAGGGAGAAGCTCTACAAAATGAGCGGGAAAATCGTCAAGACTTTCAACGTCACACAGTCAGCGGAGGGTCACAAAGACGGGATATGGACGACCGTTGTCGCGTGCGCCATCCTTCTCCCCTGAAGAAGGGGGACGCGGAGAGCTAAGAGCCGATCCTGTCTGTCAGTTGAGCGCAAGGAGCTTTCACGGTCCGTTATCGGGAACACATAGAAACGGGCCGGTTTTTGGACCGGCCCGCCGGGGTTCTCCCTGTAACTGATTGAATTATTTGAGATAACGGTGTTCGATATCGATGATCTTGTCCACCCTCCATTTGTGCCTGCCGCCGGCGAACCATGTCGCCAGCCATACTTTGAGAATCTCCTTGCAGAGTTCACTTCCGGTCACCCGGCTCCCCAGCGTGAGGACGTTAGCGTCGTTATGTTCTCTTGAGTTCCTTGCTACGAATTCGTTGGTGCAGCAGGCTGCACGTATTCCGGGGACTTTGTTTGCCACTATGCAGGAGCCGATCCCCGCTCCGTCGATAGCCACCCCCCGCCATGCCTCTCCGGAGGCGACAGAACGGGCAACCGCATAGGCAAAATCCGGGTAGTCACATGGTTCCTCGCTGGAAGTGCCAAGATCGATGATGTTGTAGCCCAGTGATTCGGCATGCTTCATGAGCATCTGTTTAAGCTGAAACCCCCCGTGGTCTGAGCCGAAGGCGACCTTTTTTCCTTCAGCGCCAGGGGATCCTGCTTCCGGAGAGGGGACGGGAGCTGCCTTTTCAGGAGTCCCGGCTTTCACCCGTCGGACTATCTCAATGCCGGAGGCGGACGCCAGTTCGGCCGCAAGCGGGGTGACGAGGGCCCCGGCGTCAATCTCGAGCGCGCGCTTTCCTTCCGCGAGGGCCCCCCTGATGTCCCGCTCAGACACGAGTCCGCGTCCTTTCGAAGTCATTTCGGTTGGATCCCAAGTTCCAGAATCTGAAGTATCACGCGTCCGGTCCCCATGGCAATCAATCCAAGTTGTTTTGCGGCGCCGAGCGAGAGGTCGATCACACGGTCATCTTTGAACGGACCCCTGTCGTTAATGCGGACAACGACCGATCTCCCTGTCGTGAGGTCTGTCACCCTCACTTTCGTTCCGAACGGCAACGTCCTGTGCGCGGCCGTCAGATCGTTCATATCGTACGGCTCGCCGCTGGCCGTCGTCCGTCCGTTGAATTCGTCTGCGTAGTAGGAAGCCACGCCTTCGAGTTGTGTTGAGAGAGAAGTCTCCCGCGGCGCGGGGTCGGGGCGCTCCTTCGACGTGAAGCGAGGAGACCCGCTGCCGCATCCGGCGACAAGAAAGAACGCCGGAAGGAAGAGCACGGCCGCGTCCCGCAACAAGACCATCGCTCAGAGGTATTCGTTCATCTGTTTCCGTTTCAGGTAGTCCGAGATTTCCTTGACGTCCTGAGACCTCCCCCGCTTGCATATCAGGAGGGCATCATCAGTGTTGACGATGATGAGGTCCTCGACCCCCACGGTCGCGACGACCTTATCCGGCGAGAAGATATAGGAGTTCTTCGTGTCCTTCTGTATCACCTTTCCGGTGATCGAGTTTCCGCTGTCGTCCTTCCCCGAAACCCTGAACACTTCGTCCCAGGACCCGAGGTCGTTCCATCCGAACGACCCCGGGATCACGTAGACGCTCGCTGACTTTTCCATCACACCGTAATCGATCGATATCCCGCGTATCATCCCGTACGCGGTCTCGAGCGTCTGCTGGTAGTGGGGCCCGCCGATTGCGGCGTCGATCTTCTGCAGCTGCGCGAACAGGTCGGGAAGACATGCCTGGATCTGCTGGAGGATCGCATCCACGCGCCAGACGAACATGCCGCTGTTCCACAGGAAATCTCCGCTCGCCAGAAAGCGCTCCGCGGTCTGAAGGTTCGGCTTCTCAGCAAACGTCTTGACCCTCATGACCCCCCTGTCGCGGTACGGGTTCTCCGCCTTTTCGTCGCTCACAAACTGGATGTAGCCGTAGCCGGTTTCGGGATGTGTCGGCGTGATTCCGATGGTCAGGAGGCTCGATGATTCGCGGGCGGTGTCGACGGCGAGATTCAGGGCACGATGGAAATCCCCGTCGTCACGGATGATGTGATCGGCCGGAAGGACAACCATGACGGCGTCGGGATTCGTCCTCCTGACGTGGAGTGCGGCGAGACCTATGCAGGGGGCCGTGTTCCGCCCCACAGGCTCCACGATGATGTTCTCCTCCGGGACCTGGGGGAGCTGCTTCATCACGTGGGACTTCTGGAGCCGGTTTGTGACCACGTACGTGTCGTGCGGGAGCACCAGCGGCTCCAGGCGCTTCACCGTGTCCTGTATCATCGTGTCTTTCCCGACGACCTGCAGGAGATGTTTCGGGAACCTCTCCCGGCTCCGGGGCCAGAAACGGGTACCGACGCCTCCGGCCAAGATCACTCCGCACGTTTTTGCCATTGTCCCTGCCGTGTTATTCGAGAAGTGTTTCCGGGTTGTGCAGCATGTCGATCGTCTGGAGCAATGCGCCGTAGTCCTCTGTCCCCAGGCTCTCCAGGAGCCCCTGGAGCGACTGGCTGGCGTTGTCGATCAGGTGGGCGACGCGGACATCGTCGAACATGTCGCGTTCGATCACATAGCGGAGGAACAGGGAGAACGTCGCGGCAAACTGGGCGAGGATCTCGTTCCCGGAAGCCGACGAGACCTGGTGGAGCCTGCCGGCGTTCGTGAGGGCGGAATCCACGAGTCCTTCGCGCATCCCCTGAAACCGCTCCCCCTCGAATGCCGAACGTTTGAGCTCCTCAAGCGCGGTATTGAAATGATGCAGCGCCTCAAAGGTCTCCCCGCTGAGGACGTTTCCCCCGGCCGGGCGCCCCGGCGGGGGATCCTGGGAGGCCGCCTGCGGGGCGGCCAGAAGGAGCCCGTGGAGCTCCTCGACCTGGAAATCGATAAGTGCATCACGCCGGACGCCTGTGCCCGCCGCGCGCGCGCGCTTCGCATACCACATGAGCCTGAGCGCCATCGCGTCCCATCCATGGAGGGAATAGAGTCGTTCCAGCGCAAGGTCGAGATCCGCAGACGAGGCAATCCTCTCCGATACCTTCCCCATCATTTCCCCCAGCACGCGGTGTCCTTCCTCGACCAGGCGCTGCTGGAGCCTCCTGAGGAGCAGCACTGTATCGTTATCCATGGGGTTCACTGACCGGGGACCACCGGAATCCAGCTGAGAATATACCCCATCGGTCGGGGAATGTCAACGAAGAAGCTCCTGAGACTTCCGGGCTCTGACGAAGGGGACAAGTCGTTCCGGACTCAGTGCCGTCCGGCGAGGCGCAATCTGTTCAGCGCACGGGCCAGGGCGAGTTCCGCGCGCGCGGCATCGAACGACGGATCGTGGGACTTCAGCCTTCCCTCGGCACGCTCACGCGCCGACCGTGCCCGCTCGACGTCGATCTCCTCCGGCTTCTCCGCACTCTCGACAAGGACCACCACACTGTTGTCACGCACTTCAAGATACCCCCCGCCCGTGGCATAGACCGTGTCCACCCCCTGCGTGTCTTTCATTTTCAGCGGCCCGACTTCCAGCGAAGACAGGAGCGGGGCATGATTGAAGAGGACCTGGAATCCCCCAAGGGTACCGGGTGCGGTGACGCTCGTCGCCTCCCCCTGGAAGACAACGCGGTTCGGCGCTACTATTTCAAGCGAAAAAGACTTCTCGTACATGGGCGCTTATGCCGCCTGAAGATGTTTCGCTTTTTCCACCGCCTCTTCGATCGCCCCGACCATGGAGAACGCCGCCTCGGGGAGATCGTCGTGCTCGCCGGCGATGATCTCCTTGAAACTCCTGATCGTGTCCTCGAGCTTCACATATTTCCCCGGCAGGCCGGTGAACTCCTCGGCGACGTGGAAGGGCTGGGAGAGAAATTTCTGGATCTTGCGCGCGCGGGAGACGGTGAGCTTGTCCTCGTCGGAGAGCTCGTCCATGCCCAGGATGCTGATGATGTCCTGCAGATCCTTGTAGGTCTGGAGGATCTCCTTGACCCGCTTTGCCACCGCGTAGTGCTCTTCCCCGACGATGCCCGGCTCGAGGATGCGCGAGGTGGAATCAAGCGGGTCGACCGCCGGGTAGAT
>PMDK01000100.1:0-6819 GCA_003154425.1 Ignavibacteriota bacterium
GAGTGGACGTACCTACCGGGGTGATTTCCTTCTGCTCGATCGCACGGAGGAGCTTCACCTGGAGGTGGAGAGGGATCTCGCTCACTTCATCCAGGAAAATAGACCCGCCGTCGGCGGATTTGAAATATCCTTCCCTGTCGACCGTCGCACCCGTGAAGGACCCCCTCTTGTGCCCGAAAAGCTCGCTTTCAAACAGGTTTTCGACGATTGCCCCGCAGTTGACAGGAACGAACGGTCTCGCGCTCCTCTTGCTGTTGAAATGGATTGCGCGGGCGACGAGCTCCTTGCCCGTCCCGCTCTTGCCGTAGATGAGGACGGTCCCATCCGTGGAGGCCACCTTCCTGATGGTGTCGAACACCCTGGCCATCGCGGGGCTCTGCCCGACGATGTGGGAAAAATCGTATTGACGGTGGAGCTCCCCCCGCAGCAGCTTGTTCTCAACCGTCAGCCTCCTGCCGGCCATGAGCCGCTGGATCTTGACAAGCAGCTCGTCGAACTCCACCGGCTTGAGTATGTAATCGACCGCCCCCTTCCGGAGGGCGGCGATGGCGGAATCGATCGACCCGTACGCGGTGATGATGACCACCAGGGTCTCGGGGGAGAAGTTCGTGACGTGTTCCAGCAGCTCGATCCCCTTCATCTCCGGCATCTCGAGATCGGTGAGCACGAGGTCGAACGATTCGGTCTTCATCATTTCGAGGGCGATCGCGCCGTTCGCGGCCTCGCGGACGTTGTATCCCTCCTTCGCAAGCACGAAGGAGAGCGATTCCCGGATGATATCCTCGTCATCGACGATCAGTATCGATTCAGACATCCTTTCTTCCCTTCCCGTTCAGCGGCAGCGTCATGTTGAACGATGTCCCCTTCCCCCACGTGCTGTGCACCGTAAGGTCGCCGTGAAAACTCCTCACGATCCCGTAACTCACCCAGAGGCCCAGTCCGGTCCCTTCGCCGACCTGTTTCGTCGTGAAAAAAGGCTCGAAGATCTTCGGCATGTGTTCGGGCCGGATGCCCGAGCCGTCATCGGCGATCGTGACGCGGACCTGTTCATTCTCCCTTTCCACCTCCGCCGTAATCATGCCGTGTTTCCCCTGCAGTGCGTCGACCGCGTTCAGAAGTATGTTGATGAAGACCTGCGAGATCTGGTCCGGGACAAGCGGCAGCACCGGGATCTGCCGGCGGATATGTGTGATAAATGTGACATCCTTCGCCTTTTTCCCCATTTTGACGATCTCGACCGCGTCCGTGAGCGACCTGACAAGGTCGGTCGGCTGCACAAGGTAGCTGGACGGGCGGGAGAAATCCACCAAATCGCGGATGATCTTGGTGATCCGGTGCACCTGCGACTGGACCAGCCCCAGTTTTTCCTTTGCAAAGTCGTCGGTGAGCGTCCGGAGCAGCACCTGGACGATCGAGGAGATGGAGGCCAGGGGGTTCCCGACCTCATGCGCGATCCCCGCGGCCAGAGTGCCTATGCTCTCCATTTTCTGGGAATGCATCAGCTGCTGTTCGAGCTGGCGCTGCTCGGTGATATCCCTGTGTGTCCCGAGGAACCCCACCACCGTCCCCTCCCCGTCGACAATGGGAGAAATCAGGAGCTGTGTGAAGAGGGCGTCACCGTTCTTCCTCCTGTTCTCGACCTCACCCGTCCAGACCTTCCCCGCGTTGATCTGTTCCCATGCCCGTTTCCAGAACTGCTCCGGGAATTTCCCGCTTGAGAGTTTATTCGGGTTGGAGCCGATCAGCTCGTCCTTCGTGAAGCCTGTGGCCTTCTCGAACGCCGGGTTGACGTAGACCATTCTCCCCTGCGCATCTGTGATCTGGATGGGATTGACGGTGTAGTGGACGACATTGGAGAACCGGAGGAGGTCGAGTTCCTTTTTCTTGAACTCGGACACGTCCCTCGCGATCACGTAGAGGAAGTCGGCCCCCACGCCGGCGATTCTTCGTATGAACAGGAGGGCGTCTATCACGCGGCCGTCGGCGGTCCTGAAGCGGGCCTCTGCTTCCGGAGAGCGCCCGGTGGTCCGCAGCACCGGAAGGAGCGGACGGGGAGAATCGTCGGTCAGCAGCGAGTAGAACGGTATGGGCCCGGAGGGAGTTTCGGGGAGTCCGAGCATCTCGCGGGCTTTTCTGTTGTATACGAGGACATCCTGATCGCCCGACACAACGAAACACATGTCGGGTATGATGTCGATGAATATATTGGCCAGACCCTGCTCACCGCCCATGCGCATCTCCTCATTTTCAAAGTAGCGAATTGGGGCCGGATTTTCAAGGAGCCCGCCCCGCGGGACTCCCTGGAGTGCGGGGACGCGTTGGGCCCGTTCTTTCGGTGAGATTGACTATATTCATCCATGTTCAAAGAGCTGTTTGAAGAGCATCTTCGAAGGGCCGGGCCTCCGCCCGCCGATCTCTCTGCGGGTGCCTGCCGGACATACTCGTCCCGGATTTGCCCGCTCTGCCATGCCTCGCGCGTGGAGTATCCGGCCGAGTCGAGGGCGCGCGACGCAGCGCTCCGGGTTTTCTGGGAGAAGCTCGCCCTGAATGCCCCTCTCGCACCGCTCGTTCTATCTCCCCTCGGAAGGGAGTACCGGACCGTGAGCAAGAGAAAGATGTTTCCGGTGAAAGGCGAAGCGCGTCCCGGACTCATCGATCCCGGAGGAGAGGACAGGCATCGACCCGTGGATGTCATCGCCTGCCGGATCGAACCGGCTTCCCACGCCGCCGTGTATGCCCGCCTGCGGGAATCAATCCTGTCGCGTTCAGCCAGCCCCCTCGTTCCCGTTCTCCGCTACGTCATCCTCAAGGGAAACTACAGCGAACTTGTCGTGATACTGTCGGTCACGCGCATGGACGGCGCGATCGTCAGCGCGGCGAACACCCTGTCGAAGGCTCTGACATCGGCGTGTCCGGATGTGCGCGGCGTGATGCTTCACGAGGACCGGAGCGACGGGAGGTACTACCTCGGCACGCGGAGCCCTGCCTCGCGCGGAAATGTGCGGAAGATATACGGCGAAACGGAGATTTACCAGAAGTTCGGAGGAAAAGGCTTCCTCTTCCCTCCCCTGGCCTTCTCGCAGGGGAATGCATCGCTCGTCGACGGCCTCATCACGGAGGCGGGCCGGATGCTCAACCTCTCATCCGGCAACGACCTGTACGATCTCTACTGCGGCTACGGTCTCTTCACGCTCACGCTCGGCACGCATGCGCGGAGGGGAACGGGCATCGAACGCACCCCCGAATCGGTCGACGCAGCGATCCGCAATGCACAAAGGCTGGGGGGGACGAATACGAGGTTCGTACGCTCAGACATCACGGCAGAGACACTCCCCCGTCTCATCTCGCGGGCGGGGCCCGGGGACGCGGTACTCCTCGATCCTCCCCGCGGAGGGACCGCTCCGGGGGTCATCGAATGCATCGCCGCGCGCCGCCCCGGCCGGGTCGTGCACATGTTCTGCAACGTCGACATCATGGGGGCGGAAATCTCCCGGTGGAGAGCTGCCGGATACACGCCCGTCAGGGGAGTCCCGTTCGATATGTTTCCGGGGACGGACGAAACGGAGGTCATGGTTCTCTTCGGACCCGGCCCGGGGAAGGGGAGTCAGGGCAAAAGGCCGAAGGGGATGTCCAGTACGCGGTAGTGCCTCCAGTCCCTGTAATCGTAGTGCCACCACTCGCCCGGGTCGACGGTGAACCCTTCCGCTTCCATGGATGCGCGGAGGAGCGCCCGCATGCGGTTCTCCTCCCGGCTCCCCCCGGCGTAGCGGGGTGACGCGCGCACGGTGAACTCATCGTAGGCGCTCGGCATGCGGATTTCCTTCCCCCCCCCGAGATCATACAGCGTGCAATCGACAGCGCAGCCCCGGTTGTGACGCGAGCCCTTCGACGGATCCGCCACGAATCTGTGCAGAGCCGGGGGCGTTTCGTCCCAGAATTTCTTCGTCACAGACCAGGGGCGGTAGGCGTCCAGGACGAGGATGCCGAGCCCCCGCGCCCGGAGCGCACGGTGGACGCGCAGGAGTGCCGCGGCAGCCGGGCGCTCGAGGAATGCGCGCGGTTCGCCGTACATCGGACGCTTCATGAAATTGTCCGGCGTCGCGTACCGGATGTCGAGGTGAATTGTCGAATCGAGGCGGACGATCTCGACGAGATCCGTTGGGCGGAAAACCCCCCGTTCGCGGGGCTGGGCTGCGGCCGGAGCCGCGGAGAGAATGCCGCAGAGGACGGAGAATGTCAAAAAGCGGAATCGCATTGACGGAACCTGGTTCGACGGAATGCTCCGGGGGGGGACCCCGTCTACTTCGCGGCCTCTCTATCGAGTTTCTGCTGGCGGCGCCATTTCTTGAACGCCACATCAAGCTGCGCATAGAACTCGCGTGCGTCGAACGGGGAGATGCTCAGGTCGGCGCTCTTCAGGGGGGTGTTCCACCAGGGGATGAGCATGCGCAGGGCCCGGTACCCTGCGACGAGGCGTATCAGGATTTCGCCCTGCGCCGACCCGAACCCGAATGAATACGGCGGAAGGATGTTCAGCACCACTTCCCGGAACCAGATCTTAAATGTCATCGCACCGTAGTCGTTGATCCTCCCGAACGGGTCGAGTATCTTGTACCGGAGAGGGCGGAGCGATTTGAGGCGGTTGTTCATCAGCGAGATCTGGTCGATCTCCGAGAAATGGATGGAGAGAGTCGTCCCTTCCCTGTAGATGATGCGCACCTGGTCCTCGATCAGATCGTACATTTTGGGGCGGCCCCGGAGGAACGGCACGACCCCAAGATACCAGAGAGAAATGGCGTACCAGAGGCACAGGGAGCTCGCGATGATGCCGACGACAAGCTGCTCGGCGATATCGACGTTGTGCGCACGCCCCAGGATCCTGATGTAGGCGAAGATCGGGAGAATCGGGATGAGCATCAGGATAAGGGGAGGGGTGATGGCGATCAGCGTCGCCCCGATGCTCGCCTTCGCGCTGGCGGACTGGTACAACTTCCTCACGGCCACGTTCTTCCGCTCGAAGAAGTCCTTCGACTCCTCCTGCGAGTACATCTGACGGACCTTGTGGCCGGACCGGCTCAGGTATTCCGCGGCCTTGTCCCACTGCTCCGCCTTCTCGTAATGGAACGCCAGGAGCTCATAGAATTCCATCAGGCGGTCCGCGAAAAGTTCCTCGATCGCGCGGGCGATGGCCCCGTGAAGCTCCTTCCGCTTGTTCAGCAGGATGGTGTTGTAGGCCACCTCCTGGATCAGATAGTGTTTGAACAGGTACTCCGCTTCGTGGGCCTCGTCCTTTTCCAGGACGAGCTCCAGCGCCTTCAACTCGGTGAGGTTGGTCGTGACATCGTTCTTTCTGTCGATCACATGCTCGAGCAGGGGGCGGGAGAATTCCCTGCCGATCACCGAGGCGCTGAAGAGGACGTCCTTAATGCTGTCCTGTATCCTGTCGATCCGGGCCATGATGATGCCCTGGATGGTCTCGGGCACCCCGGCCTCGATGTTGTCCGAGAGGATCTCCAGCCGCCTCCGGCGGATCGCGATGATCCTCTTGTCGATCATCGTCTTGATGATCTCCTGAATGAAGAAGGGGTTCCCCTCGGACCGGCTCAGGATCAGGTCCTCGATGGCCTGCGGCACCACGTCCACATCCATCCGGAGCTTCATCAGTTTCAGGGCTTCGCTCCTCGTGAGCCTGTTCAGGTCCATCACCTCCGCCCCGCCGGTGATCTTCCGGGCATGGGCGTATTCGTCCCTGTAGAGCAGCACGAAGAGCGAGAGGACGACGTTCGTTGTCCGGGAGAATATATACTCCAGGAGCTCCTGCGAAAACCTGTCGATCCAGTGGAGGTCTTCCAGGATGAACGCGATCGGCCTGCGTGCCGCGATCGCGCTGAGGAGCGCCCGCGTGGCCTGAAACACACGCTGCTTCCGGAGCGTTTCATCGACGAGGAGTATCTCCTCGAAGCGGAGCGACAGGAGCGTCCCCAGGTACGGCTCGTGTTCATCGAGCGCGAGCGTGTGCGTGATCTGGTGAAGCCGTTTGCGGACGTCAACTTCCGGAACCTCCGGGCCGACCTTGAGCAGGTTCCTCATCAGCGTCGTCCAGAGGTAGTACGGCGTGTTCACCTCGAAGCTGGAGCAGGAGCCCTCGTATGACGCGATCCCCGACTTGTAGGCAAGCTTGATCAGCTCCGCTTTCAGACGGGACTTGCCGACGCCCGCTTCCCCCTGTATGCAGAGCGTGACCTGATTCTTGTCGAGCACCGACTCCAGCGACCGCTTGATCGTCGCGATCTCTTTCTCCCGCCCGACGAACTCGTTCTTGCCTATGCCGCCTTCTTTTCCCTCCCCGTCCGCTTTGAGCGATTTGAGCTTGAAGACCGGGACAGGAGCCGCCTTCCCCTTGAGCGTCATGCGGAAGGGGCCTTCCGAAACAGCAAAGTTCGCTATGAGCTTCTGCGTCTCGGCCGTCAGGTAGATCTCCCCGCTCGGCGCCAGCTCGACAAGTCGCGCCGCCAGGTTGACGGTATCTCCGATGACCGAGTAGTTCATGCGGAGGTCGCTCCCCACGTTTCCGGCGATCACCATACCGGAGTGCAGGCCGACGTGGAGACCGAGCCGCGCCGGAAGCTGGATCGCGGTCTGGTTGTTGAACCGCTCGATATCCGTGAGCATGTCAAGCGCGCAGCGTGCGGCACGCTCCGGGTCGTTCTCATGGGCCAGCGGTGCACCGAATATCGCCATGATCCCGTCGCCGATGAACTTGTCGATTGTCCCTTCGTACTTGAGTATGGTGGAGATCAACCCGCGGAAACAGTCGTT
>PMDK01000100.1:6874-7253 GCA_003154425.1 Ignavibacteriota bacterium
ACGACGGGACGCGCGGGGACCGAATCCGAGAGCGTGGCCCCGCAATTCAGACAGTACCGTGATCCTTCCGGAACTTCGGCTGAACAGACTCTGCAATTCATGCGTATCTCATAGTCGGTGACAATATATCGCCCATGGGGGTCAGAAGCAAGCATCCCCCGGGAAGAGGGGTATGCGGCGAGAGGCGAAACACGCCCCGGAAGAACACCGGCAGGAGATACGGCGGCAGGGATTGTTCGTCACGCCTCAAATCGGCGCCTGTGGCGCCGCAGGCGGCGGGACTGCTAGCTGAAGCTCTTGATCGCCTCGTCACGCGTGTCATACACGTCGAACACGAGCGTTAACTTCGTGATGACGAATATGTTCGTAATGCTCTTGT
>PMDK01000032.1 GCA_003154425.1 Ignavibacteriota bacterium
CGGGCAAGCCGCTCATTCGTCTCCTTCCGGTCGTACGCCGCTTCCAGATCTCCGTCCTCGTCAATGACGGACTGCAGGTCCCCCGATTCGATCATCGGAAGGGGCAGGTTCCGCTGCTGGCGCCTGTAGCTGCAGAGCGTATTCAGGGCGATTCTGTAAATCCAGGTCCCCAGCGCAGAATCACCCCGGAAATCGGCCAGCGACCGGTGGATATTCAGGAGAATCTCCTGAACGGCCTCGGTCGCCTGTTGCGTGTCCCCCAGCATACGGAACGCCTGGCGGTAGAGCCGGGGGGCAAAATCCCTTACAATGGAGCGGAATTCGGCGTCAAGCGCGGGCTCCGACTGTTCCCCACGGGCGGGAGTCATAGGAATCCAGTCTATTACAATGTTAGACGCACCCAGGGCCCCTTTTCTTACACAATGTAAGAAAATGAGGTGTTCGTGCGTCTAACACAACAGAAGGAGAGACCGCCATGGACTCGGTAGTCATCAGCCTGCTTATCATCTGCTACGGCGTCTATGAATACCGGCGCCGCGAAAAGGCACATCGTGCCATCATGGAACATCTCACGCGCGGGGAGGTCCTCCCCGCGCCCGAGACAAAGCCCCGGTCATGGAGGCTGCTGACGACAGGGTCGGTATGCGCCCTGCTGGCGGGTTTCTCCGGCGTTCTCTTCTACACCGGACTGCATTCGCACAGCGGCTCCGCCAGACCCCTGACGGTCATGGCCTGCATGATCGCGGTTCCTCTCGTGATTCTTGTAATGATATTCGTGCGGGATCTGCGGCAGTACCTCGTGTCGCGGCATGACGGAAAGGAGCCCGGGCGATGACGTCACTAATGTTCCTGATGTACCTTGCGGCAATGGGAGTCTCCATTACACTCGAGAGGCAGGCCAGGAGACAGAAGAGGGAGATAGCTCTGGAATACACCCGGCTTGGTCTTCCCCTCCCCCCCCTCCGGCCAAAGATTCAGACACTGGAAGCGCTGCTGAATATAGCGATCGGCATCCTGATGCTCGTCCCCCCCGCGCAGGGATTCTGGCTGATACTGCATGAGCCCTTCATCAGTGCACACACCGGTGCGGGGATCCCGGGAACGCCGGGTTTGCCGGGTATAACAGACTTCTACATCGTCCTCCTTGCCGCCGGGCTGACGCTCGTCTTCCTCGGGGGGCAGGCGCTCATGCAGAACATCGCACTCCGCAGGAACAATTCGCAACACGCGCGCGCCGACCGGGGAACCGGCCCGGGTCAATAGCCCACTCCCCTGCTCTGCAGTATCAGCGTCTGGATTTCATCCGGCTTTGTCCCCCCCAGCCTGTTTACGGCAATCCAGACCGCCCTGCCGATGATGATCGTGCTGTTATCGCTCTCGGCGTAGAGTTGATCGAGAGCGAGCACGAGGTCCCCGGGAGCGACATTGCGAAAGTACCTGTTCCTGACATACGTGTAGGACTGCTCGATCTTCGGACGGCAGTCAGTCTCAGAGCTGGTCCCCGCCCCCATCAGCGTGAGATTGTGACCCAGAGCCATCCCGTCGAGAAACCCCGTCACGACGTCCTGCTTCGAGTTGAGCGACAATTCCCTCCACCAGTACCCGTCGTGCCCGGCCTGAGCATATCCCGGCGCCGGGAGAGAGAACAGGACGACGGGAAGAAGGAGAAGCATCGGGTGTTTCATCTGAGCACCATGAGTTTTTTCGTCTGCGCCAGACCGTCCGCTTTGAGCCGGTAGAAGTAGACCCCGCTCGCGAGCCCGGTGCCGTCGAAACGAACGCTGTGAGGTCCGAACCCCTGCTCCCCGCTGACCAGCGTGCGGACCACCCGCCCCAGTATGTCAAAAACGTCCAGCGTGACAAACGTGGTGCGTGGAATGACGTAGTCGATGACCGTCGAAGGGTTGAACGGATTCGGGTAGTTCTGGCCGAGAGAGAATGCAACGGGAGTCCCGGCCGGCTGCTGTATATCCGTCGAGAGTGCGACTGCGGCATAGGCATTGAGTTTGCCGGCTCCCCAGCTCGTGTTCGGCACGGCGCCCGTGTACTGATCGGTGACGGCTCCCGCACTCATCGCGCTGAACACCTGTTGCGCCGTGAGTGAAGGGGTCCTGCCGAGTATCAACGCAGCCGCCCCGGCGGCCACGGGGGTCGCCATGCTCGTCCCCTGCATGACGACATACGCGGTGTCAGGCGACGCGCCGACACTCGATACCCAGTGGGGGTCCGGCGACGCGTACACGTGGCGGTCGCGGATCGAAATCGTGATGCTCCCCGGCGCAGCGATGTCCGGTTTGGTCCTCCCGTCCAGGCGCGGGCCTCTGCTCGACCAGGGGGCGATGTCAGCCACGGTGTAACCGTAGCCGAATTCGAAGAGATTGTAGGAAGTCCAGCTTCCCCGGGTGACATACGCGCCGACGGCGAATGCGTGATCGGCGCTCGCAGGCTGGCTGATTGTATAGTTTGGATCCCCGACGGCAAAAGCCACATTCCCGTCCCCCCAGTCTTCATAGATCTGGTATCTGAGCGGACGTGCGGATTTGTTCACCACCCTGAGGAAGTACGCGCTGTTTCCCGGTGGCACATAGTCAACGGATCCGGAGTACTCGGAATTGGTGCCGCGCGTGCTCGATGTCTGCTGGTCGAGAGTCGAAGGGACCACATGCATTGAGTTGGTGTAGTACCTCAGGTCCATGGAAGTAGCGGGACTGTCCGCGGTGGACCGCCAGACCAGGTTGAACGCGAGCATCGTGCTGTTTGTTCCTGCGCCTGTGACAAACACGGGGATCGTCGTCGTGGAGTCGTGAGCGCCGACAGTCCCCGAGTAATGAAAGTCTCCGTATCCGTCATTACCGGCCGCGATGAAGAAAGGAACCCCCCTGCTGTAGACCCAGTCCACCACCTGGTCCTCGGCATCGGATCCGTCGTGGTAGGCATCCCATCCCCCGTAGCTCATTGAGAGGACATTCGCCTGGAATGTATCGACCGCGGCGTGCATCGCAACGACGTCCGCCGCGAACGAGCTGTTCGCCGTGGAATCATCGCCGATCTTGAGGAACACGAGGCTCGCCGACGGGGCCATCCCCTTGTAGGGACCCCCCCCGTTCAGCGTATTGCCGGATGAAAGCACGCCCCTCCCCAGCACGCTCCCCGTGACATGTGTGCCGTGACCGGTGATTTTGTTGAGGACGGTGTTCCGGATGGCGGTCGGGAAAGAGGAGTAATCGCGGGCCTGTATGACCGCCGGCAGGTCGGGATTGGCGGGATCCGTATCCAGACCGGAATCCAGGACTGCGACTTTGACCCCGCTGCCCGTCCACCCTTTCAACCACGCTGAATCGGCCCTGATGCTCTTTGCGGCCAGGTTATTCCTGGGAGCGCGCCGCGCCTCCGCCGTCCCCATCCTGGCGACGAAATCGAGGC
>PMDK01000149.1 GCA_003154425.1 Ignavibacteriota bacterium
ACATCGCGACGCTGCCGGGGACGAACTTCGTCGTCTGGACCTGGCTGATCCGGCAGCTCAACGGTTGGGACGAGGAAGCCCTGACGGAGGATTCGGAGCTGAGCATCAGGATCTACCAGGAGGGATACAAGATCAAGTTCGTGCCGTACGCGGTCACGTACGAACAGGAGCCCCAGACCTGGGGCGTCTGGGTGCGCCAGCGGACCCGGTGGGTGAGGGGGANNACAAGCGGCTGATGTTCGACGTGCTCTACACCCTCTCCCTGTACTACGTTTTCTTCGTCGCGATCGTGATTTCCGACCTGCTGTTCATCGTGAGCGCCGCGAATCTGGTGACGATCTCACTCCCGGGCCCGTACACGTTCGTGTGGATCATGGCGTTCTTCCTGTTCCTGGGGGAAACGATGCTCGCGATCTCGTACGACGGGGAAGACCGCCTCAGGCGCATACCGGTGCTGGTCCTGATGTATTTCACCTACTGCCAGCTCTGGATCTACATCGTCGTCAAGGCGCTCTGGATCGAGTACGTAAAAAAAGAAAAGCGGACGTGGGACAAAACCATCCGCTTCGACGTCACTTCCCCGACCGGTACGCCCTGAGCGTCCCCTTGGCCTCACTCTTTGGTCACGGGCTCCGGGGCGGCATTCACGCCGTACTCCTCCAGGAGCGATTTCAGCTCGGCGTACTCGGCAGTCCTCAGGTACACGCCGCAGTCCCTGCACTCGTCGCTCTTGCGCTGCCACGTTTTCCCGCTCACCATCCAGCATGGAGATCCGTCGGCTGCAAACCGGGGGCATATCGCCTTCTGTTCCTCGGAGCATCCGTTCATCTTCCAGCACGGGACCAGCGACATCAGCCGGCGTATGCCGGCGATGCTCACTTTTTCCATGTTGATTGTCCTGCGGATGGAGCGGATTCTCTCGAGATCCCTTTCTGCGAAGAGCCTGTGGCGCGAGGCTTTCCGGAGCGGGATGATCAATCCCTCACGTTCATACATCCGTATCGTGGGAACGGAAACGCCGATCAGGTCCGCGGCCTCGCCGATAGTGTAGAGCGTCTGCCCGGTTTTCTGCATCATCGCAGCTGTCGTATTCGCATACATGGCAATACCCCTTCAATGCTGTCCTTGAAACTAACAGATTTTGTGCCAGTCATGAAATTGCGGAATTTGGCATGAATTGGGGGTTCCTTTTTGGTTCCCCCCTGCAATTCCGAACTTTGAATCATCACAATTCTCATATTTGGGGAAAAAAACGGCCGATCCACCCGGCCGTTTGTATCTTGGAGAACGCGCTTCTATCTTGATTGAAAACAGGGAGATTGCATGCAGCTTCACATCCCCGGGTACTCATTCCAGGACCTCTTTGAGCCCCGGCGCCTGGCACAGCTGACAGAGTTGTTTGAAGATCAGATCCGCGCAAGCGATCCCGAACTCCACGGCCGTTACTCGGAGTACGCCGCGGGGCGGGCACCCGGAAGCGTCGCGCTCTCGGCGCTCCTGACAGACCTCGGCCCGCACGTCGGCAGTTTTCTCGCCCGGATTTTCGGCGTGGATGCGGAGTATGCCGCCATGAAGCTGCGCTCATCCGCCGATGCCGTCATATTCAGCGTGAAAAAGGATTTCTTCGTCCGGCGCGTCCTGAAGAAGTACGGCGCTCCCGGTCCGATCGGGGACGACCTCACTGTGCTGGAACGCGAGACGCGGAAGATCATGGACGCGCTCCCGGGGATTCCCCGGAGCGGCGATGAGCTGGAAATCGCCTCCGCGCTTCATCTCCTCCTCGGTCACGAACGGTACATCAAATCTGATCTCCCCCCCGCAACGCGGGAGTTCCTTTCCGGGATCGCGCGCTCACTCGGGATCGACCCCGGGAGTCAGCCCGGAAATCACGATGAGGCTCTGAAGTCATTCCTCACCTCTGTTCTCACGTCGTTCGAAAGGCTCCTGGCCCTCCTCTATTACTCGGACGATCACCGGAGGAAAGAGTGGGCGCTCTTCCGGGTTTCCGGCTCCTTCGATTTTCAGCATCTTGTGGAATCGGATGTTTCCGTGGACCCCCTTCCGGGATCGCACAGCGGCATCGCCTCTCACCTCAGGCGCAGGGACGGGTTCGACCTCACCGACAACCGCCTTGGCCTGAGGGAGGTGGAGAGCGAGATCGACTACTGCATTTTCTGTCATGAGAGGGACAAAGACTCCTGCTCCAAAGGATTTCATACCGGTGAAGGATTCCGGAAGAATCCGCTCGGTTTTGAAATGAAAGGCTGTCCGCTCGGCCAGAAGATCTCCGAATCCCACTCCCTGATGAACGGGGGGGACGCGCTCGGCGCTCTGGCCGTCATCATGCTCGACAACCCGATGGTACCCGGGACCGGGCACCGGATATGCAACGACTGCATGAAATCCTGTATCTACCAGAAACAGGACCCCGTGGACATCCCGCAGATCGAAACGCGCATTCTGACGGAGGTGCTGGGTCTTCCGTACGGGTTCGAAATTTATTCGCTCCTCACGCGCTGGAACCCGCTCAACGTATCGCGCCCGCACGCGCTCCCCTATAATGGGATGAACATCCTCATCGTCGGTCTCGGTCCGGCCGGCTACACGCTTGCCCATTATTTCCTGAACGAAGGATTCGGCGTCGTTGCGGTCGATGGCCTGAAGATCGAGCCCCTGCCCGCGGAGCTTGCCGGGGACGGATCGGGCACGTTCAGCCCTGTAAGGGATTTCGCCGCCGTGAAAACCTCGCTGAGCACGCGGGTCCTTGCGGGTTTCGGCGGCGTATCGGAATACGGGATCACCGTCAGGTGGGACAAGAACTTTCTGACGGTGCTGTACCTGAACCTCGTGCGCCGGCGGCATTTCCGGGTGTATGACGGGGTCCGGTTCGGAGGCACGCTGTCTCTGGAGGAGGCATGGACGTACGGATTCGTGCACGTCTGCTTTGCGACCGGGGCCGGGAAGCCGACATTCATTTCCGTGAAGAACAACCTCATCCGGGGGGTCAGAAAGGCGAGCGATTTCCTGATGGCCCTCCAGCTCACCGGGGCCGGGAAAAAGGACTCGATGGCGAACCTCCAGATCCGTCTTCCCGCCGTGGTGATCGGGGGCGGACTGACGGCGATCGACACGGCCACGGAGCTCATGGGCTATTACCCGGTCCAGGTGTCGAAAATCAGGCGCCGGTACGATCTCCTTGTCGCACGGTATGGCAAGGCGCCCGTCGAGGCAATGTTCGATGCGGAAGAGCGGGGGATACTCGACGAATTCCTCCTGCACGCACGGGCGGTGGACGCGGAGCGGGAGCGTGCGGCAAAGGCGGGAGAAACACCGGACTTCATACCGCTGCTCAGATCATGGGGAGGAGCCCGCATCTGCTACAGGAAATCGATGCTCGATTCACCCGCCTACAGGCTCAACCATGAAGAGATCATCAAGGGGCTCGAGGAAGGGATATCGTTCACCGAGTGCATGAATCCCGTCGAAGTTGTAAGCGACGAGCACGGCGCGGTCCGTGAAATGATATTCGAACGGATGGAACAGTCAGGCGGGAAGTGGAAGCCGGCGGGTCAGACCTTCCATGTCCCCGCGCGGACCGTCATTGTGGCGGCGGGGACAGTCCCGAACGTCATGTACGAGCGGGAACACCCGGGGACGTTCGGCCTGGACGAGGACGACGAGTTCTTCAGCACGTACTCGATCGACGACGACCAGAGCGGAAGGCACCTTGTCCCCGTCGCCCGGGGAGAAGAGGGGTTCTTCACCTCCTACTCTCACAACGGCAGATTTGTGACGTACTACGGGGACAACCACCCCGCGTTCGCGGGGAATGTCGTCAGGGCCATGGCCTCGGCGAAGCAGGGATACAGGGCGGTCCTCCGTCTGCTTGAAGAGGAGCTGCGCGCGGCCCGCATGGTCGTCACGGACGACCGGCCGTGGAGGGATCTGACCGGCCGTCTCGATGACGATCTCCGTCCGCGCGTCGTCGCCGTCAAGCGCCTCACGCCGACGATCACCGAAGTCGTTGTCCGGGCTCCTCAGGCGGCCGGGAATTTCCGCCCCGGCCAGTTTTACCGCCTGCAGAATTACGAGGTGGATTCGCTCCGCGTCGAGGATACGCTGGTCATGATGGAGGGAATCGCGCTCACCGGCGCATGGGTGGAGAGGGACGAGGGGAGGATCGGCCTCGTCGCCCTGGAAGTCGGCGCAAGCTCCCGTATGTGCGCGCTCCTGCGGCCGGGCGAGCGCGTGGTGGTGATGGGTCCCACCGGCTCTCCCACCGAGATCACGGAAAACGGGACCGTCCTCCTCCTCGGGGGGGGGCTCGGGAACGCCGTCCTCTTTTCCATCGCAAAGGCTTTCAAAGAGAAGAACAACAGTGTCATCTATTTCGCCGGCTACAAAAAGAAGGAAGACTTCTTCAAGCGGGAGGAGATCGAAGCGAGCACCGATATCGTGGTCTACAGCGTCGATGCCGGAGAGCCGATCGGAACACGGCGCCCGCAGGACAGGTCCTGTGTGGGGACCATTATAGAGGCGATGGTCCGCTATGCCACGGGGGGGCTCGGTCCCGTCTCCCTCCCGCTTCACGATGCATCGAGGATCATCGCAATCGGGTCGGACCGGATGATGGCCGCTGTCGCCCGTGCCCGCCATGACACGCTCCGCCCCTATCTGAACGAAAGTCATGTGGCGATCGCCTCGATCAACTCCCCGATGCAATGCATGATGAAAGCGGTCTGCGCCCAGTGTCTCCAGCGCCATGTCGATCCCGTGACGGGGAGGGAGGAATTCGTCTTTACATGCGTCAGCCAGGATCAGCTCATGGACGAGGTCGATTTCGGCAACCTCGGCCGTCGCCTGAGAGCGAACAGCGTCATGGAAAAAGTCACAAACAGGTGGCTGGATTACATCCTGGAGACCCATCCCATCCCCCGTATTTGAGGGGCAATGCCCCCCGGCTTCCCACGAGAACCCTCCCGGAACTTTACGGCCGCCCCGTGGCTTTAGAGTGTGGCGGATCTCCTGCGCGGTCCGTTTGCAGCCTTGCGCCACGTCCGATAATTCCAGTTCCAATTCA
>PMDK01000351.1 GCA_003154425.1 Ignavibacteriota bacterium
CGTAGGGATTCCCCGGCGTCTCCATGTATGCATACCCCAGGTATCCGGTCGGGGCGCACGTGCTCGTGAGATCCACGCCGTGTCCGTACTTATCCCATGTGTACACAAGATTCAGGCCTGTCGAGCGGTCAAAAAAGGCATTGTCGTCATCGGACTCCGCGACACCGTCGCACGAGATTGCCGATCCGCCGACCCCCGAGTCCATGTACAGGCCGAAGATGATGTTGTCCTGGTAATCGGTCGTCCCCTCGTTGGTAATATCATAGTGCCAGAAAATGACATTTGTCGCCTGCGGATTCGCCCACTGGAACCCCCGCACTTCGACGCGAAGCCCGAGCCCGCGCCGCGTGGCGTCGCGGGAATCGGGGAAGAAATGATCCCACCTGTCGTAGTAATCGTCATCCATCACGAAGAAACTCTCCTGGTCGGCGTTCGGTCTCTTGCCGAAATAACCGTTCCAGCTCCCGGGCCACCCAGGATCGCTGGGATCATTCGCCTTGTCCGGCCAGCTCTCGGGCCAGGTCCTCGAGTCGCTGCTCAAGGCGATGGAGCGCCCTCTGTTGATCGACGGGTCCGCCTGGAAGTACCCGGGGCGGGGCTCAAAGCGCATGACCTTGCCGGAGTGAGGGCTGTTGTCCTGCCGCTCGCGGTAGCCTGTTTCCATGATGTACGCCGGCGTCACGCCATCCATGACGCTTGCCAGGACAAACGGCGTGATTCCGTCCGCGTAGTTGAGCCCGGAGCCTTTGGGCACTTCCACGGAATGAAAGACGGAGAGGTCGACGTGTATGGGGTCGGGGGGATAGTCGCCGACCATGCCGTAGTTCCAGAATATTGTCCGGATATTCCCCGCATCGTGCGTCCCGGACCGTTCCGCATCGTTGCTGCCGCGCTGGCTCTTGGGGACGACCGGCTGCAGGGAATTCTGCGCCGGAGCCCTGAAGTGCGTCAGGCCCGCAAGCACGAGGAGCACCAGCACACGTCGTATCTCGGTCTTCATCATAGAATCGTCCCGGTCTTGCTTCATCGACGAGGTTAGAATCTTATCCCGACACCCGCCTCAACCCTCCTGGGTGCGGCAAAACGCGAAGGATCCGCAAGCGCCTCCCTGTCGGCCGTCGGGGACGTCGAGTAGTAAGGACTTCCGGTCGACGCAAACACCGAACCGTTCGCAAAGCGCTCATCCGTCAGGTTCAGCACGCGGGCAAATACCGTCAGTGTCGCAGAGCCGATGTGGAAGTACTTCTCGGCTCTCACATCCAGAGACGTCCACGCAGGCTTCACAGAAGAATTCGTCTCCAGCTGGGCGCCAAACGCCGAGTTCACCGCGGGGGTGTACGGGCTGCCGCTCCCGTACCGGAGGATTATCGTGATTGAAAGGTCGTCCTGCTGAATCCAGGATCCCGCCAGGTTGACCGTATGGCGCTGGTCCCAGTTGAACGGCTCCACGCGGGGGCGTGCATCCTGGCCGCCCTGCGCCCGGAGTGCGGTCTCATTCGGGTCGCTGGAGTTGCCCACGGCATTCTCGTATGTGTAGTTCAGCGACAGGGCAAGAAAGCCGCCAAGCCGCTGGTCGACCGAGAGCTTCACGCCGTTGACGGATCCGAAATCCACATTGGTATATCTGGCGTAACGCGCATCCGCGTAGGAGTCTATGAATTCAACGCCGAGGAGGTTCCGGATGTCTTTGTAGAAGGCGCTCACGTCGATGCCGAGCGACTGACCGAATTGCTGCTTGAAACCGAATTCGTACTGGACGGTGAATTCCGGCTTTATGTCCGGGTTTCCCAGAACGCCGAACTGATCGATCCCCGCCTGAAGATTCCGGAGCACCGAATAGTCCGAATTGGAATAGAGGTACTGCATCTCCGGCATCTGGTAGAAATGGCCGTACGAGAAATAGAGCGCGCCGGTCGCCGTCACGGGGTAGGACATGCCGAGCCTCGGAGCGAGGGCGAACTTCTTCGTCGTCCGTTTGAGATACGAAGGCGGTGCATCCCGGATTGCATTCGCGGGGTTTTCCAGATTGCTCGGCACCATTGAATTGGCATCGAAGTATTCCAGGCGAAGACCCGCACGGATGAGAAAATCGAGGACTTCCACCCTGTCCTGGAGAAACGCCGCAATCGCAATGGGGTGGTATTCCCGGAAATCGGTGGCCAGGGTGTCGGGAACCACGCGGATCGTCGAGACCTTGCCGGAGACGATGTCGTAGGCCAGCGCCGTCGGGGCCCCGAAGCCGAGCGCGGAGGACTGAGTCTCAATGCCGAACTTGAACAGATGCGCCTGCGATACCTGGCTCGTGACAGAGGCTTTGATCAGGACGGTGTTCGTTTTCTGCTCAAACCGTCCGATATCATATCCCTGTATGACCGCCCCCAGTTCATAGTTCGGATCGGAGCGCGGCGCACCGGCGAGCGCGTAGGCCGGATCGTACGCCGACGCGAATGCGAAATCCGTGTACTTGAAATAGTTCTGCCTCAGGCTGACCGTATAGAAGGTGTTGTCGGAGAGCGTGTGGGTCCAGTCGATCCCGTGCACGAGAGAAAGCGTCTTCTGCGTTCTTATCCCGTCGGGGTTGAACCGGTAGTTGAAATCGTACCTGTGTCCTTCGACGATCCCGCCGATCGCCTGGTAGCTGATCTGGATGTCCGGGAGAGAGCGGTTTGAGACCTTGAGCTGTCCCGACCATTCGCGGTGATCGTTCATTGCCACCGCCGCATTGTCCCCCGACGGTGCGAAGATCTTGTTGCTGAAATCCGTGGTGTCGGCCGGCAGGAACCGGCGCTGACCGTACAGATAACCGTCGTCCGTGAATCTTCTTGCGTTGACGAGGAACGTTGTTTTCGGGATTCCCGACGGGCCGCTCAGGGACACGGTATAGCTCTGCACATGCGGCGGAAACGTGGACTTCAGGTAGGGAAAACCGGTGGGACCCGAGCTGCCTGTGGCGTATTCACCTCCGTACGCCTCGGCGGTCGCCTCATACTTTTCATCTGATCCGCTGCGGAGCACTGCGTTGACCACGCCGCTCATCGCCTGCCCGAACTCCGCGTCAAACGTCCCTGTGATGACCTGGACCTCCTGCAGGACGGACTTATCGAGTTGGACGACCGAGGAGTTGTCATACGGATTGTTGACCGAGACCCCGTCAACCTGATACTGCACCTCTCCGGCGCGTCCCCCCCGGAAGTGACCGTCGACGACGCCTGCCTGCAGGTTGACGACGTCACTGAGGCTCTGGACGGGAAGGGCATTGATGTCGTCTTTGCCGAGGATGGCGACCGAACTGGTCTGGCGCGTATCCACAAGAGGCTTCTCGGCGACGGAGGTGACCTCCCCCATCGAAATCACCGATTCCGCAATCGTCACGTTCAGCGTCGTCGTCTGTCCGGCGCTCAGACGCACTTCCTTCACGATGTTCGTCTGATACCCGACCGCACTCACCCGTGCAGTGTAGTCTCCCACGGGAACGTTCAGAATCAGATAGTAACCGTCCTCATTCGCCGCGGCACCGAGTGTCGTGCCGAGGATCTGCACGTTCGCTCCCAGCACCGGTTGATTCTTCGCGTCGACGATCCGGCCGGTCAATTTCCCTTTCGTGTCGGCGAAGGCCCCCGAGCCTGCTGTCAGTGCGAAGAGACAGGCCAGGAGCACCCCACCCAGTCGCGCGGGTCGCCCCGGGGGGTGGAGAAACCATGAAGACGTCATGGAGAATCCTGAAGAAGGAGATCGCACATAGAATGAGGGGGCTCTCGAGAGAGACTGAAGTACCACGGAGCCTTGCGCCGCTCTCCCGATCGCCCCCCCTCGTTACATGTATGAGGCCTGATCCTTACTTGATCAGCACCATGGACTTGGTCGTCGAGAGCAGCTTCGCTCCCGTNNGTCTGATGCATCCAGGAGCTGTCCGAGGACGTTATACACACTGATGTGTGCAAGGCCCGGACCCGAGACAGTAAACTGGATCTTGGTCGAGGGATTGAACGGGTTCGGATAGTTGCCAAGGAGCCTGAATTCGGCGGCAACATTCTGACCCGGCTGAGAGGCAATGCCCGTCACAAGCGTCGAATTATCCAGAACGGCGAATGCCGGAGTCGACGCCCAGGGCCATTCGCGGTAGAACCAGGTACGGTACGCGGAGGTATCGGTCGTCGTCAGGTCGTAGTCATGGTAGTTCAGGCCGATGGCGACGACTTTGTTTTGCGCTCCTGCCGCATAGCCGAGTTTCGTCAGGTCAAACGAGGCCTCGATCTGGTAGCCCTGGCTGGGAGACCCGGCCGGAGTGTTGATCGTCGAGCCCGGCTTCAGGTGCACGCCGTAGGCGATCGCACCGCGCGTGATCCAGAGCGGGGCATCCCACTGCGCCGAGGAGCCCCCTTTGCTGACGCTGTCGATGGCAAACCCGAAGCGGTATGCCCCCATCGAATGGACGTTTGCGTCCCGCAGAGAGTCAGTCGGGACGTTCATGTTGACCTGCAGGGCGTCGAGCTTGTCATCCCCGTTCGCCGACACGAGCGATGCGTCGGTCACGTCTGCACCCACATACAGGATGTCACCCTTGAAGAACATCTTGACCTTCGCGAGCCCCGGATCGATCGGGGTGGCCGGGCCGACGGGGACAAACCCTCCGCTCCGGTCGGGTCCGATCGTCGGATAGGCATTCTTAATGGTGTTGTTCCCGAACTGAAGGCTCACGGAGGGGACGTGGTTCCAGACATCTTCCGACATGTTGCCGTCAACTGTGGGCGCAGCAAAATTGGCCGCGTTCGGTATCGTGAGATCATACGCGTACGCAGGGAGGACCGTCGTGTTGACATTAATATCGTTCCTCACAAGGATACGGCCGGCGCTCCCGCCCCCGTTGTTTCCCCATTCATTCATGAACCATACTTTCGTCGCGACGGCCCGGGGAAGGTTCAGCCAGTCACCGTCCCACACGCAGAACGAGGCCTGGATCGCATCCGTCGTCGCGGTGTTCGCGTTATACCCGAGGCTGTCGAGTGACACCGACATCTCCAGGACATATCCGGTATCGGCAACGATGGTATTGGCCGTCGCACCGGTGTCGCTGTTTGAAATACCCTGAACTTTGTACGCGGCCTTCAGGATGCCGCGCGAGGGAAGGTCTCCTCCCTTGAGGTTCGGTCCCTGCCCTTTGCCGCTCGAATCCACCCATGTGATGAATATGTCCTTCTGCAGCGTGACGCCGGTACTGGCACGCTGGTTCCGCTCGTATATGCCGCCGAGAAGCCCGTCGGAGTTTTCCCAGCCGTTACCCCCCACAGAGCTGTCCTTTGCGATCATGGCGATGTACAGCATGTTCTTTGACTTGTCGGTCAGGAACTTGAATACCGCCTTCGTGCTGTCAGAGGGGGCGCCGGTCCCGTTCGCGATCTTCCATCCGCTCGAAGGGTTTCCATCCTTCACACCGTATCTGACGACGAGTGATTCGGCCTTCGCCCAGACAGCTTCATTGAGGACACCATCAAGGGTGATTGTCGCACCATTGATGTCGCGCGCCCAGATATAATCCTTGCGCGGCTGAAACTGTGCGAAGGCGGCCGTCACCGCCAGCAATGTGCCAAGCAGCAACAACAGTCCACGTTTTTGCATGACGAACCTCCTGCATGTGTTGTAGAGTGTACGAGATGAATGAAACAGTAATTCCAGTGTTGATGAGGACATACCCCGTGAGTTCCCACGTTCCGTTATCGACGAGGGACGTGTCCCCATGAAACGATCTCACGTAGTTTCCGCGGTCACCTCCTTCTGGCTCTGGTGAGACGTCTGTTGGTTTGTGCAACCACAGGAATGCCGGAGGCTGAGCCTCGTGGGAAGAACAGAGTGCTGCTTTGTGTGGGCGTTCCTGTTCTTTACCGCGTGTATCACCTGTGTGATGGCGGCGACCCCCAGGCCGTCGATGTCAACGTTGACAGTCGTCAGCGAGGGGGTGATGTACGCGGCAACAGGGATGTCATCGAAACCGACGAGCGCGATATCCTCAGGGACCCGGAGTCCCGATTCCCGGATCGCGCTCAGGGCCCCGATCGCCATCGAGTCGTTCGAAGCAACGATGGCCGTCGGCCGCGGGCGCAGAGAAAGCAGCTTGCCGGCCGCATCATACCCTGAAGCCTCCGAAAAACTTCCCGGAACTTCCAGATCCGGAGACAGGACCGCACTCCCCGCAGCGACAGCCTCCCGGTAGCCGAGGAGACGCTCGGCGGCGTCAAGGTTATGCTCCGTCCCCTTGAGAATCCCGATCCGCGTGTGGCCATGGGAGAGAAGATGGCGCACCATGGCGGACACCCCGCCCCTGTTGTCGATATTTATGGAGTCGAAGTCATCCCCATCGACGTGGCAGTTGAGAAGGACAACCGGAAGAGTCCGGGGGAGGTTTTCGATCAATGTGTTCGCGTCGATGTGCGGGGACATGATGATAAGCCCGTCCACACGCCCGCGCATCATTCTCAGGGCGGCTTCGATTTCCTGGCGGTTGTTGTGGGAGCTTGAAACGAGGAGATGAAAATTGCTTTGCTGCGCGGTCTGGTCGCAGCCCCGTATGACTTCAGAGAAGAATTCGCCGAACAGGTCCGGAAGGAGGAGGCCGATCGAATCGGTCCGCCGCATGCTGAGGCTCCGCCCGAGAACATTGGGGACGTAGCGGAGCTCGGTTGCCGCTTTCTTTACACGGGCCCGGGTCCCCTCATCGACCGGATCCGAGTTGTTGAAAACGCGGGACACCGTCGCGATGGAGACGCCGGCACGTGAGGCAACTTCCCGTATTGTGACGCTCATGAACCGCCTTTGGGGAGGGGAAGGCGAAGAACAGTCAATTTGATGTAAACGTTTACATGCGATACGAAAAAAAAGAAGGGGGAAAATGTAAACGTTTACAACTTGAGTATATGGAAATGACAGCAATTTGTCAAGGAGAAAATTTGCATTTTTGCGAATCTGGGGGGGGGAGAACCTGAAAAACAGGGCCGTTTGGGGGGATTCGTCAGTGCCGCAGCCTACACCGTCCGTGAGAAGACAGGCTTGTTACCAGACATCGTACCCAGATAGGCGTCGAAGCACATCGCGATGTTTCTCAGCAAAAGCCTCCCCGCTCCGACGATTGAAATCGTCCTCCCGGAGAGACTCACGAGTCCGTCGTCGACGAACTGTGCGAGATCATGAAGGGAAGATTCGAAGTAGGTATCGAACTCGATCCCGAACTTCTTTTCCACCGCCGTCCTGTCAAGCTCCAGATCGCACATCAGACGCATGATGACATGCTTCCGGATCTGATCGTCATCCGTCATCCTGTAGCCGACGTGCGTGGCAAACTTCCCTTCGTCCAGCGCCCTGTAGTACCCGGGGATGTTCTTTGTGTTCTGCGCATAGCTTTCGCGGAAATGGCTTATCGCGGACATGCCGAAGCCGTAGAGGTCCGCGCCGGATTTCGTCGAGTATCCCTGAAAATTGCGGTAGAGCGTCTTTGACTTCTGAGCCCGGGCGAGCTCATCGCCGGGCTGCGCAAAGTGATCCATCCCGATATACTCGTATCCGCCGGAGCAGAGCATCTCGATCGTCCTCTTGAGTATCTCGAGCTTCCGTTCCGGCGAAGGGAGATCCTCCGGATGGATCAGCTTCTGATGCGGCTTCAGCCAGGGGACATGGGCATAGTTGAACGCGGCGATCCGGTCGGGACCGAACCCGATCACTTTTTTCACCGTGGTCTCGAATGAGCCGGGTGTCTGGAACGGGAGGCCGTAAATGAGGTCGAGATTGATGCTCGTGAACCCGAGCTCGCGCGCCCAGTCGTACACCCGGCGCGACATCGCCTCAGGCTGCACGCGGTTCACCGCCTCCTGAACCTCCGCGTCAAAATCCTGCACCCCCATGCTCATCCGGTTGAATCCCGCGTCACGGAGCGCGACGAGGTGTTCCCGCCCGAGCTCGCGCGGGTCGATTTCCACGCTCATCTCGGCCGACGCCTCGATGCGGAATGATTTCCTGATGTACTCTCCCATTTCCCGTATCTGGTCCGGGAACAGATGCGTGGGGGTCCCTCCGCCCCAGTGGACCTGGACAACGCGCCGTCCCGGGGCGATCAAGGGAGCGATCGCGTCAATCTCTTTCCTGAGATAGCGGTTGTATTCCTCGATCCTCTCGCGGTCGCGGGTGATGAGCATCGTGCAGCCGCAGAAATAGCAGAGCGTGTCGCAAAACGGAAAATGAAAATAGAGCGACACGTCCCCTGTTCCCCCCGCGGGATTGGTTGCGAGTATCTCCCTGCGAAAATCATCGGCGGTGAACCCGGCGCTGAAAAGGGGGGCAGTGGGGTAGCTGGTGTAGCGGGGTCCCGGCCTGTCATACTTCCTGAGCAGAAGAAGGTCAACGACTGAAAAGGGGGAAGCCATGCACAATTCCTGCCATAGTCGGGTTTGCCTCACGCACTACGCTCGCCATAGTGTACTGAGTTTCAGCCCCAAATCCAAGGGGGAAGGGGGCAAAACTGGCCAAAATGTAAGGTTTTTCTCCTCTGCGGGGAGTTTACTCCATGATCAGTGTCGGATTGACCTCGACAATCGAGGCAATCGAGTTGGTGACGAGGCAATGCCGCTGGGCATCGCGAAGGGTGGCGTGGACGTCGGTCTCGGAGGTCGTGGCCCCCACGACAATGGTCGGGAATATCACGATCCGTGTGAAGCGGTAGTCCCCGTCGACAAACTCGAGAACACCGTTCGCATGGCTCCTGTAGGAGACTATCGGGATCCGCTTCTTCGAAGCGAAGGCGAGGAATGTCGCCATGTGGCACACCTCAACGGCGCCGACGAACATGTCCTCCGGAGTCCACATGCCGGGTTCCCCGCGGAATTCCGGAGGGCTCGTGATCTTCAGCACCGGCTTCCCTTCGGCCGAAAGAGTCCCCGACTGCCCTTCCGTCCACGACGTGTGCGTCTTGTATGTGAACACCCTGTACTTCGGTTTCGTCTGTTCCGCCGCTCCCATAGTCGAAGGTCCTGTCCTGATATCAGCTGTGTGAATCATGTGTTGAGGGGGAGAGGAGGCGCTTGCGGGTATACGGGATCAACCCGCCGGCATCGATGATCGCCTGTCTCGCCTGCGGCAGCTTCACGATCGGGAAGGAGCGCCCGGAGGTTTCATTGACGACCGCGTCGGCGCGTAAGCTTATCTCGTCCCCCGCTGCGGCCTCAACGCCCGGCGCACTCACAAGCCTGAGCCCCAGGTTGATCGCATTCTGCAGGAATATCCTCGCGAAGCTGTGCGCGACGATCGTCAGTTCGTGTCCCTTGAGCGCGGAGACAGCCTGTTCACGCGACGAGCCGCATCCGAAATTCTTCCCGGCAACGATCACGCTCCCGGGAGGCACACGCCCGGCCCCGAGGGCCGCGTTGAACTCGGCATTGTCCGCGAACGCGAACCGGGGCGTTTCGGACGGGAGCACCGTGGCCATGTAGCGCCCGGGATAAATCACGTCAGTGGAAATGTCATCGGCGAGTGTAAGCACGATTCTTCCCATGATCAGTTCCTCCCTTTCCGCGGATCGGTGATCACCCCCTCCAGCGCGGAGGCGGCTGCGACCGCCGGCGAACACAGATAGACCGCCGCCGAGGGGTTCCCCATGCGTCCCTTGAAATTCCTGTTCGTCGTGGAGAGGGCCGTTTCGTTGTCCCCCAGCGCACCTTCGTGCACGCCCAGGCAGGGACCGCATCCCGGGTTCATGACGACCGCCCCGGCGGCCATGAAGTCGGCCACGAGCCCCCGGCGGAGCGCCTGCGCGTAGATCTTCCCCGAGGCGGGGAAGACGAGCATGCGGGTCCCGCGCGCGACCTTCTTCCCCCGGAGTATCCCTGCGGCGACTTCGAGATCATCGAGCCGCCCGTTCGTGCAGGATCCGATGACGACCTGGTCCACTTTCGTGCCGGCGACTTCGCTGACCGGCTTGACGTTGTCGACCGCATGGGGACATGCGACCTGCGGAACCAGGGAGGAAACGTCGATCGCAATGCACTGTTCATACGATGCATCGGGATCGGCGGCGGTCGCCTGCTGCGGCTCTTCCACTCCGGCCTCTTCGCGGAGGTAGCGGGCGGTTTCCGCATCGGCCGGGACGATACCGGAGGTGGCCCCCGCCTCCACGGCCATGTTGCACAGAACAAGCCTTCCCGACGTGGACATCCGTGTGATTGTCGTCCCGTGGAATTCGATGACCTTGAAGTTGGCCCCCTGTGCGCTGATCCGGCCGATCAGGTGCAGTATAAGGTCTTTCGGCCCCACGAACGGCGGAAACTCACCCGTCACGTCGACCCTGATGGTCCCGGGCACTTCGACGTTCAGAACGCTCCCCAGCGCCCAGACGCTCGCCATTTCCGTCGCCCCGATGCCGAAGGCAAACGCGCCCAGGGCACCGTGGCTCGTCGTATGGGAATCGGTGCCGACGACGACAGAACCGGGGCGGACGTAGCCGCTCTCCGGAAGGACCTGGTGGCATATCCCCCCCGTGTCGCCGCGGATATCGTGGAACTTGGTTATCGCGTATTTCGCCACGAACTCCCGAACCCCCTTCTGGTTGCTCGCGGTCTTGGCCGATTCCGCGGGGACCCTGTGGTCGAAAATTATCGCCACCCTGGACGGATCCCAGACCGCCGGGTCCAGACCGGTCCCCCTGTAGATTTCGAGGAACTGGTTCATGACGAGCGCAGCGTTTTCATGGGACATCGCCAGATCAACCGCGGGCTCGACGACATCGCCCGCCCTGGCACCAGGGCGCCCCGAGGCGCGTGCCAGTATTTTTTCCACAACAGTCATTCCCATCGCACTCTCCTTTTGAATTCCCTACACGACGCCCGCCTCTTTCAGCCTCGAGATGTCCGCTTCCGTATACCCGATCCCTCCGAGCACCTCGCGCGTGTGCTCCCCCAGAGCGGGAGGGGGAGCCGTGACGCGCCCGGGAGTCTTCGAAAACTTTGCGGTAAGGTTGAACAGCGGGAGATCACCTATGCCCGGCACGGTGACCGACCCGAATGCATTTCTGTGTGCGACCTGAGCCTGATGTACCGCTTCCTCAAGCGTCAGTATCGCGCCGGCAGGGACATCGTGATCATTCAGTTCATCCACCCATGCGGAAGTCTCTTTCCGCATGAGCTTCTCCTCGAGGAGCGGTGTGAGCTCCTTCCGGTTCTTCTTGCGGTCATCCCGCTCCCTGAACCGCGCATCGGATTTCAGCTCGGGCAGCCCGAGAACATCGGCGACCGATTCCCACTGTTCCTGCTTGTTCGCCGCGATATTGATGAAGCCGTCCCCGGTCCTGAACACCCCCGAGGGAGCCGCAGTGAAATTGTCGTTCCCCATCAGCACCGGCTCCTGCCCGCCGATCATGAGATTTGCCACAACCCACCCCATCAGGGGCATGATCGAATCGAGAAGCGCAACGTCGATGAACTGTCCCTCCCCCGTCCTCTCACGGTGATACAGCGCCGCCATGACCGCGAACGCTGCATTGAGCCCCCCCACGGTGTCGCACACCGGGAAGCCGGCCCGGAGCGGATGCAGGCGCTCGTCACCGTTGATCGCCATTTCGCCGCTCAGACCCTGTATGATCTGATCATACGCGGGCTTCAACGCGTCAGTGCCGGTCTGGCCGAAACCCGAGATTGCGCAGTAGATGAGCCGCGCATTGACGGCGCCGAGAACGTCGTACCCGAGGCCGAGCCGCTTCATCACGTCGGGACGGAAATTCTCCACCACCACGTCAGCCCGCTTCGCCAGAGTGAGGAAGATCTCCTTTCCTTCCGGCGCCTTGAGGTTGAGGGTCATCGACTTCTTGTTCGCGTTCTGCGCGAGAAAACTGGTCCCCATCAGCTTCCGGTTGAACTCCGGCACGCACCCCAGCTTCCGCGCCAGATCGCCGCCGGCAGGGTTCTCGATCTTGATGACCTCCGCACCCAGCAGCGCCAGATGCACAGTGGCGAACGGACCGGAGAGGACATTGGTCAGGTCGAGAACGCGTATGCCGGCACACAGTCCGTTGTCGTTCATGTCCGTGTCACTTCCAGTGTCCCTGTCCTGTAGACCGTCCCGGGCAGCTCCCTGCCGAAGAACTTCGCCATGTCCTGCGCGACTCCGACGATCCGATCCAGCTTCACGTCCCGCCTGAAGCCCATGTTCCGGAGCATGTGGACGAGATCCTCCGTGCACACGTTCCCCCCCGCGATCTTCGTGAACGGGCAGCCTCCCAGTCCCGCCACCGACGATTCACATGTGCCGGCACCCGCCTTCAGCGCCGCGTACGCGTTGACGAGACCCAGACCGTACGTGTTGTGAAAATGGCATGTCATGTCGAGGTCCGCGCCTCCCGAGGCCGCGACGGCCGAGAACATCCGCTCCACCTGGTCGGGGAGGGCGTGGCCGGCGGTATCCGCAAGGCTTATCTCCTTCAGGCCGGCATCGAGATAGCGCCGCACGATCGCCAGCACCCTCTCCTCGGGGACGTCACCCTCGTACCCGCACCCGAAGGCGGACTGCACGGACACCTGCACCCGTTTGCCGGCCGCTCCGGCCTCCTGCGCCATGGCGATGATCCGTCCCGTCGCCTCGGCGACCCCCATCCCGGTGTTTTTCCTGCTATGGGTCTCGCTGGCGGAGACCCCCATGCAGAACATCTCCACCCCGCAGGCAAGTCCGCGCTCAAGTCCCTTCTCGTTCAACACGAGGCCGGAGAGGGTGACGTTTGACGGTTTCTCACCCGATGCCGCCAGCTCCGCAAAGAGCCGGTCCGTGTCGGCCATCTGGGGAACTCTACCCGGGTGGACGAATGAACCGACCTGGATGATATCGACCCCGGTGTTCATCAGCGTGCGGAGCCAACGGAGCTTCTGATCGGTGGGAACGGTCAGGGCCTCCATCTGGAGACCGTCACGGAGTCCGACTTCGTGGAGAAGGATGTTCTTCATCAGCGCTTTCAGAGTCTCCGGGCGATCGCCCGGGCGAGATCGAGCGTCCCGGCATCGCCCCCCATGTCGTACGTCCTGACCTTTCCTTCGAGAATCACCGAGGCGGCGGCCTCTTCGATGCTCCTTCCTTTTGCCGTCTCCCCGAGCCAGTCGAGCATCATCTTCGCCGCNNTTCACTTTGTACTGCCCCGCGTACTTCGGGGCGGAGCCGTGGGAGGGCTCGAAGACCGCGAGCTTCGCCCCGATGTTCCCCGAGCACCCGAACCCGAGCCCGCCGACCATCTGGGCGGCGAGATCGGAGATGATATCGCCGTACAGGTTGGGGGCGACGAGCACATCGTAGCCGAGCGGGTTCTTCAGCAGCCACATGCAGATCGCATCCACGTTGGCATCGTCCATCGGGATACCGGGAAATTCTTTCGCGACTTTTTTCGCTTCTTCCAGAAAGAGCCCGTCGGTAGCCCGGACGACGTTCGCCTTGTGGACGATGGTGACTTTCCTTCGCCCGTGCTTTTTCGCGAACTCAAATGCCGCGCGGACAATCCTCTCCGATCCTCTGCGCGTGTTCACCTTGCATGACAGGGCGTACTGGCCGGCGGGGAGGTCCTTAAACGGAGCAAACGGGGGGGAGATGCGCCCCAGAAGATCCGCCAGCTCGCGGGGGACCGGATTGAATTCCACACCGGCGTACANNATAGAGGTCGAACATCTGCCTCATACGGACGATGGGTGAACGGTACACGAGGCCCTTCCCCCGGAGAGCCGGAACGAGCTCGGCATCCGCCGCCGTTGCCGGCTTGGAGGTGATGGCGCCGANNGCGCCGAACATCGCGGCGTCGACGTTGCCCAGAAGCTCGATGGTCCGGCGCGGGAAGGCATCCCCCTCCCTGCACCAGAAGTCCCAGCCTATGTCGCCGGGTACATACTCGGCATCCAGGCGGACCGCATCCAGAACGATGCGCGCCGCTTCCATCACTTCCGGCCCGATCCCGTCGCCGGGAAGCCATGCGATCCTGTATTTTCCCATCATACCCCTTTCGTTCAGTCAGTGATCCGCCCCCCGGACAACACACACCTCACCCCCGGCGCCACAGGAGGGGGGGGAAGAGGACCTCTCAGTCGGCCATCCCGGCCTCAAGATCGCGCTGCAGCGCGAGCTCCTCCAGCTCCTTGCGGAGCGTGTCGGCATGAGTCTGCTCCATTGCCGAAAGCGAGAGCAGGACGTTTCGCGTGTGCATGCTTCCCGCAAGATCCGCGGCGCGGCGGTAGTAATCGCGCGCCTCAACTTCATCGGCGATCGCGAGCTCGAGGATATCCTGGATGGACATCGCCGTCCAGTCCAGGTCCTCCCGGCGGTTGTGTGGCATATCAGGCGAAGCTGTCGTTGATCCTGTCGATGGCATTGAATTTCACCGTCAGTATCTCCCGCTTCTCGCGGAGAACCGCCAGGGCCTTCTCCCGGTCCCTGATCAGCTCCTCGAGGATCTGGCGGACGTCGGGGTAGTCGCATCCGCCGGCAAATTTTCTGTACTCCCTGATCGCTTCCTGCTCACGGTGCTCCGCGACCTCAAGTGCCGTGCAGAGACCCTTGCAGGAGTGAACGCAGGTGGTGTTCATGGGGACCTCGTGCGCTGTGGTGTATGACTATGCCGGGACACACTGGCGTGACAGTTCCATGCCGCGGCGGAGAGCCTGCTCGTTGAGGGGGAGCAAGTGGTGATACCGCTCCGGAAGCACCTTCTTCAGCGCCTCCATGACTCCGCCGACTTCCACGACATGCGTCCGCTCGAGGAACGCGCCCAGCACGACCATGTTCATTGTCTTTGCGTTCTTCAGCTTTGTCGCTTCCACCGCCGCCGCGATCGGAAGGAGCTGGATGTCGGTCCTCGTCGGCAGCGTGATGATGTTGGTGGACTCGTAGAGGAGAAGCCCCCCCGGCTTCACGGCGTGTTCGAACTTGTCGAGCGACGGCTGGTTCAGAGCGATCACCGTATCGAACATCGTTGTGATCGGCGAGCTGATCTTCGCGTCCGAGACGATGACGATGCAGTTGGCCGTTCCTCCGCGCATTTCGGGACCGTAGGAGGGCATCCAGCTTATTTCTTTCCCCTCCAGCATGCCGGCGTATGCCAGTGTCATACCCATCGAGAGGACGCCCTGCCCTCCGAACCCGGCGACGAGCAATTCATGTTTCATTGTCGATTCCTTCTATTTGGGAACCTTGATTTCGCCGGGAGGATAGAGGGGGAACATGTGCTCTTCCATCCACTTGTTCGCCTCCAGGGGGGTCATCTTCCAGCCGGAGGGACAGTTGGAGACGACTTCGATGAAGCAGGTCCCCCGGTTTTCTTTCTGGTACTGGAACGATTTCAGGATCGCCTTCTTCAGGTGGCGCACCGCCCCGGGCGTGTGCACCGAATTCCGGCTGACGTAGTACACGCCGGGGAGCATCGCCAGCATCTCGGTGATCTTCAGGGGGAATCCCGCCGTCTCGACAGTCCTTCCGGCGGGGGACGTCGTGGTTTTCATGCCGAGAAGCGTCGTGGGCGCCATCTGCCCTCCCGTCATCCCGTAGATCGCGTTGTTGATGAAGAGAACGAGTATGTTCTCCCCCCGGTTGGCGGTGTGAATCGTCTCGGCAGTCCCGATGGCGGCGAGGTCGCCGTCTCCCTGATAGGAGAAAACGTACTTCCCGGGAAGCATGCGCTTGACCGCCGTGGCGACGGCCGATGCCCTGCCGTGTGCGGCCTCCTGCATGTCGATGTCAAGGTAGTTGTACGCGAACACGGAGCACCCGACCGGGGCGACGCCTACCGTCTCTTCCTGTATCCCGAGTTCATCGACCACTTCCATGAGGACGCGGTGCACGACCCCGTGGCCGCATCCGGGGCAGTAGTGGAAGGGCGTGTCGGTGAGCGTCCCCGGACGCTCGTACACGCTGGGGAGACCCGAAGGATCCGGACGTACCATCTGTCGTTCCATATCAATACACCTCCTCATGCTGCGCCGCGTGCTCTTTCACCATCTCCTCGAGAGCCCCGAGCACCTCGTCCGGGGCGGGGATGACCCCCCCCATCCGGCCGTAGAACCTGACCTGGACCCGCCCTTCGACCGCCAGCCGCACGTCCTCGACCATCTGTCCCGCATTCATCTCGACCACCAGCACCCCCCGGACCATGTCTGCGAGCCGGCGGATGGCAGCCGTGGGGTACGGGAAGAGCGTCACGGGTCTGAGAAGCCCTGCTTTGATTCCCGCCGCGCGGGCCATCTCCACCGCCCCTTTCGCAATGCGGGCCGCGAGCCCGTACGCGACGATCAGGTACTCGGCATCTTCGGTGTGGAAGTGCTCGCACCGTGTCTCGTTCTCCGCGATCAGGCGGTATTTCTCCTGGAGGTGGAGGTTGATCTGCTCCATCTTCTCGGGTTCAATGTGGAGCGACGTGATGATATTACGCTCCCGTGTCCCGGGCTTGCCGGTCGTGGCCCAGGGTTTGGCAACGACGTGGTCCGCCGGATTATATTCCCGGAAGGCCACCTTTTCCATCATCTGCCCGAGCGCGCCGTCGGCAAGCATCAGGACGGGCGTGCGGTATTTGTCCGCAAGATCGAACGCGTCGAACACAAAATCCGCCATTTCCTGGACGCTCGAGGGGGCGAGGACCAGGAGACGGTAGTCCCCGTGCCCTCCTCCCTTGACCGACTGGAAGTAGTCCCCCTGCGAGGGCTGTATCGTGCCGAGCCCCGGCCCGCCGCGGTTGACATTGACAACGAGGCAGGGGAGCTCCGCGCATGCGATATAGGAGAGCCCTTCCTGCATCAGGCTGATCCCCGGGCTGGAGGAACTCGTCATCACGCGCGCACCCGCACCGGAACCGCCGTACACCATGTTGATTGCGGCGACCTCGCTCTCGGCCTGGAGGACGACCATCCCGCGCGAGCGCCCCTCGAGTGCAAGATACTCGAGGATTTCGGATTGCGGCGTTATGGGATACCCGAAGTAGCCTTTGCATCCCGCCCGGATCGCCGCCTCCGCGAGGGCTTCGTTTCCTTTCATCAGTCTGAGGTCGCTCACGGTCTCTTCCTTTCATCATCGATGGTGACGGTGATGTTTTCGGTGACATTGCTGATCCTGGCCACCGGCACCTTCTCGTTCTTCCTGTTCTCGCGGTAGACGGTGATCACCGCGTCGGGACAGACGAGAGCGCAGTTGACGC
>PMDK01000338.1 GCA_003154425.1 Ignavibacteriota bacterium
TTCTTTGCCGGTCCGGGCTGATTTGTACACGGCATCGACGGTTTTCATGCGCTGGACGGCTTCTTCCCCCGTCGAGATCACGGGATGGATATTGCGCACGACACCGAGGAAGTGCTTCAGCTCGTTTTCGTACGACCGTCTGAACAGGTGCTGGGGGGATTCCATCCTGGCCGGTGCGAGGTTGACGAGGCTCCCGTGGAGCTCTTTGTTCACCCGCAGGGGGTTGAGGCTCGCTGTCCCTTCGGATCCGAACAGGTAATAGTAATACACATCGTCGTCAACGATCATCGACCAGCTGACCTCGATGTTGAGGAGCGAGCCGGTCTTCAGGGCGATGGCCACAAGGGACGTGTCTTCGACCTGTTTCGTCTTGTGATGAAAATTCGTCGCGCTCACCCGGTGCACCTCCGGATATCCCATGAGCCATAGTGCGAGGTCGAGCATGACGATTCCAAGGTCGATGAAGACTCCTCCCCCCGACTTGTCCCTCTGCGTCACCCAGGCCCTGTCCGAACTCCGTCTCCTGAGCCAGGCGGTCTTGGCGTAAAAGAGTTTCCCGAGTTCCTTCGCTTCGATGAAACTTTTCAGCAGCATCGTGTCGGGACGGAACCGGTGATTCATGCCGACCATGAGGTGCCGCTTCATCGCTTTCGCCGCCTCGCACATCTCCACAGCTTCGTCGTACCTCCTGGCGATGGGCTTCTCCACAAGGACGTCGCACCCCGCCTTGAGGGAGATGAGCGTGGCCTCCCGGTGGGCATCTGTCGAGGTCGCCACGATCACCCCATGCAGTCCCTCGTTGGCGAGCATCTGCTCGGCATCCGTGTAGGTCCGCTTCACTCCGAATTTCTCCCCCACAAGCTTCGCTCGCGAGCGGTCACGGTCGCACACCGCAACGATTTCCGCTTCCTGAAGCTGCGACAGTATCGGGAGGTGGACGACTTGCGCCACCCAGCCGAGTCCGATGACGCCGATCCTTACCTTGTCCATGATTGAACCCGGGGAAGAGTCAAGAGGCGTTCTTCCTGGCGCCCGCCAGGAATGACGTGACGGAACGGGCGACCCCCGCGGGGTCGAGGCCAAGCTCGGCCTGCAGTTCCTCGAGTGTCCCGTGATCGATGAACCGGTCCGGCATCCCCAGGGAAAGAAGGCGGACGCCGGTGATACTGCCTGAGGCGAGGAATTCAGCCACGGCGCTTCCGAAGCCCCCGATCACGACGTTGTCCTCGATGGTCACCAGGCGCGGGATGCGGAGAGCGACCCCCCGGAGGAGATCAACATCAAGGGGCTTGACGAACCGCATGTTGATCACCTCGGCTGCGATCCCCTGGTGTGCGAGCTGTTCGGCTGCTTTGAGCGCCACGTTTGTCATGGTGCCGATTGCCAGCAGCGCCACGTCGCTCCCTGCGCGCAGCGTCTCCCCTTTCCCGAATGGGATCAGGTCGAATCCTTCCTTGATGGGGACTCCCACACCGTTCCCCCGAGGATAACGGAGGGCGATGGGCCCCCCTTCGTGCTGAACGGCGGTATAGAGCATGTCGCGGAGCTCACTCTCATCCTTCGGGGCCATGATCGCCATCCCGGGAATCATCCGGAGGTAACTGAGATCGAAGACGCCGTGATGCGTGGGTCCGTCCGCGCCGACGAGCCCCCCCCTGTCAAGCGCGAAAATGACATGGAGGTGTTGCAGGGCGACGTCGTGAATGAGCTGATCGAAAGCCCTCTGAAGAAACGTCGAATATATCGCCACGATAGGGACGGCTCCCTGCGTTGCGAGTCCTGCCGCGAAAGTCACCCCGTGCTGTTCGGCGATCCCCACATCGTAGAAACGGTCAGGCATCTCCTTCTGAAGCTGATCTAAACCGGTCCCGTCGGGCATCGCCGCGGTGAGCGCAACGATCTTCGGGTTTGACCTGGCCAGCTGGACCACCGCATTGCCGAACACCTTCGTGTAGGCCGGTGCGGTCTCCGCCTTCTTGGGAGAGACGCCGGTCACCTTGTCAAACGGGGTAACGCCGTGAAGCCTCTGCACGTCGACCTCCGCGGGCCGGTAGCCCTTCCCCTTCTGCGTGATCGTGTGCACGAGTATCGGACCGTTATACCCCTTCACTTCCTGGAATATCCTGACCAGCTGGGCGACGTTGTGGCCGTTGATCGGACCGAAGTAGCGGAAGCCGAGCGCTTCGAACAGCATCCCGGGAGTCACCACCACTTTGATTCCTTCTTCCACCCGGGCGGCGACACGGCGAAGCCGGTCGCCCCAGACGTCGAGCTTGCCTGTTAGTTCATAGACATTCTTCTTGAAGCGGTTATATGAGGGATGGGCGATCAGCTCGGTGAAATAGTTCGAGATCGCCCAGACATTCGGAGCTATCGACATGTTGTTGTCGTTCAATACGACGATGAGGTCCTTTTTCATGATCCCGGCGTTGTTCATCCCCTCGTAAACCATCCCTCCCGTCATGGAGCCGTCGCCGACGATCGCAACAACGCTGTAATGCTCGCCGCTCAGCTCCCGTGCGGCGACCATCCCAAGGGCAGCGGAAATCGCCGTGCTCGCATGCCCCGCGCCGAACGTGTCATACTCGCTTTCGGTCCGTTTGAGGAACCCGCTCAGTCCCCTGTACTGCCTGATCGTGTTCAGCCTCTCCTTCCGCCCGGTGAGTATCTTGTGCGGGTACGCCTGGTGGCCGACATCCCAGACCAGCTTGTCGTACGGTGTGTTAAAGACGTAGTGCAGCGCCACGGCCAGCTCGACAGACCCCAGTCCGGCTCCCAGGTGCCCCCCGGTCTTGGAGACGGTTTCGATCAGGAAATCGCGTACGTCCGCACAGAGGATCTTGAGCTCAGATGTCGAGAATTTTCTGATGTCCGCCGGAACGGTTACCCTGTCAAGACACGCATACCGCTGGTCTGTCATTCCTTCTCATCCGTAAGTAAGAAATTCCCTTCGGAGTCCTTGCTGAGCCGTTTCAAGGCGAGCTCGGCGGTCTTCAGCTTCCCGGCGCATACGCGCGAGAGTGCGATCCCTTCTTCGTAGAGCTGCATCGCCTGTTCGAGGGGGACGTCTCCCTGCTCGAGCCGCTGGACGATTTCCTCGAGCCTGCGAAGCGCATCTTCAAACGAACCGGGTGTCTCCTTTTTCCTGGCTGCCATGGGCGGATCAGTCGATGGTGGAACGTACTGTGCCGTCCTGGAATTCCACGCCGATCTCATCCCGGGAATGCACCTGAGTCGCCGAGCTCACAATCGAGCCTTCCTTCCGAATGATCGCGTACCCCCGTTTCAGCGCAAGCCGCGGATCCAGCGCCTTCAGCCTCTGGTCCAGTGCGCCCTGCCGGGCCGATGTCAGTTGAAAGGCGTGCCCCGCGACCCGGTGGAGGGCCCGGACGACTTCGTCGACGTGCTGGCTGTGCTGCCGGAGGAGGTCGACAGGCCGGTTGAATGCGTAACTGTTGANNCGGACGTCGGCGACGAAATCGGCGATCGTGTAGTCGGTTTCATGACCGACGGCGCTCATGACAGGGACGCGGCAGCCGGCGATGGCGCGTGCGACGATCTCCTCGTTGAAAGGCCAGAGGTCCTCCAGAGAACCTCCCCCGCGCGCCACGATGACGAGATCAATCTCGCCGAACCTGCTGAAGTCATCGACTGCCGCCGCGATCTCCGCGGCCGCGCCGGGCCCCTGCACCCGGACAGGATTCAGTATCAGCTCGATGCCCGGGAATCTCCGCCGGAAGACGTTCTTCATGTCCTGCAGCACCGCTCCGGTCGGCGAGGTCACGACACCGATCCTTCGCGGTATCGCCGGGAGCCCGCGCTTGCGGTCACTGTCGAAGAGCCCTTCCGCCCCGAGCTTCTGCTTTAACTGTTCGAAGGCCGCCTGGAGTTCGCCGGCGCCGAGCGGGCGGATCGTCTGCACGTCGAGCTGGTAGCTCCCCCGGACCTCATAGACGGTGATTCGTCCTCCGGCGGTCACCTTCATTCCGTCTCCCGGGAGGAACTGGAGAGCGGAGGCCCGGGACCTCCACATGACGCACGGGAGCTGCGCTCCCTCATCCTTCAGCGTGAAATAGAGATGCCCGGAGGAATGGTGCTTGAAATTTGATATCTCCCCCTGGACGGCGATGGCGGGAAAACCCGATTCCAGGATCTGCTTGATCTTCCTGGTCAGGTCTGAAACGGTGAGTGGCTGCCGTGCGTTCAGCATGTGCTGAATATACGACAATTCGGCCATAAGGTCACTTTTGCCTTCCACAAAAGTTCTGCCTATATTCTCCGAAATCCGACGCGGAGCTATGAAACTTGACGTGCTTGCCATAGGAGCGCACCCGGACGACGTCGAACTCACGTGCGGGGGGACAATCATCAAACTGGTGAAACAGGGGCGAAGCGTGGGGATCCTTGACCTGACGGAAGGAGAGCTGGGGACGCGGGGTGATCGGAAGACCAGGGGGCGGGAGGCCGCGAAGGCGGCGGCCGTCATGGGTGTGGCCCTTCGCGAGAATCTGAGGCTCCCCGACGGCAACATTGAATCCCACCTTGACAACCGGCTCAAGTTGGTGCGCGCGATCAGGGCATGGCAGCCGGATGTCCTTCTCTTCCCCTACTCCATCGACAGGCATCCGGACCATGAGCGCGCGCACGTGCTCTGCAGAGAGGCCTGGTTTTCGGCGGGACTCCAGAAGGTCCAGACGTCGGTCAGAGGTAAAGCCCAGGGTCCGTTCCGCCCCCGGACCTACTACAACTACATGCACTGGTACGAATTTGTCCCTTCCTTCATCGTCGATGTCTCCGCAGAATTCGAACAGCGCATGGAAACGATGCGCGCATACCGCTCGCAGTTCTTCGATCCGGCGAGCAGGGAGCGGGAGACCGTCCTCTCGACGCCTGAGTTTCTCGAGATGATCAGGACGAAACTCGAATACTACGGGGACAGGATCGGGAAGAAATACGGTGAACCGTTCTTCTCTCCGGCGTCGATGGAAGTGAAGGATATGTTCACACTCAACACCTGATCATGCCGAATCTGCATCCCTTCCTCACGCACTTCCCGGTAGCACTCCTTTCCTTCTCGATCGTCAGTGAATATGCCGCCCTCGCGCTGAAACGCGATGAATTCTCCCGGGTCGGATGGTGGACCCAGCTTGCCGGGACGATCGGGCTCGCCGCGGCTGCCGTGACCGGGCTTCTGGCGGGACAATCGGTCGAGCTCGCTCCGGGGGGGAAACCGTACCTGGAGATGCACCAGGAACTTGCCTTCGTCGCGGCGGCGGCCTTTGCCGCCCTCCTCTTCTGGCGCATTGCGTCGGGGACGAAACGTCCGGCGGGGCGCGAGATCCTCTTCCTCCTCATATTCACGGGCGGAGTCGTCGCCATATGGGCGGGCGCATGGTACGGAGGAGAGATGGTGTACAGGTTCGGTGCGGGCGTGCGGGTGCCCCCGTTGCCCTGAAGCTTACCCTTGAAACACCCCACCCCGCCGGAGAGCGGGGTGGAGTCGCTTGCGGTGACCTCCTATGCTTACTCTCCTTCAGCCGCAGCGGCGGCGCCCGCCGTAAGACGTGCCTCCTGCCCGCGCCGCACGATCGTGACAAGGAATCCCACGACAACGATGATGACTCCCGACCAGACGAGGTTGATGAACGGCTTCTCCGAGGCCTCCGCCATCAGAACGTCCCCTTCAGAGCTCCCTTCGTGCGCCCCGGCCTGGATGTCCTTCACGGCTATCTCCACACGCGAATTCTCCTTGGCCTCACGGTCCGGGTGCATCCCGGCGATCGTGATTTCATAAGAATCGCCGATCCTGACCGCCTCATCCCGCTGTTCCCCGGCATTGATGATCTTGGCGGGGGTGACGGGTTGCTCTTTCCCGCTCCCCTCCCGCACAAGCAATCTGGCCCCGATACGGACCTCCTTCCCTTCGAGCATTGCCGCCTTCTGCATGACCGGGAAATCAAACTCCACGAACGTGATCCTGAGCTTCCCGATCATCTTCGTCTCGCCCCGTTTCAGCTCGACGTTCTGCACGGCGGCGGAGTCGTTCTTCTGCTCCAGGGACAGGGGCGCGAGGTAGAAATCCTTCGTGTACAGGTTGGCGATGTCGGGATTCCGCATGAGCCCGTCGTTGTAGGACGTGTAATACATGATAGGGGCGACGGTGTACCGTTGTTTTCCGCTCTCAACATTCACTTCGAAGGCGTACCGCTCCTTGTCGATCGCCCGGTAGCCGGTGTACGTCAGCGTGTAGCCCATGCTGTGCACCGGTTTCCCCTGCGTGAGCGCAAGCGTTTCCTTCCGGTCATACTTCGACGAAGCCACAAACCCGAGGAACATGATCGCAAGTCCGATATGCGCCACGGACCCGCCGGCGAACTTCGGGTTACCCCGCGCAATCTTGAGACCCACCTGGACATTCGCGAAGAGCGAGAACGCCGCTGCGAAGACGAACAGGGCGACGAGAGGCTCGCGCACGCTGAAAAAAACCAGCACGAGCGTCGCACCCGCGGCGAGGAGCGCCGGCGTCCGAAGCGTCTTCCAAAAATCCGCCCGGCTCGCCCTGTTCCACCAGAGAAGCTGCCCGACCCCGGCCAGAAGGCCGATAAGGATGCCCAGCGGGAGGATCGTGGCCACGTAGTACGAGGTGTCCACGGCGCTCTTCGTGCCGTGAAGGATCTCCGTGATGATCGGCGATGATGTACCCGCGGTGATCAGGAGGGCGCAGGCCACAAGCGTCGTGGAACCGATGAACAGCGCCATTTCCCTCGTGTACAGGCTCTGACGGACCGCGGGGCGGGGGATCTCCTTCCGCCTGATCCAGAGGAGGACGGCGGAAAGGGAGGTGAACGTCACCATCATTCCGATCAGCAGCCAGTAGGCCCACATCCCCGGGTCGACGAACGAGTGGACCGACGTCTCCCCCAGCACGCCGCTCCTGGTGAGGAATGTCGAGTAGAGGACCATGATGAAGCACATGATCGCCAGCACCAGGTTGGTCCGGGCGAACCCGCCCGTCTTCCGCTGCGAGAGGGTTGTGTGGATCGACGCGACGCAGAACAGCCATGGGACGAGCGACGAGTTCTCCACCGGGTCCCATCCCCAGTAGCCCCCCCACCCGAGTGTCTCGTATGCCCAGAACCCTCCCATCATGATCCCCGTGCCGAGTATCGTCGCTCCCAGCACGAGCCACGGTGTGGCCGGGCGTATCCAGTTCTTGTAGTCCTTCTTCAGGAGGGCTGCCATCGCGTAGGCATACGGGACTCCCATCGAGGAAAACCCGCTGAAGAGCACCTGCGGGTGGATCACCATCCAGTAGTTCTGCAGAAGGGGGTTCAGCCCGCGCCCGTTCACCGGCACGAACCCGCTGGCGACCTGGCCCGGCCAGCTTTCCCAGACATAGAGGAACGGGTTTTTCACGATGAGCATCAGAAGGAGTGCCAGCTCGATAAGTCCGAAAAATGTCATGACTTCGGGCTCGTATCCTTTCGAGCGGGAATGCAGCACCAGGAAAATGCCGATGAGCGAGGTGTACATCGTCCAGAGCATGAAGCTCCCCTCCTGTCCCGCGTAGAACGTGGAGACCAGGAGCGGAGTGGACAGCTCTCTCGAGCTGTAGCTCCAGACGTACGTGTACTGGAATTGATGAGTGAGGATGAGGGAAAGGAAGTATCCCGCCGTGGCAAAGACGGCGGCAACGGTGAAGAAATACGCCAGCCGTCCGGTGGTGAGGAGGACCTGCTTGCCCCGCCGGTGATACTGGAAATAGCTGATGACGGACACGAGGCAGGCGGCAAAGGCAGCCTTGACAAGTATGCCTCCGATCATACGATACCCCCTATGTGGAAGAACAGTTCCCGCCGCAGGCGGCGGGACACGGCGTCAACTGGTTTTCTTGAGTTCCGATGGCTGCGCTTCGTACTTCGACGGACACTTGGTGAGGACTTCCGTCGCGTGGAAGTACCCTTCCTCCGTGAACCTCCCCTTGGCGACAACGCTCGTCGCAAGCTCGAAGTTGTTAGGCGCGGCCCCGTCCAGGACGACCCTGCACTCGCGACCCGCGTCGTCCACGAGCCAGAACGTGAACTGGCTGCTCCTGGCGTCGAATGACGACTGCTTGTCCTTGTTCCAGGATCCCTTCAGCTGCACTTTCTTGTGCTTGGTCATAGCTCCCGCGATGTCGGTGTATTCGACATTGCTCTCCATGAACGAGTACGATCCGAAGATGATGAAGGCGATGACGACGACCGAACCGATGACGATTCTTGGCTTCATGAAGATCTCCCCTCCAAAGAACGTTTATTCTCTTATCTGGTTTTCCAGTTTCTTCACCCTGCCGTCGAGGCGGAACAGGTATATGTAGATGCCGAGCCAGATTGCGAGCACGATGATCATCACGATGTAAAGCTGGTTCTGAGCGAGAAAATCCACCTGTCAGCCTCTCTGATGGTTGTGTGCCTCGACCTGCGCGGTACGCACCCTGAGCGTAAACATCCAGTAAAACAGGAGCGTGAAGGCGACGAGCGAGGAGAAGAAGATGATGCGCATGTTCGGAGACATCTTGAACTCCACCACGGGGCCCGCCCCCTCAGGATCACCCTTCGCGCCCGGATGCAGCCCGGTCATGATCCGCGGCATGATGAAGATGAAGAAAGGGACCGTGACCGCGGCAATGATCGCGTAGGCCGACGAGAGCGCGGCCCGCTTTTCCTCCGTCTCGACCGCGGAGCGGAGGGAGAAATACGCCCCGTAGATCAAAAGCAGGACGAAGATGGAGGTCTCTCTCGGGTCCCAGTTCCAGTACGATCCCCAGTTGAATTTCGCCCAGACAGCGCCGGTGAGAGTGGCAAGGATGCAGAACATGAACCCCAGCCCCGCTGCCGCGGAAGACCGTATGTCGTACGAGAGGTCGCGCTTGCGGAGGTAGGCGATGGCGTACACCATGCTCGTCAGGAACGCGACGACGCTCAGCCAGGCGGTGGGGACATGAAAGAATATGATGCGGGCTTTCTCTCCGAGACCCGGAATGACCGGCAGTTCGTACCATGCCTGCGGATGCGGGGACATCGGCAGCCCGAGCCCGAAGATAATAACGGCGGTCAGCAGGACTCCGAGAAGTATCTTCAGGACCATGGGTCAGTCTTTCCAGATGAATTCAAAGAGCATGGACGATGCAACCACGACAACCACAATATAGGAAATCAGGAGCTGAAATTCACCTGCCGCCTCTGCGAAAAAGGCCCCGTCGGATGCCTTCTTTGTGGCCTCGATGACGCTCAGGAGGAGCGGTAATACTATGGGGAACGAAAGGACCGGGTACAGGGTTCCCTTCGTGTTCGCGCGGGCGATGATGGCCGCAATCACGGTCGCCGCCGCCGCGAACCCCATGCTCCCGAGGATGACCGTGACAACGAAAATCGACATGGTCCTGATGACAAAACCCTCGATAACGGCTCCATAGAGCAGGACGGTGACCGCGTTTAGCCCGGTCACCAGGACCAGGTTAAACAGGAGTTTACCGAAGAACACCGCTCCGGGGGATGCCAGCAGCTGGAGGGTCAGGGTGGTCCCCCGCTCCTCCTCCATGACGAATGTCCTCGAGAGCCCCGACATCGCCGCGAAAAACACGACCACCCAGAGCATTCCCGACAGCGCGTCCGGAGACGCACCTTCGCTCCCGAGCGAAAAGAGTATGATCGCAATGGTGGTGACAACAAACATGAGGAGTGCGCTCACCGCATAGCGCGTGCGGAGTTCCGACCGCCAGTCCTTGAGAAAAACCGAGCCGGCCGAGCGGAGGAAAGAGCGGAAGGGGGGGCTAGCGGCCTTCATCGAGGTCCACCCTCCTCTCGTAGGTGTCGATGTCCGACAGATCGTTCGTGGCCACCACGAGTATGCCGTGACGGCGCTGCTCCGCCATGATCGTTCGGACGATGGCGATCCCCTCCACGTCCAGGTTCGTCATCGGTTCATCGAGTACAAGGACGGGAGGCGTGTGGATGAGCGCGAACGCATACTTGACGCGTTGCTTCATGCCCGACGAATAGGTCCTGACCTGATCGTGGCGCCGGGGAAAGATCGCCACCCGTTCCAGGAGTGCGTCGGCCGCACGGGGATCGAACGGGAGTCCCCTGATCCCCATCGCGATGGCGAGATTTTCCACCGCCGAGAATTCGTCGAACATCTGGAGATACGGCGAAACAAGACCGATGAGCCCCCTGCGGTCACGGGAGGGATCGTGCGGATTCGTGGTGAGCGAGAGCGTCCCCCCCCCCGGCGTCAGGACGCCGCAGATGATTTTCACAAGCGTGGTCTTCCCCGAGCCGTTCCTCCCGGTGATGAGCAGCGTCTCTCCCGCCGACGCCGAGAAGGAGACATTGCCGAAAACCGGCCGACGATCGTATTCCTTCCTGAGTCCTTCGCCGGCAAGATGCACGCGTCCGCTCACCGCCGCACCAGTGCGAATTTGCCCGTCACAGTCCGGCCCGGGAGCGAGAGCACGAACAGGTAGATTCCGGTCGGGGCAGCGCCCTTGCTCTTCGTCACACCGTCCCACGTGAGGACGCGCTGGCCGAGCCGCCACTGCGACTGCAGGGTTGCGCTGTAGACGAGCTCCATTCCCGAAGAATAGACCGAAAGCGTTCCCTGGTCTTCGTTCACCGGCAGGAACAGGAGGCTTCCCCCGAGGGGATGGAACGGGTTCGGGTACGCGCCTCCCTCTGCGACCGATGTGGTCCCCGGACCCTGCCGGCCGATCGTCCAGGCAAACCACTGGGACTGGTTCGTGACATCGAGCTTCAGATACAGCCCCCCCGCTATCTCCCGGTAAGAATCGTCGGGCCTGTTCCTGCTCACCGTGAGCGTGTACGGGGATGATGCGGGTGAGTTCGCCTGGCAGTCCGCGCTGAGGTTCGAGAGAGCCACCGTGACCGTGTCCGTCCCCGTCGAGTACCCGAAATATGCGCCTGCAAGACAGGAAAGAGAGCCGGTGACCTGCTGGGTCGGGCTTATGAGGTCATAGTATGTTTCCTTCATCACCGGGAAGTGCGCCGCTTCGTCGTAGTACGTGACGCTGTCGGCCCGCACTCCGGTGTAGAAATTCCAGAGTGTCCATTCCGCGAACGCGACGCTCAGTGTCGTGGAAGACGGCAGCTGGTGAAGCGTGAGGTCGATGGCCTGGAGCGGCGCCATCGAGTGTATGTTCTGCCAGATGTGCAGCATCGTGTCGTGCCCGAACCTCTTCGTGAAGTACTTTCCCAGGATGCCCCGGCTGTACATGATGTAGTCATACGCCGTCAGGGGAGTTCCCGGCAGCTTGAACTGACTGTCACCGCTGAAGAGATAATTCAGATAGTCGTTCTCGCCGTGGTACACGACATCCTCCATCCACACGGATGTGATCTCATGAAACCAGACATCGTTCGTCCAGTAGCCGTATGATCCGATCTGTATCGCGTGATGAAATTCGTGGGCCAGCGTCACCCGCAGCGAGGGGATCCCGCGGTTCGCCGGGGGCGACACAAACGAGAAATCATTGTGGATCTCCATGAACGTCGTCGACATGCCTCCTTCCGCCACGAACACATCGGGCGTGGTGAGGCCGTATGTATCGGGGCCGAGGTCGTAAATGTAGATATCGTATTCCGGTCCGCCCCCGATCGTCCCGTCATTCGGGGGAGCCTGGAAGCCCAGCGTCCCGATTTCGAATTGATAGACGTGCGCCATGATCGCGACGGCCGAATCGACGAACGCCCGCGCGGTTCCCGGGACCCTCTGCCCGGCCGCGTCGAGCAGCGCAGGCGCATCCGCCCCCGTGGTGTCGAAATGGAATCTGAAGCGGCCGCTGTCGGCGATGATGCTTGTCTGCCGTTCGGCTCTCTGAAGCACCGATGCAAGCGCCGAGCGTTCATCCGCGCCGAGTGACGCGCGCTCGCGGATCGCCGTCGAGAGGATGGGGAGCCCGCACTTGACCGGGAGTCCTTCGCTTCCGGCCGCCGAAAAACGGGAGGTAAGTATTCGGTGCGCTTCAGTCCGCATAGCTGCTGCAGGTGAACGCTGCTGGGCCGGACCGGGTACGGCAAGAAGAAGAAGCGCCCAGAACACGGCTGCCGTTCTTCCCTGTGTGTGTAAATGATCGGTCATCGTGTTCAAGGAGTGGAGAGCCCGGTCACCGTTTGAACGGATCGAAAAGAATGGACACCGTCCCCTCGTCGGGCCGGGAGAGAACGAGGTCCTTCACTCTCCCGGAGACGAGTGCGCCGATCGCGATGCCAACGAGGAGCGNNACGATGATATCATCATCCCCCTCCACTGAGACGTTTCTGATCCACTCCGGATCGTTCCGGAATGAACCGTCGGGGTTCCGGTAGGCAAGCATAAGAGCGTTCACAGGCTTTCCCAGGACAACGATATAATCCCTCCCTCCCCCCTGTCGCAGTGTTGCCGGGATGATGCCGATGGTGGACGAGGTGGAATCGCCGAACGTCAGTCCGGGTTTGATGCTGCCGATTTTGAAAAACGGCGTCACCTCGGCGGACTGAAGTGTGGAGGTGCGGCCGGGAGGGATTGTTGTGATGTACGCGACGGTGTATGTCGGACCGCTGGACGATCGTTCCATCGTGGCGGCAGCGATCTGGTCCGTCGGGCTGAAACGCATGCTCCGCTCCAGGAACTGCCCGCCGCTGATTTGTTCGAACACGGCCAGCGAGACGGCTTTCTTCTCCCGCCATCCATACCGGAGCAGCAGCTTGAGCGACACGCTGTCGATCCAGGCGTTGAGCACATACGGCTGTGACCCGGTGGGGATCGCGATCGTAGAAGCGCGGAGCGGCGAGCTTTCCAGTGCGAGCACTCCGACTCTGTCGTTCGATGTGTGAGAACTTACGAGCGCGGGCGGATCGCCGGAGATGGGAAAAGTGCACGTCAGGTGGGCGGGCCGGTCGGACACGAACGCCATCGCCCCCCCGCTGAACCTCCCGTGTCCCCTGTTGAAGAGAATCGAGACCGTCGATGAATTCGAGTTTGCCACCGCGATGTCGACGAGTCCGTCGCCGTCCAGATCCCTGGCGAGAAGCCCGCGTGGCCTGCTCCCGGCGGCGTACGTGGAAGGCCACGCTGTCCTGGGGGAGTGCTCCGCGTTCGCCATCAGGACAAGACGCTTTGATGTCCGCTCCGCCACGGCGAAATCGGTTCGCCCGTCTCCGTCGAGGCTCGCCAGGGCCCACCCCGCGGGCACCGCGCCGGGGCCGAGAAGCGTCGGAGGGTTGAACTGAAAACCACCTGCGCCTGTGGAAACGATCGTCCCTTCTTCCGCGGGGGCCACAATATCGGGGAATGCATCGTCGTTGACAGAAGCGAACTCCACCGACGATGGCCGCCCGGGCACTTGCATCGTCGCATCGATAACGACATCGCCGGAAGGAGTAGCCCGCAGGAAGAGGATTTTCCGGTCCGAGGGAATTGCGACCGCCACGCCGAGCATCCGGCGCCGCTCCAGCCACGTGCATGCAACCGCCGCGGGCTCTCCCGGGATATCCACGGTCACCTGTTCAGAGAACACCATCCTGCTTATGCCGTAAAACAGGATAAGCCGGTTGGAAAGCCAGTCGCAGAGCAGGACGTCAGGGATCCCGTCACCGTTGATGTCCGTTGTCCTGAGATCGCTGACGGAGACCTCGCTGAAGAGTTCGGGTCCCGGAGCGAAACCTCCGCCGGGTTTCCCGAGGAGCGTGGACACGCCCGCCCTGTTCCTCCCGTAGAGAAGCACGTCCTTCCGCCCGTCGCCGTCGATGTCTGCAAGCGCGATGCGCTGCGATCTGACAGGGATGGGGATCAGCGTTTCCGCGAACTCCATCCCCTTCTCCCTGAGGACGGACACCGCTCTACCGTCCGATGTCAGGGAGAGATACCCTCCTTCACCACCGGCGTCCGACCGGGTGAGCCCTCTCCGCTCCCCTGCGAGCGGAGTTGAGCCGAGGAGGATGATGTCACCCGAATCCTCCATCCCGAAAATATGGAGGCCTGGCGGTGCCTGGGAAAGGACCGCGATTTCCGCCCGTCCCCCCCCCTGACGCTGCCGCACTGCCAGCCCCGCGGGGGTGAACCCGAGCGCGCGTTCGGCCACCTGGCTGAATGAGGTGTACAGGCGCTGCGCGTACAGAACCTGCAGCCAGAGCATGTTGACGGCACAGAGCCCGACCATCACCCGCCGCCGGGGAAAGCGGAAGAAGAGTGAATCCTGCAGGAAGTTTTGGAAAGGACTAACCGTTGCGAACCCCGCTTATGAGCTTCTGCGCGCGAGCCGGCGCTCCCGGCGGACGAGCGCTTCGTCGAATCGCCGGATCTCGTCCTGGCTCTCCGGGATGACCCCAGGGACATCCACAGGCTTCCCCGATTCATCGATTGCGACAAACGTCAGGTAGGCATTGTTGGCGCGCCTGGTGTTGTGACCCGATCTCGACTCGGCCGTGACCACGACGCCGATCTCCATCGATGTGCGGAAGGCGCGGTTGACGGACGCCTGAAGCGTCACAACGTCTCCGAGCCGGATGGGATGGTGGAAATTGATTTCGTCCACCGAAGCGGTGACACACACGCGGTCCGCGTGTCTCTGCGCGGCAATCGCCGCCGCGATGTCTATCCAGTGCATGAGTGTGCCGCCAAGCAGATTCCCGAGACCGTTGGTGTCATTGGGCAGGACGAGCTGCGTGGTGATTACCTGCGAGTCCGTGACGCGTTTCCCGGTCATCGTTCCACCCGGGTCAGGGGAGGTGAGCCCGGGAGCGACGCCGTCCCCATCCCCGTCTTCAGGGGGGCGTTTTTCAGTTCTTTCGAAATACGTTCCTGAAGGTCATCGGCCCTCCCCCGGAGGACGCTGTTGGGATACCGGGAGAGAAATCGGGAGAGGTTCGTCTGCGCATCGGAAAACCTCTTTCGGCTAATGAGCACGTCGACCTTGTCCAGGAAGGCGAGGGGAGCCCAGTCGGTGTCATGATACTGGTCGATGACGTCGTCGAAATAGCGGAGCGCAGCCGTGTACCGCTCGAGGATGACGTACTGCCTGGCGGCATCGTAGAGTTTCTTGGCCAGCTTTCCGTCCAGCTCCTTGATCTTGGCTTCGGCATCCGCAGCGAGCGGGTTCGAAGGGTAATACTCCACGAACGACTGGAATTCGTCGATCGCCTTGCGCGTGTACTGCTGGTCAAGTGAGGACCGGGGGGAGATCTCGTAGTACGACATCGCCAACCGATACTGTGCCTCGGGGACGCGCGGACTTGCGGGATAGCTCCGTTTCATGACCCCGTATTCGAAGGCAGCGAGCAGGTACTCCCCCCGTTTGAAGCGGCAGTCCCCCAGGAAAAATTGGGCATCGGCCGCGTGCTGGCTTCCCTGGAACTGGAGGGTGATGATCGTGAATTCGTTTATCGCATCCAGGTAGTCCTCCTTCTCGAAAAGGACCTTTGCCCGATCGAACCGTTCATCGGCGGTGAGCGTTGTGGCCTGATCTCCCGAGCCGCAGCCCGCAGCGAGGACTGCAGCGGCGAGCAGTACCAGCGGAAAGAATGCTTTCACCATGTCATATGCTCCTGGACATCCTGTGATGATAAGAGTCTGATGCGCTGCCTGATGCGCGCAGCCTCACTCCCCGGCGGGAGGAATTCAGGCTGGAAGCCGGCCCGGAGAGGGAGCGCCCGCAGGGAGCGGATGCGCGTCCCCGTCGCGTCGCGGATGATGTCGAACGAGAGCGCGAAACTGAACCGGGTCCAGGTGCGGTCAGGCTGCATGAAGACGAAGTTTCCCAGCGAATGGGCCGCAACCTTCCCCCCCGCGGTCTCGATTCCGTAAGGGATGTGCGGGTGGTGTCCCAGCACGATGTCGGCCCCCCCCTCGAGCACCTGGCGGGCAAACATGCGCGTCCTCTCCGACGCCTTCGGTGCATACTCAACTCCTCCGTGATAACTAACAACCACGACGTCGGTGGTCTCCCTGACCGCGCGGATTGACGGAAGCAATCCCCCCGTGTCAGCCCCCGCAACAAGATCATTCCACTTCACCCCCCTGCCGTTCATAAGATCGGTGACGGCAAAGAACGCCATCCGGATCCCGTTCGCCCGGAACAGTGCGGGGTGGTAAAGACTCTCTCCCTTGCCCGGCGTCCCGCAGTGGAAGACCCCCGCGCTGTCCAGATACCGGATCGTCTGGTCCCGGGCGGACACTCCGAAATCGAGTGCGTGGTTGTTCGCGGTGGCGACGACGCGGACGCCTCCCCGTTTCAGAGCCTGTGCCGCCGCCGGGGGCGCCGTGAAAATCATATTGTTCCGCGGGTGCTCGGTCCGTCCATGCTGGTCCGAGATGTTGGACTCGAGATTCGCGAACACGACGTCATAGGCCCGGAGTGTGTCCGCAACCCGCGCAAACGGATAGAGCGTATCCCCCTTCAGAATCACCTGTCCGACCCGGCGGCCAAGATTGACGTCGCCGAGCGCCAGAAACCGAATTTCGCTGAACGACCTTCCCTCCGGCGGCGCGGCTCCCGGCTCTCCAGCAGGTCCACCCCCGCGATCCATCAGGAGCGCCCAGCAGCAATACACCGTGAAGGCGGTCAGGCCCGCCCACCTGAGCCAGCGCTCCCCCCTTGCTTCTCCCGGGATCATCAACTCCGCACGGTGAACAAAAGGAATATCGCGACCGCGACCGCCCCGACGATGACGAGCGGTTCAGCGATCCCGGAAAAAAAGTCCTCCGGGGGGATTGATCCCCGGGTTGCAGGAACTGCTGCGTGTTCGACCCTTTCAACCTCCGAAAGGCCGATCGTGTCGGAGAACACTCCCCTCCGTTCGCCCGTCATGACCACGATCCCCGGAACGCGATCAACAAGGCGCAAACGGGCAAGGAGCACGATCGACCTGTCAACTACCCTCGACCCCAAAAAACCGTTTCTCCGGAGGTTTGAATATTGTACCGCCATCTGTACGGCACCGAATTCCACACTGTAGCGGGCGGAATCGTTCCCCGAAATGACGCAATTCCTTCCCCGGAATGGGCGCTCGACTGCGTCCTGAAGAAACCACGCGACGTCCGGAGGCGCGATTCTCACTGAGACCCGCGGTGAGTCCGCCGTGACGAGCAGGTTCGCGAGCGAATCTGCCAGCGACGCCGCCAGGGACTGGTACACACGCAGGTTCGTTGCAGCGGCGAACGCCGAATCTTGAGCATGAGCCCCCGTGAACAGCCCGGTGCCCGTGACGAGCACGGCCAGAGAATGCCGCAGTCCTTTCATCGGTATCCTGGAATCAATCCACAAACGTACGGAAAAAGCGCGTGATGTTCAAGGCGGGGAGGGCGGCTGAACGGTCAGAACATCTCCACAACGATGCGCCTGTAGGGGCGCCTCCCGAAGAGATACGTGACCCGCCGTATGTCGGCGACGGGGTAAGCGAATGATCTTCTGTCGCTGTCAGTCGTCCTGTGCACGATGAGAACGTCATCACCGACTTCATCGAGGACGACGACAAATTTCTGGGTCGAATCGGCATCGTCGAATTGAAGGGAGTCCGACGACATGGTGATGAGGAGTATTTCCTTGCCGGTGTACTGTGAAAGGAAGTCCCGGAAAAGGGCCGGCCTGTTCTGTGAGAGACCGGCCGGAGGTGCAACGCCGACCGCAAGCAGGAAGAAGGCGAGAGCCATCCGCCCGGGCACGGGGTGTACGTGAGGGATCATGGCAGGCGGAGTCTGTCGGCCCTGCCTGGACCGGGGATGCCGGGCGTCAGGCCTGCCCCAGGGATTCGGGAACCGCGGGCCCCTTCGGCGCGGGCTTCCGGTACATTATGCCGATCGGGATGACGACGCAATACCCGGTCACCAGGAGTATGGGAGAGAGGACAAGCGGGAGGAACCCTTCGACAGACCCCTCGAGCATGGCAAGGTATCCGGCCACTATCACCAGGATGCCTGCGCCCAGAATGAAGTAGTTCTCCCGTCCAAGCGGGAGCGGTTCACTGATGAGTGATCTGTGCTTCTGCTCACTCTTGCGTGCCTGTTTCCTGATCGGCTTTGCCACGTTTTTGACTCCTCATGTTCAGCGTGTAATAAAAAGCCCAGCGTTGGGGGGAACGCCGGGCTTGACCATGTTCCGTACAACAGTCAGGGGAGAAACTGTCGTAAAGGTCAATTCCCAATTTATACATTTCCGGGAGATTGTCAAGTCCTTTTTCATTTATTGTCCCCGGATGACCCCGTCGGCGATATGTATGATCCTGTCAGCCTGCCTTGCGAGAGACTCATTATGAGTGACGACGATAAACGTCTGTCCCCTGTTTCTGCTCAAATCCCAGATCAATCGGTGCAAATTCCTCGCGTTTTCGCTATCCAGGTTTCCGGAAGGCTCATCTGCCAGTATCACTTTCGGCGAGTTCACCAGGGCCCGGGCAACGGCGACCCGTTGCTGCTCCCCGCCGGAAAGCCTGGGTGATTTCTGGTCAATTCGGCCCTCGAGCCCCACCTCCCGCAACAGGTCCATGCTCAGCGCCCGCACTTCCGAGAGTTTTTTCCCCTGGATGAGAGCAGGCATGGCGACGTTTTCGAGAGCTGTGAACTCGGGGAGGAGGTGATGGAACTGGAAGATGAACCCGATCCGCCTGTTCCGGAACCGCGCAAGTTCTTCGTCACCCATGGCAAAAACATCCGCCCCCTCATAGACCACGCTCCCCGAAGTCGGCTTTTCGAGCGTACCGATGATGTGCAGGAGCGTGCTTTTCCCGGCGCCGGAGGCCCCCACGACCGCGATGATCTCCCCCCTCCGCACATCCAGACTGATCCCGCGCAGGACGATAAGCTTCCCGTCTCTCCCTTCGCCGGACGGGAATGTCTTGGTGACCTGACGCACCTCGATGACGGATTCCCCTGTCTGAGTCATTGCATTACTCCCAGCGTATGGAGTCGACCGGCAGGAGGCGGGCGGCCCTGCGGGCGGGGTAGAGGGATGCGAGCGTGCTGAGCGTCATTGAAGCGAGGACGACGGCCACAAAATCGGTCCAGCGCAGCTCGACGGGGATGGCAGGGATGATGTAGACGGTCGGGTCGAGGGGGAAAAGACCGTACCGGATCTGCAGGAGGCAGACGACGACCCCGATCAACACGCCGGCTGCGGTGCCGAGGAGTCCCACCAGGATCCCCTCAAACATGAATATCCGGATGATGCTCGTCCGGGTCGCGCCGAGCGCTTTGAGCACGCCGATGTCGCGCCGCTTTTCGATGATCCCCATCGTCAGCGACCCGAGGACATTGAACGTCGCGACCCCCACAATCAGACAGAGTATGATGTACGCGGTCCACCGCTCGATTTTCATCACCGAGTAGAGATCGCGGTGGAGATCGTACCATGTCGAGACGGTATAACCGTCCCCCAGGCGCGCCTGGAGGGAGTGTTTCACGTTGTCCGCTTCCTCCAGGTCATGAAGGCGGACCTCGATTCCACTGTAGCTGTCACCGTACTGAAAAAGCTGCCGCGCCGACTCGAGCGAGATGAAAGCGTAATGCGCGTCATAGTCCTTGTTGTTCGAGTCATAGATTCCTGCGACCGTGCATTTGCGCGAGAGCGGCTCCCCGAATTGTGTCATCATCGCGTCAACACCGACAGGGCTGACAATTGTCAGCTCCGATCCCACCATCGTTCCCAGCCTGTCGGCAAGCGCGAGCCCCAGGACGATCCCCCCGGATTCCGGCGAGTCGCGGAGGCGGAATGCCCCGAGCACGATTCTTTTCTTGACCCCGGAAACCAGGTTGATCGTGGAATCCACCACCCCTTTGACAAGGACGACCCTGTTCACGTGGGGCGTCAGGAGAAGCGCTTTGCTGGCGATATAGGGGGCCGCGGCGGCAATCCGGGGGTCGCTCTTCAGGCTCTCCAGGAGGCTGTCGGTCATGTGAAGGGCGCGGCCCCGTGCCGCCTCGATCCGGACGTGGGGGTCGAACCCCACAAGCACGTTTGTCACGACGCTGTTGAAGCCGTTGAACACGGAGAGGACGATGGTAAGGGCCGCCACCCCGACGGTGATCCCCGTGACCGACACCATCATGATGATATTGATGAACCTGAGCTGGCGCTTCGATCTCAGGTAGCGCTGCGCTATGAATCTCTCGTAGCCCATTTCAGGAAAACCGTATGGCGGTGACGGGGTGCAAACGGGACGCCAGCCGTGCCGGCAGCAGGGAGCTGGCGAGGCACAGGAGCAGCGTCGCACCCGAGACAAGAAGAAAGTACTCCGGCCGGAGGAGTATTGGGACCGACGTCATGAAATAGATGTCGCTCGGGAGGGAAAAGAACCGGAACTCCTTCTGTGCGTAACAGAGTGCGAACGCGAGCGCATTCCCCAGCACGGTCCCGGCGATGCCGATTGTCATCCCCTGGCGGACGAAGATGCGTGTAATCCCCCAGGGGGAAGCGCCCATCGCCGCAAGCACGCCGATCTCCCTGGTCTTGTCCAGGACCATCATCAGAAGGGTCCCGATGATGTTGACGGTGGCGACGATGATAATCAGCCCGAGTATGATGGGGACAGGCCGTTTCTGGAGATCGATCCAGCTGAAGAGGTTGCGGTACGTGTCAAAGACCGTCCTGCCGTAGTGCGGGTACCCGAGCAGGTCCTGGACTTCCCCGGCGACAGCCCACGCGCTGTCCACATGCGTCAGGAGGAGGTCATACCCCGTGACCGCATCGCCCAGCTGGAAGAGCGACTGGGCGTCGCGCAGGTCCGTGAACGCATAGACGTCGTCGTATTCAGCCATCCCGCTCTCGTAGATCCCGGTCACCCGGAACTGCATCACGCGCGGCTGCCCCTGCGCCGTGATCCGGCTGATCCCGAACACCGTGACCCGGTCTCCGACATCGACAGCGAGCTTTGCGGCAAGCTTCCTCCCGAGGACGATCTTCGCAGTCCCCCCCTGCTCCCTGTCCAGGTCATACCGTCCCGCCACAAGATAGCGCCGGGTCGTGGAATTGTCGCGCAGGGGATCGATCCCCTTGAGCAGTATGCCGTCCACCCCCTCCCTCGAACGGATGAGTGCCTCGCGGGCGACGAACGGGGCGACCGACTGGACGGCGGGGATCTTTCTCTCCATCAGCCACGTGTTCTCTTCCTGGTGGCTGAGAGGCTGGTTCTGGAAACCGAGGACCTGCACGTGGCTTGTGAAGCCCACCACCTTTTCAGTGATGTCCCGTTCGAACCCCCCGAGCACGCTGAGAGCGATGATAAGCGTCGCCGTCCCGAGCATCACCCCGAGGGTCGCGATCGCGGTGATGAACGAGANNAGCCGTCGTTGCGTCCCGATCTGAGATAGCGTCCTGCGATGAAAGAGACATAGCTCATCGGTCCGTCAGGAACCCTTTCCCGAAAACTGCATAAGATACGCCTTGATGAATTCGTCCAGATCGCCGTCCATCACCGCCTGCACGTTGCTCGTCTCCGCGTCCGTGCGATGGTCCTTCACCATGTTGTACGGATGGAAGACGTAGGAGCGGATCTGGCTCCCCCATTCGATCTTCTTCTTCGTCCGGTTTATCACGTCAAGACGGGCTTCCTCTTCGTCCTTCCGGCGCTGGTACAGCTGCGATTTCAGCATCTTGAGCGCGCGCTCCTTGTTCTGGAACTGCGAACGTTGCTGCTGGCAGGCGACGATGATCCCGCTCGGGACATGCGTAATCCGGACGGCCGTCTCTACCTTGTTCACATTCTGCCCCCCTTTCCCCCCCGAGCGGTATGTATCGATCTTCAGGTCGGCGGGATTGATCTCGATCTCCACGTCGTCGTCAAGTTCCGGATAAACGAACACCGACGCGAACGACGTGTGCCGGCGCGCATTGGCGTCGAACGGAGAGATCCGGACCAGCCGGTGCACTCCGTTCTCGGCTTTCAGGTACCCGTACGCGTTCTTTCCCGTGATTTCCACCGCGGCGCTCTTGATGCCGGCCCCGTCCCCGTCCTGGCGGTCGACCAGCGCGGTGTTGAACCCTTTTCGCTCGCACCACCGGAGATACATCCGGAGGAGCATCTCTCCCCAGTCCTGCGCTTCCGTCCCCCCGGCGCCCGCGTGGATCGTCAGAATGGCATTACGCTCGTCATCCTCGCCGCTGAGCATGTTGCGGAATTCAAGATCCCCGATCCCCTGTTCCACGAGTCCCAGCTCGGCGTCGATTTCCGCCGACAGCGACTCGTCATTCGATTCCTCGGCAAGCTCCAGGAGCGACTCAGCGTCCGAGAGCGTGCGGCGCAGACCGTTCCACCCCCCGACCCATTCGCCGCGGGCGCTGATCACCTGCATCACTTTTTGTGCCGCGACGTTGTCGTTCCAGAACTCCGGTGCTTCGGTCTTCTTCTGGAGCTCGCCGACCTCCTTTTCTTTCCCATCGATGTCAAAGATACCCCCGGAGCGAGTGAAGCCTGTCCTTCAAACCCTTGATACGGAGTTTCTGCACGTCAAACATCGTTGTCCCCTCTCACGATAAGTTGTTCTTCTATGTCGAGTTCCATCCGGAGCATCGCGCTCCCGAGCGTCTTACCCTGCGCGTCGTTTTTCAGCGACCGGGTCCCGCCTCCTCCCAGCGCCTCGTGGAGGAGGAAGTTGAGCGCCCCCAGGTTCGGGAGCTCGAACCGTTCAACCCGCCCCAGGACGATCCCCGCGAAATGGACCCTGACGCGCTCGGCACTCAGATACTTCACCAGCAACGGGTAGTACTCCTCCCGCCGTGCGATGACGCCGATGTTCGCGGTGTCTCCCTTGTCACCCGAGCGCGCATGGGCTATGTCAAGCAGCCTGATCTTCACAGCACGGCCTCAGATTGTTTTGACGACAACCTCCGGTTGCACGGCGGACTTCGGGAGCAACGCCGGCCAGTACGCGATGACTTCGCTCGGTTTGGGGCGGCCGCCCGCAAACCCGGTGACCGAGGGGGGGCCGGTAAGTATCAGCGGAGCAATCTCCTTTCCGAACCGTTCAACAGCTCCGCGATCCTTCCCCCTCACGCCGATCCGGACGACGACCTCATTGACCTCCCCCTGGGGGACCGCGAGCGGGCCGTGGCAGGAGTTGTAGCCGAGGAACTCCGTCCGGATTTCCTCGAAGCGAAGTCCGAGGTCCTGCATGCGCCTCCTGAGTATCTCGTCGGCGGCCCGTCCCTTCTCCAGCGCATCCGGCCACGCATACGTCAGTGTGCCTGCGGCGGTATACCCGTCGAGGTACGACATCGACACCTTGTAGGAGTCCGTCGCGGGACGCCCCTTCACCCCTCTGACCAGAACGCGGTCCGGCCCATCGGGGCTCAGCTGAATTGTCGTGAAGTCCGCAATGCAGTCGGGGGTAATGTACTCCGCGGGGTTGCCGATCTCGTAGAGGAGCTGCTCCTTGACAGTTTGCACGGAAACGAGACCTCCCGTCCCCCTGTGTTTGGTTATCGCGACGCTCCCGTCCGGGGACGCTTCGGCGATGGGGAATCCGATGTGAGCCAGGTCCGGGACGGCCCGCCAGTCTGCGGAGAAATTTCCCCCGCTCGCCTGTCCCCCGCATTCGAGTATGTGTCCGGCAACCGTCCCGGCCGCAAACCTGTTCCAGTCCCCCGCCTTCCATCCGAATTCATGCACCATCGGAGCGAGCGTGAGGCCGGTGTCGGTGGTCCGCCCTGTAATGACGATCGCCGCCCCCCGGCCGAGTGCTTCCACGATCGGCGCAGCCCCGAAATAGACATTGGCGCTCATGACCCGGTCGATGACCGCGCCGAGGTCTTCCCCCGTCTCCATGTTCTTCAGCGGCATCCCGCCTCCGCGCAGATCTCCGAGCCGGCCGAGTATGTCGTCCCCCAGTACGACTCCGATGGAGAGCCCCGAGATCCCCAGCGTTCGGGCGACCGCGAATATCGCGTCCCTGCACGCGAGGGGATTCACACCTCCGCCATTGGTAATCACCCGGATGTTTTTCTTCACAAGCAGAGGGAGGAGTTGCTCCATGAGCGGTACAAGATCACGGGCGTAACCGAGCGCGGGATTCTTGGCTCGTTGCTTCTGCAGGATGGACATGGTCACCTCGGCGAGGTAGTCCATCACGAGGTAGTCGATCTCCCCCTTTGTGACCTGGTCAAGTGGCGCGGTCAGGAGATCCCCCCAGAACCCCTGTCCGCTGGCGATCCGGATCCGTTCTTTCATCAGATGATCCTGATGTGAAGCTCCCGGAGCTGCTTTTCGTCCACGCCCCCGGGGGCGTCGTCCATGAGTGAGACAGCGCTTGCGGTCTTTGGAAACGCCATCACCTCGCGAATCGATTTCATCCCCGTCAGCAGCATCGCCATCCGGTCGAACCCAAAGGCGATCCCCCCGTGGGGAGGGGCGCCGTACCTGAACGCGTCGAGAAGGAATCCGAACTTCGCCCCGGCTTCTTCGGGGCCTATGCCGAGAAGTGAGAACACCCGCTGCTGCAGCGTCCTGTCGTGTATGCGGATGCTCCCTCCCGCGATTTCGTTGCCGTTCATGACGAGATCATACGCACGCGCACGCGCTTTGGCGGGGTCGGTCTCCAGCATTCCGAGGTCGTCCGGATGGGGGGCGGTAAACGGATGGTGCATCGCGACGAAACGCTTCT
>PMDK01000001.1 GCA_003154425.1 Ignavibacteriota bacterium
CGGTGCCGCCGTCGCCGAACGTCCAGGCCCACGAGGTCGGGCCGCCGGTCGAGCCGTCCGTTAACGTCACCGTCTGGCCCACCGTCGTCTGGCTCGGCGAGTTCGTGAAGTGCGCGGTCGGCGCGGTCCCGCCGCCGCCTCCGCCGCCCGAGGTCGTCAGGAGGACGAACGCGTTGAACTGCGCTCCGGTCGAGGCCGGCGCCGCCATCCCCACCGGAGCCGAGGGAGTGAGCCCCGTCAGCGGCACGGTGATCGACCCGCCCGTGTAGGTCCCCGTCGCGACTGCGTTTCCGAAGAAGTTCTGCGCGTTGCGCACCTCGTACGTCGCCCCCACGGCGAGCACGCTCGACACGTCCACGCTCGCCGAGCTGCGTCCGTCCCATGCGTAGACCGTGATGTTCCCCCGGCCCGCCTCGTACTTGTTCTTCCGCACGAAGACCTGTACGCCGCTCGTCGGCTGCGACGTGACGAAGGTGTTCGACGGGTAGTCCGCGCTCGTGAAGCCGTCCGGAAGGTATTGCGCGATGAACTGGTTGCCGGTCATCGTCATCCCGGTGCAGGCGACCACGGAGAGCGACTTGCAAGAGCCGACGAGGTAGTTGCTCGTCACCTTGGCGTTCGTGCACCCGGCCTCGTAACCCAGCGCGTTGATCTCGTTGCCCCACGGAGCCCACGTCATGTTCGCGTCCCACACCGGGTTCTGCGCCACCGAGCCGCCCCCCGTCAGGAAGTTCCTCGCGTACGCCCCGCCGATGTCCCCGTTGGAGAACGACGTGTTGCCCACGTACTGGATGTTGTTCAGAAACGCCGTGTCCGACCCGTACGCGTGGAACCCGTGGCTGAAGTTGCGGAAGACGATGTTGTCCGAAAGCAGCTTCGTCCCCGTCTGGTTCTGCACGTACGCCCCGTGCCCGTGCCCGCGGTCCGTCGCCCCCTTCCACCCGTTGTAGTAGATCAGCGACCCGTGGATCTCCGAGTCCGCCGCCTGCGTCCAGTACGAGAAGCCCTGACGCGTGTCGTGCACGATCATGTTGATGAACTTCGTCCCCGTCCCCGAGGTCCCCGTCTGCATGATCTGCACGCCCTCGCCGCGCCCGATGTCCGTCGGCCACGGTCCGTCCTGCGCGGACTGACGCAGCGTGTCCGAGCTCATCACCTCGAGCCCCCAGTACCACGTGTACGATCCGCCGATCACAAAGATCTGAGCGCCGTTGGAATTCTCTCCGTCGATCGTCACCCGCTCATTGTTCCAGTTGCGGACGATGATCGGCTGAGAGGACGTGCCGTTCAGGTTTGTCGAATATGTACCGGCGTACGTGCCGCCGTGAACCCATATCGTGTCCCCGGGGTGGACTGCCGACGGCTGGTTCAGCGCGCTTCGAAGATCCCAGGGGCTGGAGGAACTTCCTGAACCGGATGCCTGTCCGGTTGTGGCCACATGGAACCCCGTTGCCGCCAAGGAGTGGCCGGCGACAAGCAAAAGGGCAGCGCAAGCAAGACCAACTGGAGCGAGGATCTTCATTCTGGCTATTCTTTGGGCGAATTCGCAATTATTTTTGGCTTGACCATCATACTCTAATTTCAGACAAAAGTCAAGCAAGAAAAGCCGCAAAATATAGCGATTTGGAAAACTGGATATCCTTATCCCGTGATCATGGCACGGGTCTTGCTTTCACCTGGTATAGTCCAACAACAGGAGAAGGGGGAAAAGGAATAGAAAGAACACACCCTGAGATTTTCTTCAGGCTGGATCGGTGCGCTTGATTTTTCCTCCCTGTGTCTTCGGGAGGGACGTGACAAATGCAACAACCTGCGGTACCTTGAAATCCTCCAGAAAGCGACGGCAGTGGGCTTTCACTTCTTGCTGCTCGAGGGAACGCCCGTCCTTCAGGACAATCTCAGCCCTTATGGCCTGTCCGAGGACGGGATCAGGCACGCCGATAACGCGCACTTCCTGCACCCCCTCGAGCGTGTATATGACGTCTTCCACCTCTATCGGGCTCACCTTTTCCCCGCGGCTTTTGATAAGCTCGTCCGACCGGGCGACAAAATGGAAATATCCCTCGTCGTCCATCGTGAAGAGATCGCGCGTCCGGAGGACCTTTTCCCATGGATAACGCCCCGGGATGAGGGCCTTGGCGGTACCTTCCGGATCGTTCCAGTATCCCTGCATGAGTGTCGATCCCCGGACGATCATCTCACCGACGTGGCCCGGAGGGAGCCTCCGGCCGTCGGCATCTTCGACCCAGAGCTCGATGTTGGGCATGCCGCACCCCACGGACGTGCTCCGCGTCTCGATCTCTTCCGGGGGGAGATACGTCGTCCGCAGGCATTCTGTCAACCCGTGCATGAGATAGATCCTGGTCGAGGGGAAGATCTTGCGCAGCCTCGGGACAAAACTTGCCGGCATCGCCGCGGCGGCGTTGGTGATGTACCGGAGCGAAGAAAAGTCCTCCTTTTCCAGGCCGTCGAGGCGGAGGAGGATCGCCCACATCGTCGGAGCGCCGGCGAACCCCGTCACCTTCTCCTCCTTGAGACGCTTGATGATTTCGTACGGGTACCCCAGCCCTTTCTCCAGAACGACCCTGCCCGACGTGCGAAACGTCACGAGAACCTGGAGGAGACCGTAACTCGACGAAAGAGGGAGAAGCCCGAGGATCACATCCCCGGCGTTGTTCTCAAGGTATTCCGCGATGGAATCTACCGCCGTGTCGATGTTGCGGTGCAGAAGCGTCACGCCTTTCGGGCGTCCCGTGGATCCCGACGTATAGATAATCGCCGCCAGATCCGCGTCGATGAGCCGCACGTTCGGAGACGGATGCCCTTCCCTGACTATGCGTCCAAAGCTCTCGCCGGGCTCCTCTTCCTCGCCCTTCCCCGTCCATATGACCTCGGGCGGGCGGGTGCACCCGGCGGACGCCTTTGCAACTATCGTCTTCTTTTCCATGGACGACACGAGGAACTTCGCCCCGCAGTTCTCCAGGATATATCCCAGGCGGTCGGCCTGGGTCGCCGGGTTGACGACGACGATGCATCCCCCGGCCTCCAGGACTCCGAAGACCGCGATAACGGCTTCCGGGCTGCTGTCGATGTAAATCGCAACTCTTTCCCCCTTCCCCAGACCGCGCGCGCAGAGGTGTCCGGCGATGGAGGAGGCGGACGCGGCAAGTCCGGCGTACGTCGACCGGGTTTCCCCGCAGACAAGTGCCACCTTTTCCGGCGCTATCCGCGCCGAACGGCGGAGATACTCATGTAAAAGCATGGATCAGGCCTTCGATTGCGCTATTTTTTTTATAACAAATGCGGAAATCCTGTTGACGGAGTCGAAGTTGTCCGCCACAAGCTCACTGTCGTCGAATTTCACTTTGCAGGTCTCTTCCAGAAAACTTATAAGTTCAAGGATGCCGGTGGAATCGACGACCCCGGAGCCGAGCAGAGACTGGTCGTCCCCCAGCTGTGATGCCTCGTCAAACAGGAAATTCTTGCGAATAAAATCATGGACTTGAATCCGGATGGCCTCTTGTGTCATGCTGTTCCCGAGAGTTGTTGGAGCGGAACACGATCGATCAGTGTAGTATATGCAATTCGCCCCCCGGGCGTATCGCCGTTGCCGCGGATGAAGAGATGATGTACGAGCTGCGTCGAGAGAAGCCCGACCAGGCTCATATTATCTCCGTTGCTGAACACTCCTGTTCCCGCCGCGGCGCCCGCCCGCGCGATG
>PMDK01000073.1 GCA_003154425.1 Ignavibacteriota bacterium
CCGTCAACTGCGGGGCGATCGTCGAGAACCTGTTCGAAAGCGAGCTCTTCGGGCACAAGAGGGGATCCTTCACGGGTGCGACGACCGACAGGGACGGGTATTTCAAGGCGGCGGACGGAGGATCCATATTCCTCGACGAGGTGAGCGAGATCCCCCTGCATCTCCAGGTGAAGCTTCTCCGCGCGATCGAGCTGAAGGAAATCACGCCGGTGGGGACCTCCATATCCCAGACGATCGACGTGCGCATCATCGCCTCGACGAACAAGAACCTGGAAAAGGAAGTCGAGGCGGGACGGTACCGTGAGGACCTCTTCTACCGTCTCAACATCGTCGAAATCAATCTCCCCCCCCTGGCGGAACGGGGGGACGACATCCCCCTCCTTGTGCAGCACTTCGTCATGAAGTATGCGCGCGAGATGAACAAGGATGTCCGGGGGGTGGACAACGAGGTGATGAAGTGTCTTCTGGCGCACTCGTGGAAGGGGGAGATCAGGGAGCTGGAAAACATCATCGAGCGGGCCGTGATATTCGCGGAGGGGAACCTCGTCACCAAAAACGAACTCCCCGGGTTCTTCGAGCAGCGGCAGGATACGCTTTATCCCTTCGATCCCCGGCGTTCCATGAAGGAGGCTGTGGACGAGTTCGAGCGCCAGTTCATCACACAGGTCCTCCGCGCAAACGCGTTCAACAAGGAGGCGGCGGCGAAAGCCCTGAAGATCAGCCTCTCGTCCCTCTACAGGAAGATCGAAGAGCTCGACATTCCTTCGCAGTCGTAGGAATTCCCTCCGGATGATTCCCACAATTTGGAACGCGGGCTGTTGAGATTTTCCACTCCTGCCTTCCTGTCTGCGGTTTTTCCCCCGCTTATTCCACCCCTTTCCGGGTAACCGTTGGCACATATCTTGACATTAACGGTGGTGAACCGGAGCGAGCGCAGTGGTCTACCTGAGAAAAATACTTGTGACGACCGACCTCTCGCAGTATTCGCTCGAAGCGCTGGAGTACGCGCAGTCGTTCGGCCTCCTGTACGCCTCCCGCATCTTCCTGCTGCACGTAGATGAGCATGGCCACCACGGCGGGGCCAGTCCGGCGGTTGCTTCCCTTGCGGAATTTGTCGCCCGGAGCGTCGACCCCGACATAAAACTCACACAGGTCGTCCGTTCGGGGCACCCTGCGGCCGAGATCAGGAAGTTCTCTCAGGAAGAGAATGTGGACCTGATCGTCATGGCGACTCACGGTCGCACCGGCGTAAGACATGCCCTGCTGGGGAGCGTGGCAGAGAAGGTCGTCCGCCTTTCTGCCATCCCGGTCCTCACCGTGAAGCCCCTCCCGATCCGCGAGATCCTCTTGCGGAACGAGGATGTGGAGAACGAGCTGCATTTGCGCTGAGAGGGTCAATTGGGAGAAAATATCACACATCAGGCGGTCGGGGAACCGGATCCCGAGGTGATGGGAGCGGCAGGCCAGGGGCGGAAGACGATATTGATATTCAGCCCGGATCTCAATCTCTGTTTCAGCCTCTCCAGCCTCTTCCAGGACCGGTACCATGCAGTCACGACGACGAACATTGCCACATTTGAAAGACTTGCGACATGTTTCGGCGCCGACCTGGCAATTGTTGACGATGTCCCTTCTGACTGCCTTTTCAGCCGGCTGGAAGTTCTTGGAGCCGCCCGCCCGAGAATTCCAGTCATTATGCTCTATGTGTACAATGAAAAGGACGTAGCTCTCGATCGCGCGATCCGGACCCGGGTTGATTCAGTCTTCTACAAGCCCGTGGAGATCTCAGTTGTCTCAAAACGAATCGACGAACTACTGACGTCCTGATTCCCCTTCAGATCCTCCCCCCCCCTTTTTTCTCCGGATTCCCACGCTTGAAAACCCACCCAAGGAAGTATTGCAAAAATGGGAATAATTCGGCAGGTTGAATCGCGAATGTGGCGAAATTCAACAAAATGAATGGAACTTCCTTGGCATGCTGATTGACCCGGACTCGTTCATGCCGGCAAACCTCAAAGCCCTTCTCATTGTCTCGGGTTTTCTCCTGCTCATTTCCCCCCTCGCCACCGCGGGAGGAAACGCCGATTGTCTTTCCTGCCACGCGGACAAAGGGGCGACCATGTCCCGCAAGGGGAAGACCATCTCCCTGTACGTCGATGCCGGGAAGTTGGGCATGTCGGCTCACGCAGGACTGGAGTGTATCTCCTGTCATGAAGGGTTCAATCCGTCCGAGCTCCCCCACGCAAAGAGAATCCGGGCCGTAAACTGCCTCTCTTGCCACAGCGGGGAGCAGTTTGCTCATTTCAGCCGAAGTGTTCACGGTGCTTTGAAGGGGGGGGTCCCCGTGGCCGCCTGCTCTGACTGCCACAGCACACATGCTGTGGTCAGGGTGACCGCGGAGACGGCAGAGGCCAGAAAACAGTTTGTACTCGCCACATGCTCCAGGTGCCATGCCGCTGAAGAAGCGAGGTTCATGGCCTCTGACCACGGCGCCGCGCTCGCCTCCGGCGTCAAAGGGGCGCCTACCTGCATCGATTGCCACGACGAACACGACGTAAAGAAGACGTCGGATTCGACCGCCGGGACCAGCCATTCGAACGTGGTTGCCATGTGCCTCAGGTGCCACCTGGACAACCCGGATGTGCGGGTGAAGGTCGGTCCTTCCGCCGGGTTCATATCGAGTTACGAAAAGAGCGTGCATGCCCGGTCGGTGCGGAACGGCAACACGGCCGCCGCCACGTGCGTCGATTGTCACGGCAGCCATGAGATGAGGAAGGGGATCAACCCGGCCTCTAACGTTGCGCGAAAGAACATAGCGGCCACCTGCGGGCGGTGCCACGCGGACGTGCTTAAGGAGTACCGGGGGAGCATACACGGGACGTCGTTCGCCTCTGGTGTGGATGCGTCGGCGACCTGTACCGATTGTCACGGCGAACACAACATCCTCTCGCCGAGTGATGAGGGTTCCCCCACCGCGGCGAGAAACCTTTCGGCCCAGGTCTGTTCGCCGTGCCATGCATCGGTGAAGCTGACCCGGAAATTCGGGCTGGCATCCGACAGGTTCCAGAGTTTCTCCGACAGCTACCATGGTCTTGCGGGAAGAGCGGGCTCGGTCGAAGTCGCAAACTGCGCCAGCTGTCACGGCGTGCACGACATCAAGCCTTCGACTGATTCGACCTCCCGGATCTCAAGGAAAAATCTGGTGAAGACATGCGGGACATGCCACCCGGGTGCGAACGAGAACTTCACGAAGGGGGCGGTGCACGTCACTGCAACATCAGGCAATCAAGGGATCCTCTATTTTGTCTCCACGGGGTACATACTCCTCATCGCCGTCATCATCGGCGGCATGATCCTGCACAACCTCCTCGACTTCGTGAGAAAATCGAGACGGCAGTTGATGTACAGGAGGGGACTGCTCACGCGGAAACATGTCGGCCACCGGCTCTACCTGCGCATGTCTCTCGGCGAGAGGGTCCAGCACGGGACTCTGGCGCTCAGCTTTATCACGCTCGTCGTGACAGGGTTTGCTCTCAAGTTCCCCGATGCGTGGTGGGTTGCTCCCATCGGTGAGATCAGCCCGCTCATGTTCGCGGCACGGGGGGTACTCCACAGGATCGCGGCAGTGCTTCTCGTGTTGGCAGGGCTCTATCATTGCTACTACGTCGTGTTCGTCCCCCGGGGGAAACAGCTCCTGCGCGATCTGCTCCCTGTGCCGGGAGATCTCCGGGATGCTGTTGCCGTCATGAAGTACAATCTCGGCATCACATCGGAAAAGCCCGCGTTCGGGCGGTTCAGCTACATCGAGAAGAGCGAATACTGGGCCCTGGTCTGGGGGACGATCGTCATGGCGGTCACGGGGTTCATCCTCTGGTTCGACAATACATTCCTGGGACTCCTGACGAAGCTCTGGTGGGACGTCGCCGGGACCGTCCACTACTATGAAGCGTGGCTTGCCACACTGGCGATCATCGTGTGGCACTTCTATTTCGTGATTTTCAATCCCGACAGCTATCCGGTCAACCTCGCCTTCTGGAAGGGGACGCTGACGGAAGAAGAGATGGGCGAAGAACACCCTCTGGAGCTCGAGGAGATTCAACGGAAGCGTGCGCAGGCCGAAACATCCGAATCGACATGAGCCTCACCTGAAAGGGCGATGCGACTGACGTCTTCCATAACGCGGCGATGCCTCCTCGTGGCATGCCTGGGTCTGTCCGGGGGTATCCCCTGTGCGGTGGCTCAGGAAAACTCGGATTGTCTCGGCTGCCACGGCGACAGGTCTCTTACGACAAAGCGGGAAGGGAAGACCGTCCCCTTGTTCGTCGACGGGAAAAAATTCGGAGCTTCCATCCATGCATCGCTCCCCTGTGTCGGGTGCCACGCCGAGCTTCAGGGGAAGGAGCTTCCCCACGGCTCGCCGCTCTCAAAGGTGGACTGCGGATCCTGCCACGCCCTGGAGCAGAAGGAGCACGCCGAATCCCTGCACGGCCAGGCGATCGCACGGGGTGACCAGCTCGCCCCCCGGTGCCCCGACTGTCATGGCACTCACGACATCGTCGGAGTGAAGGACCCCCGGTCGGCCGTTGCGCCCCAGCGGATCCCGTGGGTCTGCGGCAAATGCCACCAGGAGGGATCACCCGTCCAGCGCCAGCGTATCATCCACGAGGACCATATCCTCACAAACTATTCCGAGAGCATTCACGGGGAAGCGCTGCTGAAAAAAGGGCTCACGGTCGCGGCGACGTGCGTCTCCTGCCACACGGCGCACACGATTCTGCGGCACACCGACCCGCGTTCGTCGATCAACCGGAAGAACATCGCGGCGACCTGCACGAAATGCCATTCGCAGATCGAAGCGGTCCATCGCAAGATCATCCGGGGGGAGCTCTGGGAAAAAGAGGCGAACACCCTCCCGGCGTGCGTCGATTGCCACCAGCCGCACAAGGCCCGCCGGGTGTTCTACGACCAGGGGATGGCCGATGCGGACTGCATGAAGTGTCACGGGGACCCCGGCGTCCGCGCCTCGAAAGGGGGACGCACCCTCTTCGTCAATCTGGGAGAGCTCAGGGGTTCACGGCATATGAAGACCGCATGCAGCCAGTGCCATTCTGAAGTCAATGCGTCCCGCGTGAGGCCGTGCGAAACAATCACAAAGAAGGTGGAATGTTCTTCCTGCCATGCCGACATCGGCGCGCTGTACCAGAAGAGCACGCACGGGATGCTTGTCGCGAAGAACGATCCGAACGCGCCGGTATGCAATGAATGCCACGGCACACACGGTGTGCTGGGGAGGCGGGATCCCGCTTCACCCACATTCCCGACGAACATTCCTGACCTCTGTGCGCGCTGCCACCGCGAAGGGAAAAAGGCGGCGGTCCGCTACACGGGAACCGAGCACGACATCATCGAGCGCTACCAGGAGAGCATCCACGGGAAGGGACTGCTGAAGAGCGGGCTGACCGTGACCGCGACGTGCACGGACTGCCACACTGCGCACGGCGTCCTGCCGGTCGGCGCGCCTGAATCGAGCGTCAACCCGAAGAACGTCCCTTCGACCTGCGGCCGGTGCCACCACGGGATCGAGGAGATGTTCAATGCAAGCGTGCATGCGACGCAGATCGGGAAAACGGACAAGCGTCTCCCGGTGTGCAACGACTGTCATTCGGCACACACGATCAGGCGCGCGGACACCGAGGGGTTCAAGCTGACGATCATGGCACAGTGCGGCAAATGTCATGAAGAGATCACGAAGACGTATTTCGACACTTATCACGGCAAAGTGTCCCAGCTGGGGTACACCAAGACCGCGAAATGCTACGACTGCCACGGAGCGCATGACATCCGGGCCATCGGTGATCCGAAATCGCACCTGAGCAGAGAGAACGTCGTGGCGACGTGCCAGAAGTGTCACCCGGGAGCGACACGACGGTTCGCCGGATATCTCACGCATGCGACGCACCACGATCCCCAGAAATACCCGTTCCTCTTCTACACATTCTGGGGGATGACAGGACTCCTGATCGGCACGTTTGTGGTCGGCGGGCTTCACACGATACTCTGGCTCCCGCGTGCCATCCAGATGCGCCGCCGCCACCGGAAGAACGGGACGTCGGGCCCCGAGGAGGAAACATGATACCGGACGAAGGAGGACCTCGTGTGGAACATCCGGCGCAGGGTCCGCAGGGTGAGAAGCAGTACCTCCGGTTCAGCCGTCTGAACAGGATCCTTCACGTTGTGATGATAGTCAGTTTCATGAGTCTTGCGCTCACGGGGATGACGCTCAAGTTCTCCTACACCGCCTGGGCGGCGATTCTTTCCCGCCTCCTGGGAGGCTATGAGACCGCCGGCTACATCCACCGGATGGCCGCGGTGCTCATGGTGATGATATTCATCCTGCACCTCAATGATCTCGCCCGCCGGAAGAGGAAGGAGTATGGCTCGTGGAAGGCTCTCCTGACCGGTCCTGATACGATGCTCCCGACGAGGGGGGACCTGAAGGATTTCGCCGCATCGATGAAGTGGTTCCTGGGCAGGGGACCCCGGCCGCGGTACGGTCGGTGGACGTACTGGGAGAAGTTCGACTACTTTGCCGTGTTCTGGGGAATCTGCGTCATTGGCTCGACGGGACTGATGCTCTGGTTTCCCGAATTCTTCACGCTCCTCCTCCCGGGGTGGACGATCAATGTCGCCACAATCATACACAGCGACGAGGCGCTCCTTGCCGTCGGGTTTATTTTCACCGTCCATTTCTTCAATACTCACCTCCGCCCCGAGAAATTTCCGATGGACATTGTGGTGTTCACAGGCCGGATGCCGATCGGGGAATTCCGCGAGGACAAGCCGGCGGAGTATGAATCGCTTGTGAACGCGGGAAAGCTGGAAGAGCACCTGGTGGACTCCTATCCCCCGATTGTCATCCGCACTATCCGCGCGTTTGCATGGAGTGCGCTGGGGCTGGGCTTCGGCATTGTCGTGTGGATCATCTACGCGATGCTGTTCGCGTACAGGTAGAATCCAATGGCAAATCTCATTGCGAAATCGTACATTTTTCCACCAACATCACAAGGAGGACCCTCTGCATGAGAACATTCAACGCATTGCTCGCGATGGTCGTCGCCGGCCTGTTCCTGGCCGGGACAGCCGCCGCCGACAACAAGTACGTCGGGGCGAAGTTCTGCGGCATGTGCCACAAGATGAAAGAGAAGGGGGAGGCGTACGTGGTCTGGGAGAAGAGTGCGCATGCCAAGGCGTTTGAGACTTTGAAGAGCAAGCAGGCCGACGAGTTTGCGGCGAAGAGAGGGCTGAAAAAGCCGGCGGCGGAAAGCCCCGAATGTCTGAAGTGTCACGTGACGGGGGGCGGAGCCGCGACGAACGTCGAGGCGGGCTTCAAGAAAGAGGAAGGCGTGACGTGCGAGGCGTGTCATGGCGCCGCATCCGGCTTTAAGATGATTCACACCAAAGGCGACATTGCGAAGTCGAAGGAGGCGGGAATGATCCTCCCCGACAAGACCGACGCGAAATTCTGCGAGAAGTGCCACAACTCGGAAAGCCCCACGTTCAAGGGGTTCAAGATCGCGGAGATGTGGGCGAAGATCGAGCACCACGGTCCGCCGAAGAAGTAGTCACAGTGATGTCCCGCGGGACCCCTTTAGGGGGTCTCGCGGGATCGCTCCCGGCTCTGAGGATCGATTGATGAGAAGAATCTTACCGAATTCGTTCTACAATCCCGCGACCCTTGCGGGAGGCCTCATCGCAGCGATCAGCTTCGGCCTGATCCTCTTCCTGATGCTCCTGGAGACCCTGTCGGGATCTCCGAAGCCCTACATGGGGATCATCGCGTTCGTCATACTGCCGGCGATCCTCGTCCTCGGACTCATCATCGCCGCGTTCGGCGTATGGCGGGAACACAGGCGCGCGCGCGCCGGAATCACGATCGAACATCACCTTCCGCAGATCGACTTCAACAATCCCCGCCACCGTACAGCGTTCGGGTTTGTCGCGATCGGCACCGTTCTGCTCCTCCTGTTCTCGGCATTCGGGAGCTTCAAGGCCTATGAGCATACAGATTCCGATCAGTTCTGCGGGGAGAGCTGTCACACGGTCATGGAACCCGAGTATACCGCGTACCAGTACTCTCCGCATGCCCGTGTCGGATGCGTGAAATGCCATATCGGTCCCGGCGCGGGGTGGTTTGTCCGGTCCAAGCTCTCGGGCACCTATCAGCTCTATGCGGTGACGTTCAACAAGTACCCGCGCCCCATCCCGACACCGATCTCGAACCTGCGTCCGGCGCAGGAAACGTGCGAGCAGTGCCACTGGCCGAAACAGTTTTTCAGCGAGAAGGAGATCAAGAACACCTACTTCATGTCTGATGAGAAGAACTCCCGGTGGTCCCTCAACCTCCTCATCAAGATCGGGGGAGGGAACATCGAAGCCGGACCCACCTCCGGGATCCACTGGCACATGAACATTGCCAACGAACTCACATACATCCCGGCCGACTCGGCGCGTCAGGTCATCCCCTGGATCCGCTCGAAACACCCGGACGGCACAGTGACGATCTACAAGAGCACCGAGAGCACGCTCGGCGACGAGGAAATACAGAAGCGCCCGATGCGCCGGATGGACTGTATCGACTGTCACAACCGTCCCACGCACATCTATCAAGCGCCGGCCCGCTCTGTGAACCACGTGATGGAGCTGGGGTGGATCGATCCGTCGCTCCCGGGTGTCAAGGCGCTTTCGGTGCGCGCACTGGAGTACCCCTACTCCTCCACCGCCACGGCGATGGACAGCATCAAGCTCATCGTCGAGGAGTTCTATGCGTCGAACCATCCCGGGATTGCCGATTCGAGCAGGGGAGCGATCGAACGGACAGTCGATGAGCTCCGGAAGATCTACAGCCGCAACTATTTCCCGTTTATGCGCGTGAACTGGAAGACATACACGGACAACATCGGCCACATGTATTACCCCGGCTGCTTCCGCTGTCACGATGGCAAGCACGTGACGGAGGGGGGGGTGGTCCTCTCGAAGGACTGTAACATGTGCCACACGATCCTCGCGCAGCAGTTCCAGCAGGACACGCTCAGGCTCTCCCTGGGAGGCATCGACTACCGCCACCCTGTGGATATCGGCGATGCGTGGAAGGAAACGAACTGCAACGAATGTCATAACTCCAACTAGCCGGAAGATGTGATGGTATCACGGTCGGACGACAACGCACCAGGGCAGGATGTCCCGTTACCGGCGCCTGTGGCGCCGCAGGCGCCAGGACAGCAGAGGCGGGATTTCCTCAAGCTCGCGCTCACGGGGGGGTTCATTGCCTGGATCGCGGCCGTGCTCTATCCGGTGTTCTCCTATCTGAAGCCCCCGAAGCAGGCCGAGGTCGAGGTGACGAGCGTGAAGGTGGGGAAGGTCACCCAGATCGAGAAGGACTCAGGGACGATCGTCCGGTTCGGCTCGAAGCCGGTGATACTGATCCGGACTGCCGGGGGGGATTTCCACGCGTTCTCTGCGACATGCACGCACCTCGATTGCACCGTGCAGTATAAAAAGGACCTGGGGGTCATCTGGTGCGCGTGCCATAACGGAAAGTACGACCTCACGGGGCGGAATATATCGGGTCCCCCTCCGCGACCGCTCGAGGAATACCGCGTGATCGTCCAGGGGGAGGAAGTCTCCGTCTCGAAGAAAACATGAAGAAGCCCCTGCAGAAATTCTACTCCTGGCTGGACGAGAGGGTCAAGATCAGCGACCTGGTCCAGTTCATGGGGAAAAAATACGTTCCCGTCCATCGCCATTCGGTCTGGTATTATTTCGGCGGTGTCGCCCTCTTCCTGTTCATCATCCAGGTCACGACCGGCATCCTCCTCCTCCTGTACTACAAGGGGAGCGAACAGCTCGCGTTCGAGAGCATACAGTTCATCATGTCGAAGGTGCAGTTCGGCTGGCTCGTCAGGTCCATACACAGCTGGGCCGCCAACCTGTTTATCCTTGCCGCTATCATCCATATGTTCAGCGTGTATTTCGAGCGGTCGTATCGGAATCCCCGCGAGATCACCTGGCTGACCGGCATGCTGATGCTGTTCCTCGGCCTCGGCTTCGGGTTCAGCGGCTACCTTCTGCCATGGAACGAGCTGGCGTTTTTCGCTACGAAAGTCGGGACGGATATCGCGGGTGTGGTTCCCGTGGTCGGCAAACCGCTCATGATCTTCCTTCGCGGGGGGGAGGAGGTGACAGGCGCGACGCTCTCGCGGTTCTTCGGGTTCCACGTGGCTCTGTTCCCCGGGATATTCACCGGCCTTCTCGTCGTCCACCTGCTTCTCGTGCAGAGGCAGGGGATGAGCGAACCCCTCGGGCTGGAGGAGGAAAAAGACCGGAAGACGATGCCGTTCTTCCCGAATTTCATGCTCCGCGACGTCCTGCTCTGGCTCATCGTGCTGAACGTGCTGGCAATACTGGCGGTGTTCTTCCCCTGGGAACTCGGGAGGAAGGCCGACCCGTTTGCTTCGGCGCCCGCGGGGATCAGGCCGGAATGGTACTTCCTGTTCATGTTCCAGAGTCTGAAGTACGTCCCTCCCAGGATCCTGTTCCTNNTTCGGCGTTGCGGGGCTCATCTGGCTCCTTGTACCCTTCTGGGACAGGAAGAGTGCCCGCGGACTCCGCGGCAGGGCGATCTCGTACATCGGCATCGGCGTGGTTGCCTACATCCTCGTCTTCACAATACTCGGATGGTTTTTGTGAAACAGACCCTCCTCCCGGCTGCCGCACTGGCGTGGATTCTCTTCGTGTCCGCATTCCCTTCCCGCGCTGATGCGCACGACGGCTGCCTGACATGTCACCAGGGACTCGGAGACAGGCCCTCCGCGCTCTTCGCACATGACGTACACGCCTCCCGGGGGCTCACCTGTGCCGGTTGCCACGGCGGAAACGCGGAGACCGACGACATGGAGCAGGCGATGAACAAGGGGGCCGGGTTCCTTGGAAAACCTCACGGGGACGAGATCTCCCTGATGTGCGCCCGCTGCCATTCGGATTCCGTCAGGATGGCGGGCTTCCATTCCAGGATTCCGACCGGCCAGTATGCCGCTCTCCTTGAGAGCGTTCACGGCCGCCTCTCCCTGAACGGAAAAGAACGGATCGTCCAGTGCACGACATGTCATGGTGCGCACGGCATACACGCCGTGAGCGATCCCGCCTCCCCCGTGCATCCCCTGAACGTCGTTGCGACCTGCACCTCCTGCCACAACAACGCAAAGTACATACGCCAGTACAATCCGGCCCTGGCCGTCGATCAGCTCGAGAAGTACCGGACGAGCGTCCACGGGGTCCGGAATGCGGCGGGGGACGGCCGCGTTGCCGAGTGCGCAAGCTGCCACGGAAGTCACGGAATCCTGACGTCAAAGGACGTCAGGTCGCGAGTGTACCCGACGAATCTCCCGGGGACATGCGCCTCATGCCACAGCGATCCGGCGCACATGCGCGGCTACGGAATCCCCACGGACCAGTTTGCGAAATATGCCAGGAGCGTTCACGGGACCGCGCTGCTCGGGAAGAAGGACCTTGGCGCCCCGGCCTGCAACGGCTGCCACGGCAATCACGGCGCGACCCCCCCGGGGGTGGAGTCCATCTCCAAGGTCTGCGGCACCTGCCACGCGCTGAACGCCGATTTATTCTCTTCGAGTCCGCATAAAGTCGCGTTCGATGCGGCGAACATGCCGGAGTGCGAAACATGCCACGGGAACCATGAGATCCTCCCGGCGACGTCAGGACTCCTGGGCGTCGGACCGGAGGCACTCTGCGTCCGGTGCCATTCGCCGGGGGACCCGGGGTACCGCACCGCCGCGTTGATGAGGGTCCTCGTGGACAGTCTGGAATCCGGAGAGAAATCGGCCGGTGCGCTTGTGGAGGAGGCCGAGCAGAAAGGGATGGAGATTGCCGAAGCGAAATTCAGGCTGCGCGACACACGCCAGGCCAGACTGGAGGCGCGGACAATGGTCCACTCGTTCGACGGGGCGAGGGTTGCGGCGGTGGTCGGGAAAGGGCTTGCAACGAATGCGTCCGTTGCAGAGGAGGCGACGAGGACGGTGCGGGAATTCTATTTCAGGCGGATCGGCCTGGGGGTGGCCACCCTGATCATCACTGTGCTGGCTGTTTCTCTTTATGTATTCGTACGGCGGATCGAGCGCCGCCAGGCCGGGGGGGGAAAATGAAGGGGGCACACCGCTCTACTGATCTGCCTTTATGTAAGGAGGAAATGCAGACGTGAAACGCCGAGCACTTACAGCATTCCTGCCGCTGCTCATTCTGGGGGCCCCCTTCGCTCCCGCCCAGCTTGCGAGCGGGAGGTTTACGACGTCGTTCTACACGTTCCAGCGGTTCGATACCGTGGGGACTTCAAGGACGTACCTCCGTGCATTCCAGTCGGTGCAGCTCTCGATGGCGCAGCACGACTTTTCCCTCCACACGTACCTCCAGGGAGCAGTCAACGGCACGAACGAGTTCGGAGACAACGGGAACGTCCGGTTCTACAGCCTCTACCTCCGCTGGGCGAATATCGGGAAGATGCTCGATCTGAGCCTCGGGCGGCAGGCGGTCTACGCGGGGGTGGGAAACGGGACAATAGACGGCCTCACGGCCCGCGCGAGGATCGTAAACGATCAGATCACGGTCACGGCCTACGGGGGGGCGTCCGTCAACGACGAATACACGGGCGTCAGGAAAGACTGGCATGACAACCTGAACCTGGGTGGACAGGTCCTGACCACGCTGGTTCCCGGCGCGCGGATCGGACTGAGTTACATGTACAGGGGGGAAGAGCGTGAGGGCTATGTCGCGCTGAGGGAAACGCAGCTTGGCGACAGCCTGAAGACCTACCTCTATATTCCGTTCATGATCGGAGGCGGATCGATCGCCGAACAACTCGGCAGCGCCGACGCGTCCTGGTCCTATGGCAGAACCGTCTCGGTGTACGGGCGCTACGACTACGATTTCAACTACAAAGAGACATCCCGGGGCCAGGGATCGGTCCGTGTGAATGTCACCGATGCTCTGGCGCTCACCGGCGACTACACATACAGGAAGCCGGAAGTTTCGTTCAACTCGATATTCTCCGTCTTCACGCTGAATTCCACCAGCCAGGTCGAAGGGGGCCTCGAATACGGGTTCACCCCGCTCCTTCGCGCCTACGGGAAACTGGGGGTTGTTTCCTACACCGACACGAGCAGCCTCACCTGGACGCTCGGACTCAATTCGGGATACGGGAGCGTGAGCTACAGCGGGAGCACCGGGTATGCCGGACAGCTCGAATCGTTCAGCGCTCAGGCCGCATATCCGTTTTTTGACCGCCTCCTGGTCCCGACGCTCGGCCTTTCCTGGTCCCTGTACAGACTGAGCGCGGAAGACCTGAGGCACAATGCGCTGGCGGTCCTGGCCGGGGCCACCGTCCGCCCCACGAGGAACTTTTCATTCGATGTCCAGGGACAGTGGATGACGAACAGGTTGTACAGCCGCGACATGAGGCTCCAGGTGAAGCTGATGTACTGGTTCGCCGAGCGGGTGTCGCTCTTCTCACAGGAGGTGAATTGATGAGACGCTGGGCAATAATATTGCTGGTCGTCACGGCCGCCCTCGTTACCGCGCTCGCCCGCCGCTCCGCCGCCCCCCTCGCGTGGCCCGACAACGATGATCAGAAGTCGTTGAAGTTCTCGCACGCCTTTCACGTCGGGGAAGCCGGGGTGGCATGCCTGGACTGCCACAAGGGAGCCTCGACGAGCACGATGTCGTCTGACAATCTCCGGAGCACCCACGACAACTGCATCACCTGCCACGAAGAACAGGTCAACACAAAGTGCGGCTACTGCCACCTGGATACCCTCAATATACTTGCCGCGACTCCTCCGGTCCGCACGATCGTCTTTTCCCACGCCAAACATACCGCGATGAAGAGCGTGGAATGCCAGATGTGCCATGCCGGCCTCGACAAGACGGAGTATGCGGGCCCTGCGAACATGCCCGCGATGACGACGTGCATCGGGTGTCATGACAATGCGAAGGCGACGGGAACGTGCGAATCGTGCCACACGAGCTTCACAAACCTGATCCCCTCCGACCATCTTGTCGCCGATTTCAGGAAGGAGCACAAAAAAATGACGCGCCTGGGGGGGCTCGATGTCTCGTGCGCAACGTGCCACACGCAGAATTTCTGCGCTGACTGCCACGGTGCGGCTCCGCTGGAACGGTTCGGCCGGAGCTCGCTGATGAGCGAGCCTTCTCCGCGGAGTTCCTCCCCCACGGACGGCCCGAAGCAGATGACGCTGCAGATGACGCACAGCATGAACTACCGCTACACGCACGGCATCGATGCGAAGGCGAGGGCGACCGATTGCTACAGCTGCCACAACGCACAGACGTTCTGCGAACAGTGCCATGCCGCGGGTGAGGACCTCAACCCGGGGATGAAACCCGCATCCCATCTTGCCCCGGGATTTACGACGTTCGGAGTCGGGTCCGGGGGAGGCCGCCATGCCCAGATCGCCCGTCGGGACATCGAGAGCTGCGCTGCGTGCCACGACGCCCGCGGGGCAGACCCGGTCTGCATCACGTGCCACATCGATCCGGACGGGATCAAGGGGATTCATCCGAAGACCCATCCTTCCGGATTCATGCAGGGGGAACACGGATCGTGGCACACCGACCCCGGAGCGGTCTGCTACACCTGCCATACAGATATGAATGCCTTCCCCGGCGGCACCGCGGGAAGAGGGTTCTGCGGGTACTGCCACGGATCGAAGAGATAGAGAGATGACAATGGACAGAAGACTCGGCATTCTCCTGGCAGGTGCTCTCGTCGCCCTCTCCTGCAGTGAGTTGAGGAAAGACCTGCCTGCGCCGGTCGCACCGGGTGTGAACGTGCACGACGCGGCATGGTCCGACCCGCTCAACGTTCCGCTCAACTCCGGATTCCATGGCAGACAGCTCCAGGCGGCGCAGCCCGCATGGAATGACCAGAGCTGCCGTGTATGCCACGGCGGGGACTACGCCGGGGGGACGAGCGGCGTCGCCTGCTACAGGTGCCATTCAGCGTATCCCCACTCGGTCAAGTTCAGTACCGCCACTGGGAGACATCAGGGTTACCTTCGCGGCACGTACTTTCCCCTTGCGACCTGCGCGGAGTGCCACGGCGCTTCGTATACCGGGGGGCCCGTGGTTGCGATCTCCTGCGAGCAGTCCGGCTGTCACGTCGATGCGGCGGGAAATGCGAAGTCGCCGGAAACCTGCAATACCTGCCACGGGACTTTTTCCGCCCCCGCGAACCTGACAGGGCTGCCGCTTCTACTGTCGGCTGCTCCTCCCGGGAGTGTCGCCGGGGATACCTCCACGACGTCTCCCGGTGTCGGAGCCCATCAGAAACACCTTGTGACCGGAACAAACGGCAAGTTACTGAAATGCCAGGAATGCCATACGGTCCCGAACAAATGGAATGACCCCGGCCACATTCCGTCTCCCGCAACCCTTGCCAAAGTGTCGGCAGCAGGCGTCGTATTCAGAGACACGCTTGCGAACCTCGTCACAGGAAACGGATCCCTTATCCCGCATCCGGCGTTCGACCCCGGGACTGCGAAGTGCTCGAACACGTACTGCCACGGGAACTGGCTCCTCCGGAAATCCTCCGCCCCCTCGATCGCGCAGCAGGTGTACAAGGACACGGCCACGGTAATGGTCGGGGCCAAAGCCTCCCCGTCCTGGACCGCCGGGTCCTCGGAAGGACAGTGCTACAGTTGCCACGGCCTGGCGCCCGACAAATACACGCCTGTGGGACATGAGGACTACGCCCTCAGCGCGTGTTCAATCTGCCACGGCGACGTTGTCGACGCCGGCGGGAAAATCTTCAACAGGGTGAAACACATGAACGGTGTGATCGACCTTGTGAGCGGGTTCGGGGGGACGAGGCCGATGAAGTGATCGGGCGGAATCTTCTTTTACAAGAAGGAGGGGGACCATGCCGACGAATGACGAATACTGGGTAGCCCTGCAGCAGAGGATCTGCGCGAAGTGCGTGGACGGAGACGGGAGTGGGGGCTGCCGGATTGCTCCGGGGCATGACTGTGCGCTCGGGACGCACTTCCCGCAGATCATCGAGACCGTGAACTCCGTCTTCAGTTCGTCAGTTGAACCGTACGTGGAACAGCTCCGCAAAAAGGTCTGTGCAGTCTGCACGGGCCAATCCTCCGAAGGTGCCTGCCGCCTGCGCGATGAAACCGAATGTGCGCTCGACAGGTACTTCCCGCTCATCGTTCAGGTCATCGAAGAAACACAGTTGAAGAAGCGCCTTCAGACCTAGCCCCCCCCTTTTTTCCCTTCTTTATCTGTCATTCTGCCGGACTCCAGTTTTTCACTCCTGCCAACCATTTCTCATGTATTGGAAGGATACCCTCCCCCCGATCCCCTCAATCCTCAAAAATGCCCCCTATTGATGCGATTCAGCATTAGGCCCGGGGATTTCGTGGCACGCATGTTGAATTAAGACTGGCGGGATCCACTACGGGAGGCTTGATGACTGTTCTTGGAAATGCGGTGTTGATCGCCGGGCTGATTTCGGCACTCCTCTCGGCAGGGTTTTACTACCGGTCAGCATTGCGAAGGAATACCTCCCCCGTCTGGCCCCGCGTGCTTCTGTTCGCCTCTACGCTCTTCGTCCTCATTGCGTCTCTGAGTCTTCTCGACCTCATCGTCACACACGACTATTCGGCCGGCTATGTCTACAGCTATAGCGACAATTCGCTGCCGGTCCATTTTCTGGTTTCAAGTTTCTATGCCGGCCAGGAAGGAAGTTTCCTCTTCTGGGCGCTCTGCTCCGGAGTCATCGCGATTCTCCTTTACCGGTACACAAAAAAGAGAGGGATCGAGTCGCCGGTGATGGCAGTGTTCATGACCGTGGAGGCCTTTCTCATCCTTCTGGTCGTCGCCCGGTCCCCGTTCCGCACATTGTGGGAGATGTTCCCCGGGGCTCCGGCTTCCCCTCCTGCGGACGGACGAGGCCTGAATCCGCTCCTTCAGAATTTCTGGATGGTGATACATCCCCCCGTGCTGTTCATCGGGTTTGCGGCAATGGCTGTCCCCTTCAGCATCGCTGTCGCCGGACTCTGGAAGAAGAGTGCCTCCATGCTTTCCGCGCACGCCTTTCCGTGGCTCATCTTTGCACTCGCGGTGCTGGGGCTCGGGATCATGCTCGGCGCCTACTGGGCGTACGGCGTTCTCGGCTGGGGGGGGTACTGGGGGTGGGACCCGGTCGAAAACTCGTCCCTTGTCCCCTGGCTTACCGGCGTCGGCCTTCTCCACACGCTTCTTGCGCAGCGGCGCACGAACTCATACATCAGGACCAACTTCGCCCTTGCTCTGGTGTCGTTCCTTCTGGTTCTCTACAGCACGTTTCTGACACGGAGCGGGGTCCTCGGCGACGCTTCGGTCCACGCGTTCACGGATCCCGGCGCCGGGATCTACTGGCTGTTGCTCACCGGGCTCATTCTTGGTACGGTCCTGAGCGCGGCGCTCATGATTCTCCGGCGGCGGTTCTTCCGCCCGGAAGAGAGGAGGGGGGGTCTCCTCACAAGGGAAACGACGCTCGGCGGGGGGACAATCGCGCTCCTGCTGAGCGCGGCGGTCATACTCTTCGGTACGAGCCTCCCCATCATGTCGAAGACCCGCGTGGAGCCGTCGTTCTATGACGCGACGAACCTGCCGATCGCGGTCGTCATATCGCTTCTGATCGGGTACAGCCTGTTCATGCAGTGGGAGATCTCTGGCGGCCTCACCACGTTCAGGCGGTCTCTGGCCTCACTCGGGGCGGCGGCCCTTTCCTGCATCCTCCTGCTCCTTGCCGGCGTGCGCGACGCGGGGGCCCTGCTCCTCATATTCACATCGTTGTTTGCGTTGTATGTCAACATCAGGATCGGTGCCGGCGTCGCCCGCAGAGACTGGCGGTCCCTGGGGGGGAAAATCGCCCATGCGGGAATTGCTCTTCTTCTGATCGGGATCATCGTCACGGGGCGGTTCTCCTCGAAGGAACATGTGTCGCTGCCCGAGTACACCCCGCGCACCGTCCTGGGACGCTCGATGACGTACACAGGCTACACGCAGCGTCCGGACGGGAAGATAGTTTTCAACATCAGCGTCACGTCCCCGGGGGAATCGTTCAGGCTCTCGCCCGGGATGTCCCCCGGCGGCGAGCAGGGTGTCCTCCGCACGCCGGACATTGCGTCGTTTCTCACGCACGACATCTACGTTTCGCCGATCGGGGTCGAGACGGCGAACGCAGCCGGGGCGTCCACCAACGCGGTCGTCAGCCCCGAATCACTTGTCATCGATGCCAGCATCAAGCCGTACATCAACCTCCTCTGGGGAGGGACTCTTGTCATGATGGCCGGTTTTGTCCTCGCCTTTTTCAAACGATCAAAGGAGTCATAATGGAAGCCGTAGAGTCGAAAAAACTCCCGTACAATGTCCCGGGGAAGTACTATACGACAGAGCTGTGCGATGGATGCGCCTACTGCGCGGCGGTCGCTCCCGAGAATTTCGACTTCGAGAAATCGAGCAATACCTATTTCGTCGTGCGTCAGCCCAGGGGGATGGAGGAGGAGGAATTCATCCAGGAGGCGATGGATGATTGCCCCGTGGATGCGATCCGCGTCTGCGGGGAACTCCAGCCGCTGGCGGAAGCGTGATGACGCTTCAGGCTACCGCACTCGGACCCGCCCCGCCGGAGGGGAAGCCCGCGCGGCAGAAGGACTACGATCCGATGACCACGCCGTACAGCGTGCAAGAGGATGAATTCCCCTGGGTCGGACCGGCACAAGAGCAGGCGGCGTTCCTTCTCCGTTACGCGATTCTCGCCCCCTCGACGCACAACACGCAGCCGTGGAAGTTCGCGCTGGTTCCCGGGGGTATCGAGGTGTATGCCGACTATTCCCGGCGTATGCCGGTGGTCGACCCCGGCAACAGGGAACTGCTGATGAGTATCGGCGCCGCCGTGTTCACGCTCCGCGTGGCAGCGGAGCGGTTCGGCATGGAATGCCGCGTGACGTACTCCTACAGCGGCGACTCCGAACGGCCGCTGGCAGTCGCCTCGCTCACCCGGCGGTCGCCGCAGGCACGGGGTGACGAGGGGATCGCCTCGCTTTTCGGGCCCATCGTCCGCCGCCACACCAACCGCCACCCGTTCCTCTATTCGCGCGTCCCCGAGACGATTCTCAGGAGGATAAGGGGGCTCGAGGTCCCCGGGCAGGCGTCGGTGGCTGTCTCCACCGACGGCAGCGTCAACAGTCAGGTGAGTGAGCTTGTCGCCGCCGCCGACCGGATGCAGCTTGGTGATCCTTCGTTCAGGAGCGACGTTGCTGAATGGGTCCGTCCGAACTGGACGCAAAGATCCGACGGCATCACCGGGGCCGCGCTCGGNNATGAACAGCGTCGCCTCGGCACTCGGATCGTGGACCACGAGGATTGTCGACACGGGATCCCTCCGGGCTGCGAAGGACAGGAACCTCTGCGCCCAGGCGCCGGGGCTTGTCGTGCTGCAGGCCGAAGACTCCGTGCCGCACTGGCTTGCGTGCGGGGAGCTCCTCCAGCACCTGCTCCTGGTCGTTACGCGCGAGGGGCTGCATCACAGTTACTTCAATATGCCCGTCCAGGTGCCGGACCTCAGGGTGCGGCTGCGTGGACTCTGCGGTCTCTCTGACTGGCCGCAGATCCTGCTCCGAATTGGTTTTTCGCTGACCGAGCCGGCGAGGACGCCGCGCCGCTCCGTCGAAGAGGTGTTGCTGACCGGTGCGGTCACCTGAAGGGGAGCGCGGGCTCTCCTGTTTCCTGAAAGGCTGGACACATGGATACGAAAAAAGAAGAAAAAGCTAATAAAGAAGACGGGTACTCGGCCGAGGCCCATCTCATCTACGGCCAGATGGACAATCCGCGTTGGGACTACAGCCACCACCTGCTCCCGCCGATCTCCGGCTCTGCGACGTTCAGGCTTGACAGCGCGCGCCGGGGAGCGCAGGGGTTCGCCGAGTTTGCCCATTCGAGCGACGAACTTACCGTCACATCAAAGGCCCCGATCTACATTTACGACAGGCTGGGGGAGCCGAACAAGGATATGCTCGAGGAGAACCTCGCGTTCGCCGAAAGCGGGGACATCGCCGTATCGTTCTCGAGCGGCATGGCGGCCATCTCCGGTGCGCTGGGGATTCTCACCGGGGCCGGGAGCGAGATCCTTGCCCACAAGACACTGTACGGATGCACCTACTCTCTCCTGACGAACTGGTATCCCCGCCTCAAGATCAATACGAAGTTCATCGACTTCACCGATATCAATGAAGTCCGCCGGTCCATCGGCCGCGCCACGCGCGTCCTGTACATGGAATCGCCGGTGAACCCTACCCTCAAGCTCACCGATCTCCGGGCGATCGCGGAGCTCGCGGCCTCGGTCAACAGGACCCGGCCCGAGCAGGAGAGGATCTACACGGTGGTGGACAGCACATTTGCGAGTCCGTTCTGCCAGCGGCCGATCACGCTGGGGATCGACTTTGTCGTCCATTCACTGACGAAGGCTATCGGCGGATTCGGCACCGACATCGGGGGGGTGGTCATAGGTCCGAAATGGAGCCACGACATGCTGATGCTGTACCGGAAGGATTTCGGGGGGGTCCTCTCCCCAAAGAGCGCCTGGCCTGTGCTGGTCCAGGGGCTTCCTTCCCTTGCGGTGCGGATGCGTCAGATGCAGCAGACGGCGATGCATGTCGCGGAGTTCCTGTCGACCCGCACGGAGATCGAATGTACGCGTTACCCCGGTCTCCCGACGTTCGCTCAGGCGGCCCTTGCGCGCAGGCAGATGGTGGACTACGACGGGAATTTCGCGCCCGGGTCGATGATCTACTTCGTCATGAGGGGAGAGACGGCCCCGGAAGCACTCGCGAAGGCAGAACGGTTCATCAATCACATTGCGCAGAACGCCTACTGCATTACGCTGGCGGTGAGCCTCGGGAACATCAGGACGCTGATCGAGCATCCTGGTTCCATGACCCATTCGGCGATCCCCGCGGATGAGCAGGCGGCCAAGGGACTCGACCCCGGCGGGATACGGCTGGCCATCGGTCTGG
>PMDK01000175.1 GCA_003154425.1 Ignavibacteriota bacterium
GATCTTCAACTCAAGCTGACACGTTACAGAGAATCCTCAAAGGTGGTTTTCCCGAAGCGCAAGAGCGCCCGACTATAGATCGCCGGAACGCATGGTTCGGATCATACGTAACAACTATTCTACAAAGAGATATCCGTGACCTGGCAAACATAGAGGGGCTGACGACACTCCCTGATTTACTTTCGCTACTTGCAGCACGTTCTGGAGCACTCCTGAATTTTGCCGAGCTCTCCAACAGCAGCAATATCCCTCAAACAACGCTCAAACGTTATCTTGTGTTACTAGAGACTACGTTTCTCGTTCATCGGATCCAACCGTGGTCCAGTAATCTAAGCAAACGTCTCGTCAAGACTCCAAAGATATACCTGGCCGATACCGGCTTACTGACATATCTTGTGGGCGCGGACGAAAAGCGTCTGAAAACTGATGGATCATTGTTCGGGAAAATCATGGAGACATTTGTCTTAAATGAGCTCGTGAAGCTAAATACCTGGAGCAAGACGATATCGCGAATTTACCATTATCGGACGCAACTTGGCAAGGAAATTGACTTTCTTCTCGAGCGAAACGATGGCAGCATCGTCGCCATCGAGGTCAAGAGCGCATCCACCGTGGACTCTTCTTCTTTTGCTGAAATGATCTCACTTTCGCGTGATTTGAAGAAAAGATTTGTTCGAGGGATCGTCTTCTACGCCGGCAATGACACGGTTCCATTTGGAAAAAACTTGCTTGCTCTTCCCATTCAATCACTTTGGACATGATCGAGTGAGCCTGTGAGGGGCCGCGGCGGACCCCGAGAAAGTCAGGGCAAGCAACCGAACTCGTGGCCCTAACGCGTAACAGCCGACCCAACCAGGATCGGCTTTGAATTCTTCCTTCTACAGTCTACCTTCAGCACTTCGTTGTGCCCCCAACCAGATTCGAACTGGTGTTACAGGCTTGAAAAGCCCGNNCCTCTAGACGATGGGGGCGGTGAAAAGGCGGCTGGTCGCGGATCGCGGTTCGTGCCGATGAAGCGGATGTCTCCGTCACTGCCGGTGGTCGGGTGCTCGTGAGCCCGGCGCGAATCGAACGCGCAACCTACAGCTTAGAAGGCTGTTGCTCTATCCATTTGAGCTACGGGCCCAGGGTACAGACGTGCGCGACCGGCTGACTTCGATTCCACCAGAAATCCCGGCCAGAAGTTTCTTGCTTGCCAGGGGCTAAATCTAGTCAAAAGCCGTGCTACTTGCAAGATGCGGGGCGAGCACCCGGTCACGTGCCTGCCCTCTCTATTTTTCCGGCCTGTTGTTTTGGAGAAAGGCATCTGCCTCAACGAGCGTGAAATGGTCATTTGCTCCCCGAAGCAGGCGGCCTCCTCCATCGAAGAGCAATTTCGTCGGAAAGCCATACACGTGCCAGCGTTGGATAAGAGAGTTTTCCGGAACATCGAGCAAGACCGGATAACGGAAACCATTTTCCTTCGCAAAGCGTGCGATTTCCATCCCGCTTTTTCCGCCAACGACCGAGTCGCCGCAAACGCTGAGAAACACGAAGCCGGGCGTCCCTTTTGTACGCTCCACAAACGCCTTCACATCAGGCAGCTCCAGCCGGCAGGCCATACACCAGGATGTCCAGACGTCGACCAACACGATCTTCCCCCGGAGAGTGTCCAGGCGTACGGCAGCCCCGGTGGCAGCATCGATGTACTCGCCGGAAAGCTGTACCGATGAATCCTTCGCTGCAAGTGTGAAAAGGGGTCTTGACTTGATTGCCGCCTCGTACCGGCGCACTCCCTTTATGGGATCGGCCGCCATGTATCGGCTCCTGAGTGTGTCTCGCGGGATGAAACCATCATGGGTCGAGGCGGCAAGGAAGTCCAACAAATCAAGTGCCCGCTCATTCTCATGAGCATCCATGCATTGTGCAAACAAGCGGAGAGTGACCACTGCTCGTCCATTTGTGGAATCTTCACTGCTTGTGAGAATGTCGGTCTTGAGCAATGCCAGCGCGATGTCTCGCCGTCCCTGTTGCATCGCATCCATCGTCCTCCACAGCGGGCGCTGTGCGATCAATCTCGCCTGGAACCGTTCCAGCGCGTCGCGTACATCCGGGCGTTTGTACAGTTTCCTGGACAGGTAGATGTCGATCAATTGCGGCATTCTGCCGAAAATCTCCCGGAGCTCGCGCCACTGCGGATCGGGAAACGTGAACGGAGCCGCGGCGTTGAAGACATTCTCTGATTCTACGATGCTGAAGGCCCTGGTCGGGTTTGGATCCTTCCAGAGAAAAGGATATTCATCCACAAACGCGGGGATTGCGTAGCTCGACGTTATATACAGCCAGCGGTCGGCGTCAACAAGCTTTTTGTGCAAATCGACGATAAAATACGCATATACTCCCGCAGCAAAACCGCCCCCGCCGATGTTTTGCTTGCCAGGATTGTACGAAACTTCGGTGGAGGTCCCGAGAGACAGGCCACGTGATCGGATGTGTTGTTTTGCTGCCTCTTTTCTCCATCCGATTTGCGCGTCTTTGATCACCGAATCGATTTCCGCCGGGGTGTGTGCTCGCTGGATCCGGGGACCAAAATTCCTCAGGACAAAGCTCACCTGGAACGGCGCCAACTCTTCAAACTTCCAGTAACCGCGATTAACCGCCTCGACAGCCCAGCGGGGAACCGTATCCCGTTGGACGAGCCTTTGCCGGATGAGGATCCGCCGGTTCGGCCTCTCTGATCCATCTGCCGCTTTCTCCACTTCATCCCAACCTCCAAGAGTGTATTTGTATTCGAAGGCTGAGTCTGCCGGCAGTGTAAGGTAGATGCTGTAGTTCCCTTTTGACAGTTCTTTCATCTGGTATGATGGATCGCCGGGCCTCCAGCTGTTGAATGTGCCCACAAGATAGACTCTGGTGAGTGGGTACAACGTGTGATGTGCGTGGAGGTAAAGGGTTACTCTGGCGTCTCCACCGGGAAGAGAGGCAGGGAATAAGAGGCCGAATATCAGCACACGTAGGATGATTGCATTGGTCGATTTCATCGGGTCCGTCGTCTGGCGCATGAAAACAACAAAGTCGGCCACCATCCGAAAACGGCGCCGACTTCGAAAGAACACTATTGCCGGGATCCTGGACTACTTCAGCATGAGACGCATCTCGTTTTTTGTGTCGGGGCGACAGGATTCGAACCTGCGACTTCTTGNNCTACCGGGCTGAGCTACGCCCCGAATTTTTCAGAGTGTCCCGCGGGCCCGATGCTTGCGGGCACAGTCGGGACATATCCCGTGTGTGAAGTCCGCTTCCGAATGTACGGTGATGTATTCCTCCATCGCCTGCCATTCTCCTTCGTCGTCTCGTATGCGCTTGCACCAGGCACAAATCGGGAGGAGTCCGCTGAGCTGTTTCACCTCCGCGAGGGCCGACTGCAGGTCCGCATTGAGCTTCATTTCCCTCACCATGTCCCCCTTGAGCCGTGACAGGAGCAGCGCGGAGGAGACGAATACCCCAAACCGGAGGAGATTGTTCCACGCTTCGAGCCAGAGGAACAGGTACCCGGGGGATTGCACATCCATCGAGACCCACAAAACCCCGCAAACAATAGATGTGAGAAGCCCGGCCGTCTGTGTGGAACGGAGTGTTACGAGCGCAATGGGAATCAGGTAGAACGGAGCCATGGTGGCTCTGGTCCCGGTGAGGGCCTGCAGAACGGCGATCCCGATGAGAATGATCAGGCTTATGATTATGATCTTCAGCTCGGAGGTCTTGCTCAACCAGTCCACCATGCGGATAATCATCGCATGGCTTTCCTGGTGCAGATCATCCATGATATTCCTTGGGTTACATAGTATGCGATACTGCGGCCGGGTTTCAACCGCAGAGAATGAAAGATACGAGGAAAGGAATGAATTTCAAATCGGCTGGATCACACACTGAGGGATTGCCGCGGTAGACTCACTTTTTTTCAGTTAGTCCTTATCTGATAAGGAGCATCCTCTTTGTCTCCTGATACGACCCGGCCTTCAGACGATAGAGATACATCCCGCTGGAGAGCGAACCGCCGTTGAAGTTGACTTCATGCGTTCCGGCCCCCTGGGGGCCGTCCACAAGCGTTGCGACCCGCTCGCCGAGGGAGTTGTAGACATCAAGGAGAACATTCACCCCGGCCGGCAGCTCATAGCGTATGATCGTGGATGGATTGAAGGGATTCGGGTAATTCTGCTCGAGCGAGTATTCCTTCGGCTGGTTCCCCCCAGAACCGACGCCGGCTACGGAGCCCGACGTGACCACAGAGGATGTGAGCGGATTTGTGATGGTGCCGGTGATTGCGACCTGGAGCTCCGTCGGTGACGCACCGAACCAGTCTCTTAGCACGGAGGCATAGACGGAACGGAAGTCGAACTGGAGCGGTATGTTGTCGTTCACAGTCGGGGCGGCAGGGAGTACCGGGCTCGTCCCGATGATCCCCGCATTGACCTTCGACCCGAACATGATGACCGGTTCCGCAGTGCCGTGGTCAGTTCCGCCGCTCGCGTTGGAGACGATGCGCCGGCCGAATTCTGAGAACGTCATGCCCAGCACGCGGTCCTGTGCGCCGATCAGGTGGAGGTCATCCTCGAACGCCGTTATCGCACCTGAGAGTTTGCCGAGAAGTGTGGCATGCGCACCCAGCGTTGTGTCCGTTGCGGTCACCTGGACGGAGTGAGTGTCAAACCCGCCTATGTTGACTACGTAGATGCGGGTCTGCAGTCCACCGGCAATAAGCTGTGCGACGATTTTCAACTGATCAGCCAGTGAGTTCTGTCCGGCAGCAGGATAGAGCGTCGAGAGGTTTTTCCCCTTTGAGGCCGCAGTCTTGATCGAGCCGGTATATGCCTGCGTGGCCTGCGCTACCTGCCGTATGAATGTGATCTCATGTCCGGCGGGCGTCGCCGGCGGAGTGTCGGAACCCCCGGGGAGGAAGTATGTCGCATTGGGATTGGTCACGGCCAGCCCCATGGAGACGGCCGGGCCCTGAAGTCCGGGTGTGACCACAGAACCGATCTGAAGTGCCAGCGGATCGGGGACTGCGGTGGTCGGGTACGCCCCGGGATAGCCGGGGAAATCCTGGTCGAGGTAAGCTCCCAGCCATCCGGTGTTCCCGATGACGTTCGCATCCGTCGCCGTGAGCCATATATCGGTCGCGCGGAAGTGGGAGAAGTTCGGGTTCGGGTAACTGACCGACTGGACGATCAGGAGCTGTCCGTTATTGTAGAGCGACTGAAGTCCCGTCATCGCCGGGTGCAGGCCTGTCGCGGCGGTGAGACCCAGGACCTTGTTCGACGGAATGAGTATGTTGGACCGGGCCGCACTCAGCGAGGAGTACCGGTCAAGCGGGATGACCGTGTTGAGCCCGTCGTTCCCCCCCACGAGCTGAACGAGCACGAGAATGCGGTTCGTCGAGAACGCCGCGGATGTGAGCGCCTGGATGATGGGCGAGCGGCCGTAGGCCTGCAGCGCGAACCCGTTCAGAAGGAAGGGCAGCGTGGTCGCCGGCACTGCACGGGTGATAAACTCTCTCCTGTTCATACCATTTCCCCCATTGGACTGCTGCTCCCGCCTAAAACCGGCGCCTGTGGCGCCGGGACTGTTAGCCCCGCCTTAATGTGGCGCCGCAGGCGCCGGGACTTTTAGGACAGCTGGTACTCCGGCATTTCCATCATGAGCGCCAGGAGTGCCTGGAGTTTGCCTTTCACAGCGCTCAGCTTGGCCGCGTTCGTGGGATCTGCCATGTATGCGGCCCATTCGGTCGTCCACTCGTAGTCCGGCAATCCGGGGAGGAGCGTTTCCTTCAGGAATGCCGTCTGCGCCGCCGTGGGGGTCACCGCGAAAAGAAACTGCGAGGCCTCGTTGACGATCACATTCGGATCCGCGGGGTTCGAGAGTGTCTTCACGAAGGCGATCGGATCTATCTGGAGCTTTCCCCCGGAGGTGGTGTACCCGCTCCCTACGAGCGCATCCGACAGGTTCCGCCTTTTGGTGAGCGTGTCGGAATTGATCCAGAGCTCATAGTACTCGGGGTTCTGATAATAGGCCTGCCAACCGGCGACGTTGGGCGGTTCACCGATGTCCTGGTCCATTGCAGCACTCTGGGTCGCCAGGGCGTACCATGCCGCGTACTGCTTGGCAACATCCGTCGCGATGATCGGTATGCTGAACTGGCGGATGAGCGCGGCCACGAAGTCGATGGGGCTCTTGATGAAGCATCCCATGTTGACGGGATCGAAGAAATGCGCGCTTTTAAGAAGCGTGCTCAATGCAGGGAGGACATTAAAATTGTTGGAGGAGATCAGGTTCGCCATCGGCGTAATCACGTTCGCCTCGGCGTCCGCATCGATAACGTAGTACACGAACCAGCGGTAGAACTTACGGCTGATGAAACGGGCCACCTTGTTGACGCCGTCCGGGTCAGTTTGCGAGAAAATCATGGTGAGCATCGCGGTGAGCTCGGCCTGACCGTCGGTACCCCCCTTGATGACCGTGTTGTTGTACCGGGCGGAAAAGGTCTTGTCCGTCGTGTCGTGCCGGGTGCTGTCGAAATATCCGGTCTGCGTCCCTACCGTGGTGTCCGCGTTCTGATACTTGCGCCAGCCGGTCAGGACATGGGCCGCCGCTTTGACATCGGCCTCCGTGTAGTTCGTGTAGTCCCCCGGACCTGCGAGCGGTCCCTTGCCGATCGTGAAGAGCTCCTGCAGCTCGCGGCCGTAGTTCTCGTCCGGACCGGTCTTCACATTGTTCGTCCCGTTCAGGTAGATCAGCATCGCCCCGTCCTGCGTAACGGCGTTCGCTATGTCACGGAAGTTGCCCAGCACATTGTGGCGGAGGAGTGCATTGTACCTGTAGGAGTACCGGGGGTCGTTCACCGTGCTGATCTGCGTGACGAAATGATCCGTCCAGAAGAGCGTCAGCTTCTCCCGGATGGACAGCCCCTGGTTCAGTATCAGACCGATCCACCAGGCCTTGAGCGAAATGATCCTGGCGCTCGTCGGATTGATTGCGGGGTTCGAGTAGATGGCGTTCACCCACGTGCTCCCCCCGGGGACGAGTTCGCTTGTGCTTGTCGCCAGAGGCTGCGTGGGTTCATCCGCCTGGGGCGCGAGGAGCAGGTCCACGGCGCTGCCTGCCGTCCCGGTGGACTTAAGCGTATCGACGTGCGCCTTCGACGGGCCGAATGTCGTACGCCTCAGGAGATGATACATCTGGGTGAGTGTCCAGGGACCGGCGTATGGTTCCAGCCCCGCTGTGGTGCGGGCAACGGAGGGTGTGGATTTGTTGGCGAACGGACTGGCGCCGGCATCCTGCGTCTTCACTTCCTGCAGTCCATCTTCCCCGTCCGGAGCGAGAACCGCGGTCGCTATTCTCGCAAGCGAGTCTCGTCGTCTCATTAGCCACCCCCTAATGATTGCGGTTTCTTGCAGATGAGTATGGACTAGAATCTGATAATTTAATCGGAAATTGTCAAGCTCTCGCAGTTATTTTCTGATATTGTTTTGCCCCGTTTTTGACAACCATGATGAGTTTTTACACACCGGGAGAGCCTGTAACCGTTGATTGGTCATACAAGTTCTCGTATATTTCATATTCGACACCATTTCACTACTTAACCTGGAGTCCCCCACATGAAACAGATCACAATTCTTTCGGTCCTCGCACTTGGTGCCGCCGTGCTGATTGCCGGCTGCGGAAAATCAGACGAGTTCAAGAAGCTGGAATCAGACCTCTACGCTTCCGTGACCGCGATGCATGATGACGGTATGTCGATGATGAACAAGGGAAAAGATCTTTCGGCAAAGATCGACGACGCCATCGCGACGTACGATTCGATGGCGGCAAAGTACCCGAAGCAGTTTGAAGGCCAGTCGAGCGACGACCTGAAGGCGGCCAAGGAGAAACTCGCAACGGCAGCGTCCTCGATGAAGGAGTGGATGGCCGGGATGAAGCCGTACGACCCGACCATGGACCACACGCAGGCGATGGCGCAGCTCACGAAGGCAAAGGATGGGGTGACAAAGGTGAAGGCCGACTTCCAGGATGCGATAAGCGCCGCCACCGCCGCCATTGTCAGCCACAAGGCGTTTGCGGAAGATATGGCCGCAAAACTCGCCACGGGCGTCAAGAAGGCTGTTAAGAAATAGGCTTTACCCCACAGTCTGTCCGGGGGATCGCCGGGGATGGCGATCCCCTTTTTCTTTCCGAGATCTCGCGTGCCCCGGTTTAAAGTGACGCTCGAATACGAAGGGACCCGCTACAGCGGATGGCAGGTCCAGAAGAACGCCCGCACGGTTCAGGGTGAGCTGCAGCGTGCACTTCATGCCGTGCTTAAGTCCGCCGAATTTGAGCTCTACGGCTCCGGCCGAACGGATGCCGGCGTCCATGCGCTTGGGCAGGTGGCGCACCTCGATGCAAGCACCGTTCTCGCCCCCGAGATCATACGGATGAAGGTGAACGACAGGCTCCCCCCCGACATCAATATCATCGAGGTCGAGAAGGCCGCACCCACCTTCCATGCCCGCCATGATGCGACAGCCCGGAGTTACCTGTACCAGGTCTCACGGAGGCGCACCGCGCTCGGCAAGCGTTATGTCTGGTGGGTGGGAGAAACGCTCGATACGGGCCTGATGCGCTCCGCCGCCCGTTCTTTTGAAGGCATGAAGGACTTCCGTTCGTTCACCGACGACGACCCTGAAGAGAAATCCACGAAGGTCGTCATCGACGAATTCCGCATCGAAGAGGCGGACGACCTGATACTCTTCCGCGTGTGCGGCTCGCATTTTCTCTGGAAACTCGTCCGGAGGCTGGTCGGCGTGATCGTTGAGGCGGGGAGGGGACGGCTGAGGGGGGAGGAGGTTCCCCGGCTGTTCAATTCGGGCACAGACATCCCGGCGAAGCTGACCGCGCCTCCCTCGGGCCTGTTCCTGGAGAAGGTGTACTACGCGGGAGAACAGAGGCGACGCGAACTGCAACCCGTCCTTTTTATCACGCATGAGCGATAACAAGATCATATTCTCCATGGCCGGCGTCGGCAAGGTCGTCAAGCCGAACCGCCAGATTCTGAAAGACATCTACCTGTCGTTCTTCTACGGGGCAAAGATCGGGGTCCTCGGGCTGAACGGCGCCGGAAAGAGCACGCTCCTCAGGATCATCGCCGGAATCGACACCGATTACCTCGGTGAGATCTCGATCCAGAAGGGGATTACGTTCGGCTATCTTCCCCAGGAGCCGGAACTCGACTCGTCGAAGACGGCGAAGGAAATCGTCGAAGAGGGAGCGCAGGAGACGATAAAGCTTCTGAAGGCCTTCGAGGATGTGAGCAACAGGCTTTCGGAACCGGACGCGGATTTCGACAAGCTGCTGAACCAGCAGGCTGCCCTCCAGGAGCAGATAGACCACCGCAGCGCATGGGACCTGGACAGCAAGCTGGAACAGGCGATGGACGCCCTGCGTTGCCCCCCCGGTGACACAAAAGTCGATGTCCTCTCCGGAGGGGAGAGGCGCCGGGTGGCGCTCTGCCGGCTGCTGCTCCAGGAACCGGATGTCCTCCTGCTGGATGAGCCGACGAACCACCTCGATGCCGAATCGGTGGCGTGGCTTGAGGCACATCTCGCCCAGTACGCCGGGACCGTCCTTGCCGTCACACACGACAGGTATTTTCTGGACAACGTCGCGGGATGGATCCTGGAACTGGACCGTGGGGAGGGGATCCCGTTCCAGGGGAATTATTCTTCGTGGCTCGACCAGAAGAAACGGCGTCTGGAGATCGAGGAGAAGCAGGAGTCGAAACGCCAGAGATCGCTCGCCCGCGAGCTCGAATGGATCAGGATGAACCCGAAAGGGCGGCACGCCAAGGGGAAGGCAAGGATCACGTCCTACGAGAAGATGCTGGAGGAGGGGACGGAGAAGCGGAACGAAGAGCTGGAGATCTCCATACCGCCGGGACCCCGCCTCGGGAACGTCGTCATCGAGGCAACCCACGTGGCCAAGTCGTACGGGGAGGTGATGCTCTACGACGATATGAGCTTCGTCCTCCCGCCGGGAGGCATCATCGGCGTGATAGGGCCGAACGGTGCGGGAAAAACGACGCTGTTCCGGATGATCACGGGGAAAGAGAAGCCGGACGCCGGTTCCATCAGGCTCGGCGAGACGGTCAAACTCGCATATGCCGATCAGAGCCGCCCGCTCGACCCCGCCAAGAGCATCTGGCAGGAGATATCCGGCGGCCAGGAGACGATCACGCTCGGGAAGCGTGAGGTGAATTCACGAAGCTACGTCGCCCGGTTCAACTTCAGCGGGACCGACCAGCAGAAGCTGACCGGAATACTTTCGGGCGGAGAACGGAACAGGGTCCACCTCGCAAAAGTGCTCCGGGAGGAGGCAAATGTGCTCCTCCTCGACGAGCCCACNNACGTGAACACGCTCAGGGCGCTCGAGGAGGCGCTGGAGAACTTCGCCGGGTGCGCCGTGGTGATCTCCCACGACCGCTGGTTCCTGGACAGAATCGCCACACACATCCTGGCCTTTGAAGGAGAGAGCAACGTGGTGTGGTTCGACGGAAATTATTCCGAATATGAAGCAGACCGGAAGCGCCGGCTCGGCATCGACGCCGACACTCCGCACCGGATCAAGTACAAGAAACTGTTGAGAGAATGAACAATCAGCTTCGTGCCACAATCGCCGGGTGTGCACTCTTTGCCGCAGCGGCTTTCCCCGCCGGCGCGCAGCAAATGAGCGTCAGCAGGGTCGAGCCCCCCAACTGGTGGACGGGGATGAAGATGAACCAGATCCAGCTGATGATCACCGGGGAGAACCTCTCCGGGATCACGGCCCGGTCACGCTCGCCGCAGGTGCGCGTAACGCGATGTTACAGGACGCCCAACCCGTCGTATGCCTTCGTGGATATCGAGATCGCGCATGATGCGCTGGAGGGGTTCCACCTCCTGACGCTGTACAACGGGAAGGACAGCATCGCGCTCAGCTACCCCGTGCTCAAACGCAAGCCCTCCGCGGGCCGCTACCGGGGTTTCGACCCTGCCGACGTCCTCTACCTCATCATGCCCGACCGGTTCGCCAACGGCGACACCACGAACGATGATGAGCAGGGAATGAGCGAGGAGAAAAGCCGCCCGAACCCGAACGGACGTCATGGTGGAGATCTCAAGGGGATCATCGACCACCTGGACTACCTCGCGGACCTCGGCGTTACGACGCTCTGGGTGACCCCCCTGATCGAGAACAACGCCCCGGCCTTCAGCTATCACGGTTACGCCGCCACGGATTTCTACCGGATCGACCCGCGGTTCGGGACAAATGCGCAGTATGAGGAGTTTGTCCGCCAGGCGCACCGGCGGGGCCTGAAAGTGATCATGGACCACGTGAGCAATCACATCGGGATCAACCATCCATGGATCAGGAACCTCCCCTCGGCGGACTGGCTAAACGGCTCAGTCGCCAGCCACCAGCGGACATCCCACTGGAAGATGGAGCTCTCCGACACACACAGCGATTCCGCGATACGCGCCAACACCACACAGGGGTGGTTCGTCGACAACATGCCCGACCTGAACCAGCGGAACTCGTTCCTGAGCAGGTACCTGATCGAGAACACACTCTGGTGGATCGAGAGCACCGGGCTGGACGGGATCCGGGAGGATACCTATTCGTATGTCGAACAGAAGTTCCTCACGGACTGGGCGGGAGCCATCACCGCCCAGTACCCATCGTTCACGATCGTCGGCGAAGTCTGGATAGGCGACCCGGTGTTCCTTTCGGCATATCAGAAAGGCAGCCGCGTACCTGAGTCGATGAACACCGGGCTCTACTCCGTGACGGATTTCGCGCTCTATGATGCTCTCACGTCGGTGTTCGGATCAAAGGGAAGCATACGCACCGTCTTCGATTGCCTTTCAAAGGACTTCCTTTACCCGGACCCGGGGAACCTGCTGACGTTTCTGGACAACCATGACGTGCGGCGCGTCATGTATGTCACGCAGGGGGATACCTCACGCACGCTTCTCGCGCTCAAGATGCTGCTCACGCTCCGGGGGATCCCCGAAATACTCTACGGAACAGAGCTCGGGATGATGGGGGGAAGGGGAGACGGGACGATCCGGTCGGATTTCCCGGGAGGATTCCCCGGGGATTCACTGAACGCCTTTACGGAGAAGGGGAGACCGCCGGACGAGAAGCAATTCTTCACCACGGTGAGACGCCTGCTCCATCTCCGCAGGGACCGGAAGTCGCTCGCCTACGGGAGGATGATACATTTTCCCCCCATGAACGAGCTCTACATGTACCTGCGCGTGCTGCAGGGGGAGAAGACCCTGATGCTCGTCAACAACCGGGATGATGCGCAGAAGGTGAGCCTGGCGCAGCTGAGGGGGTATCTGGGAGGTGCAACAGTGCTGCGGAACCTGCTCTCGGAGGAGAAGACGGCTCTGAAGGGGGCAACGGACATCGATGTGCCGGGAAATGAGGCGTTGATCCTGGCGATTGAGTAGCGCGCAGCTACTTTCTCAAGGCCTCGATGCGTGTGTGGACGAGCGCCTGCTGCTCGGCCGTGATGCCGTCGAGTTGTGAGATCGCGGCGTATTCGTTCACCGCTTCACCGCGAAGGCTTGCCCTCTCAAGCGCTTCGGCGACCATCATGCGGCTGCGGAATTCCTTCCCCAGAGGCGGGTAGAGACGGAACACTTCCATTCCTTTCAGAGCACACGTCGCGAAAAATCCGTTCTCGAACAGCACGTGGGCGCCGTTGAGCTGGAGGACGCCGGTGGCGGGGTCGCTTTCGCTCAGGGCCGGGTCCGGCGACTTATCGGCGCCATGGACGACCGCCGCGCTGGGTATCCGCAGGTCGTCGCTCTTCCACTGGTAGGAGGAGGCGCGCACCTTCTCCATCGTGAGCTTGAGCATCAGCTCTTCCTGCGACAGGTCGCGTATGTCCGACATGTCAACGATGACGTCGCCCGGGAGCAGGACGGTCTTGCCTGTGCCGGCGCCGGCGGTCGCCGAGGAGACAACAATCACGGCAGACCCCTTCTTTCCCGTTTTCATCGTGTCGTCGGGTCGAAGGACGTCGCCGGGAGCGACTTTTGTCCAGACTTCCGTGACGCCGTGCCGTACGCTGACCACCCCCTGCATTTTCTGAACGACGATGTCTCCCGCCGTCGCCCGCGCCGCAAGGAATAGAGCCGCCATCACGAGTGCCGTTTTCATAGATCCTCCGTTTGTCATGGCGCCTTCGGCGCCATCGTTGACCCGCCTAATATACGTCCACGATATGAACCCACCCTGCGACAAGTCCGAGCCCCAGCTCCACGTCGTCAAAATACTGCTGCGCACCTTCCGTCCATGCTTCATCGAACCCCCGGGTGATCGCCGTGCTTTCAAGAGGCACCCAGATGGTCTCCCGTCCCGACTTCGATTTTCTCAGAACATAGCGCTTCGGGTTGGAGGAGACATGATCGCCGAATTGCGGGCTGACGCCCGTGTCGAAAAGGAGGAATATGTGCGATTTCTCCGGGCTCGCGGGAGGGACGACATCGACAAACGCCGTCGAGATCCCCATGCTGCTCAATAGCGAGGCGAAGCAGACAGTCATGTCCGTGCAGTCGCCGGCACGGCTCGTGAGTGTCTCGGCGCTGTACTGCACGAATTCCGTCAGGTGCTTCGGGTCGCTGACATACACCAGCGCTCCCCTGAATGCATCGCAGAGCACCTTCGCGCGGCGCAGGGACCCCAGCTCGGCGGGGACCCCACCCAGTGAATCCTTGTTCTTCAACATAATCTCCCGGGCGGTCCTGATGACGTCCGGGTCGTCCGGCGTGACAAAATAGCGGAGAGAGCCGACGCTCCCGTCCCAGTCGTTTCTGCCGTGTATGAGGACACGGGTCTGTGTCCGGTCGTCGTCATCACCCGCGGGAGCGGCCGTGACGCTCACTGTCCCTTCGCGGATCGTGATTGCGGGGACGATTTTTACCCTGTCGTTAAACACCCCCGTGAGCGGGATATCGGCGAAACCCCCCGGCGGTATGCTCGCGGGCTGAGATTCCGTCGGCTGGTCCATCAGTTTGTCCACGAAGATCGTCGCCCGCACCTGGACAGGCTTCTGGGAGATGTTCCGCACACGGACTCTCCCGATGGGGCGGTAGGCCAGTGACTGGTACGACGAAGGATAGATCCCTCCCAGCATTTCTACCCCTTCGATCCGTACGAGGTGTTCCCTCACGCTCCCGAGCATCGCCCGTATCGAAATGGACGCCCTGTCCCCGGAAAACGGACTCATGCCGAGGTCCTTTATGCGCGATGGATCAAACGATGAATTGTTTACTGTCCCCTTCCTGTCGGACTGGTTCGTAAACCGGATGTACGATGCGTCCGCTTCAAGGAACAGATATGACCATCCGACGCCTACGCCGAACGCATCGATAAAAGGGATCTCCCCCCCTTCCGAATACAGTCCCACGCGCGCCGCGATGTTGAACCCCGGGGTCCATTCGATCCCGAGTGATCCGCGCTTATCAGTGCTCCCCTCCGCCGCGAACGTGAGCGCGGGACTGATGCTCCAGGCGGCGCCAAGTTCCATGAAGCGTTCACGGGGGAGTGTCAACGTATCGAACCTGGACGGGATGCCGCTGCCGTTGACCCGGAGGAGCCCTCTCCCGAGGAGGGACAGGGAGACATTTTCCACGGGTTTCCAGAGCACGCCGACGTCTGTGAACCATGTCGAACGGTTGAACTCCTGCTGGACCGGGACGACGGCATTCAAAGAGTCACTGAGCTTCTGCAGGCTGTACTCCGGGTCCGTGATTTTCTCGGTCTGCATCCTCGCCTGAATGCCGATTGAAACTCGATCCGTGACGCGGTACGCGTATGCCGCAGCCAGCGGCTCGCCGTAGGAGATCTGCCTGTTCGCAGTGAGGCTCAACCCCGCAATGCTGAAATTCGACGGCTGAACAACGTCGAGCGACGTTCCCGGCGTATACTGAAACGCGAGAGCGTTGTCGCCGAAAAATCTCTTTCCGATACCGAACCCGCTGAACACAAAACCCTCACCGGATGTTGATGTCCCCCTGTACGTCGAGGTGTAAATGTCCCAGTCCTTCATCCCGAGGATCCCCGCCGGATTGGCCGTGAACCCCCGCGCATCCCGCACCAGAGCGCTGTAGGCGCCCAGTGCCAACGCGCGCGGAGAGAAGATCGCCTGCGCACAGGCTGTCGAACCTGTCATGCCCAGACAACAGAGGAGCATGACAGAAGGGGACAATCGCATTATTGCAGCTGGACGTAGCTGTTATAGACGGATGCGGCCTGTACCAGTATCCTGTCCTTTGGCTGTCCGCCCAGCAGTCGATCAGACCTGTTGGCGAGAATGAACGTGAACACAAAATTGCGCACCTGCGGCAACAGCTGCAGCACGTGCGGATCTATGACCGCTTTGCCCGTGTTGAAGGCCGGCTGTAGCTGCAACACCGGCCTTGTCTTCCCCGTCAGCGCATTGCAGGTGCTTATCACGATGACAAGGTTCCCCTTCCCCGTCCAGCGCAGGTCGACCTGCTTCGATCGGGAGAGAACGCTCCCCCCCGCCGGAGCCTGCACGCTGAGATCCTCAGGCGTCTGGACTGAGTCTTTGAACGGACCGAGCCTTGAGTCGGGCTCGGGATCATCCCAGTCGAACTTCATTTTCGGCTGGAGCGAGGGGATTACAGCACGGTACATGTAGCCAAATGTCGAGTCACGGTCCCCTATGTGGATTTTGTAGGGGTAGCGAATCATCGGGAACGTGCCGAGTTTCAGAGGGATGGAGGCAGTTGGCATCAGGTCGATGCCGTAGTACCCGACGACCCTGCCGTTCACGAGCAGAGGCCTGTTGCGGTCACCGAAGNNAGCCCGGAATACCCGGTCTGGTCTGCCGGAAGCACGCCGATCGAATCGATCGCGCCGACAGTGATGTTCGTATCAGGGTTGCTGAGCGCGGTCACCAGGAGCGACCCCGCCGGCGATTCGACCGGTGGTTCGACGGTCAACGGCGAGGGTTTCTGGCATCCGGCCTGACAGAGGAACAAAAGACATGTGAGTACGGCGAGCTTCTTCATATAATCCCTTAGGACAGGAACCCGGATTATGAGTCAATTAGCCGAATTCCGCCCTGAATTTCAACCCGGGCAAACATAGTCGGGCCCCCGTCCAGGAGAGGTACGGGGGCCCGGCCCGTTGAATCCGCACAGGTCAGTAGACCCTGTACGGAATCCCCCACC
>PMDK01000009.1 GCA_003154425.1 Ignavibacteriota bacterium
ATTCTTCGTATGCGCATCGGGCTTTCCTCCTGTGCATTGCTCCCCCGTTCACGGGATCCTGAGTATCGGATACTCCTTTCCCTGAAGCAGGGAACTGAAGCCGTTGTACTTGACAAGACCCCACATCGATTCGGGCTCGAGGAGAACCGCCAGGAACAGCGAACGGGTCTGGTCCGTTCGCACGACAACATCCCCCCGATGAAGAAGTCTCTGGATTTTTTCGGCCCGGAGGGTGGGCTTTGGATGCCACTCGTCCTCAAGGGTATCGGGCTGCACGCGCTCGATCACGTAGGCAACGGCCTCCACGGGCCGGGGATCGCTGACGATCTCCCGCCGCACGTGGTTTCGATCGAGTATTGCTCCTACGCCGGCAAGCTCTCCGGGGACGATGTAGGCGGCGGGGAGTGTGCGCGCGGAGAGCGGCTTCACCCGGTCGCGGAGCGGATGAACCTGCCAGACCGTATCGGTTCCTGAGGGAACGCGCCTGACAGGGATGATCATCTCCCTCCCCCCGGGGAAATGGTCCATGCAGAGTATCACCGGCAATCCCCGGCCCGCAGCTATCGCCCGGCGTTCACGGGCTACGAGAGAGCGGATCTCCGTAGAATGGCCGGCACAGAAAGCAAGCAGCGCTTCGATGGAGACACACTGTGAGCTCGCACGCCGTTCCAGTCCCTCTTCGAGTTCGCGTCCGCCGCGCCCTTCCTGAATGAACGAGAGCGTGTTCAGTATCCCGAAACTCTGCCGTCCGTCATTGGGCTCCGTTGTGCTGTAGCGGATATAATCCGCGGGGGAGCCGACGATGTATTCATGGAACGAGTAGCCGCTCTTCTGCATCACCGTAGAGATGAAGGGAAAGACCGAATCCCTCTCATACGATCGGAGCGCCCCGGAGGAGTTGAGATTGGTCAGCATGCCAAGCTGGACGTCTGCGGACTTCACAAAACCGGAATCGCTCCACGCCCGGCTGTACGTGCCGTACTCATGGATGTCCATGGTCACCTCGGGCCACCACATGTCAAAGAGATCGTGGAGCCCGCGGGTTTCGGGCGAGGTCAGCAGGAGATGGTTGCGGTTGAGGTCAACGTCATCCGCGGTCCGACGCTGGCGGAGCTCCGCTCCGTCAGGGTTCATCTGGGGGACGATGATCAGGTCGATCCGCGAGAGAAGCCGGTCCAGATCGAGCCCGGCAATCCGCGCGAGGAGGAGCGTCAGCGCCTCCTTCCCCGCCGGCTCGTCTCCGTGCTGCTGCGCGAAGAGCATCACACGGAGCTTCAACGTGTCATCGCCGAAACGGGGAGAGGAGGTGACGAGAACAGACGAGACACTACGCCCTTTATGCGTCTGCGCAATACGCCTCACCGTGCAACGCCCCTTCCCGTCCAGGGTTTCCAGAAACGCCTGCAGCGTGTCGCAGGAGGTCAGCCGCGTGAAACCGGAACGCTCGACGGGGGATTGAAACCGTCGTTGCGGGTGGACTGTGAGCGCGAGAAGCACCAGGAGCGCGCAGAGCCCTGTGGATCGGACCACGGACCGTAGGGGAGCTTTCATCGGATCAGGATGAGTTTTCGGGTTTGGGCATACAGAGGAGAGACCAGCCTGCAGAAATACACACCGCTGGCGAGTCCGCTCCCGTCGAACGTCACACTGTACGTCCCGGGATCGACCGGTCTATCCAGAAGCGTCGCGATCTCCTTTCCGGTGAGGTCGTAGACGCTCACGCGTACGGGTTGATGCCGTGCGATGCGGAACTGGATGCGGGTCGCCGGGTTGAAAGGGTTGGGATAGCTCTGCCAGAGGAAGGACTCCTCCGGCGGGGCCGGCCGGACGGTGCGCACACCGAGGGGTCCGCCGGAGGCAAAATCAAATGTTTGCGCATCGCGGACGACATGGAGCACCGCACCCACGAGCGCGGCCCCCACGCGCGGATTGTACGTCGCAGCGGCGCGGAATGATGGAAAGTCGAGCGAGGTGACGCCGCGGGCATCGACGACGATGGCCGGGGTCGCCCCGGAGATGCCCAGAACGCCCGCGGAACTTAGCTCTGCGTATGTTCCCCCGTCCAGGAGAAGACCGTACGCCGTGCGGGACTTCCCCAGTCCCCAGAAAAGTCCGCTGAAGCGGTTGTCGATCGAGTCCGCGTTTTCATAGATACGCGGCATGATTTCTATTCCACGTGCGAGACCGAGCCCTTTCTGGAGCGTGAGTGTGCCGTAGTAGGCGCCATCGGCATCCGACTCGATCCCGCCGACCGCGGTGTCCGCGGCCAGNNATCAATACGGGAGAGTTGTTCTGGATCTGCCGCGAGAACGAGGCGCCCAGGAGCGTGGAGGTGAAAAAGCCCGCAAGACTCTCCGCTCTGTTGCTCACAAAGACGAACCCCCTGCACCCGCCGCACAGGGAAGCCAGCGCAGGATCGTTCTTCGTACCGTCGCTGACACCGAAAGGGCGCCAGGCGACCCCCCTCGCACTCAGAAATGCACCGACGCTCCCCGTCGCTGATGTGGACCCGGCCCGGGAGATTACCCCGACAGTGTCCCCCGGCGATGAAAGCGACGTCAGAAAACGGCTCAGGCTCCCTGCCGCGCCTGTCCAGACGGCTGCCGATCCGCTCCCGTCCAGTATGAGAGGGGAGGCGGAGCAGTGCACCTCGTCCGGTGAGAAAGG
>PMDK01000043.1 GCA_003154425.1 Ignavibacteriota bacterium
TCTTCATCTCGCGGCCGTCCTTGAGTAAAAAAAAGACGATGAAGGGGACCGTCACGGCATACAGGACGATCGAAAGCCCTTCACGAAGTATGAAATCCATGATCGTATCGCTCAGATACGAGCTGAACTGCTCAATCTTCTCCTGCAGATTCACAGCGCCAAGCCCGATGAAGCCGAGCTTCGTGCGAACGACGGCCTGAAGGCGAAGAATCACCTCCGAACTCTGCCGTGACCCCGCGCCGCTGCGCATGGTCTGGATATGGTTATAGACCACAGGGGCAAGGATGCTGAAGAGTATCCACGCAATGGAAATGACGAAAAGGAAGAACACGACGGTACTTGCCGTGCGGGAGAGTCCCCGCACTTCGATCGCCGTCACGATCGGATCGAATATGTACGCGAGCAGGAACGCCACGACGACCATCTTCGCGACGCCCGGGACCAGAAGCAGGAGGAGAATCAGGAGCGCGAGGCCCGAGAACACAAGCCAGCGGTTCAGGACGAGAGACCGTGCCGGATTCATGGGCGCCTCGATCCTTCGTCGGACTTCTTCGGCCGGGAATGCCTGGCCGCGGCGGGGGGGGGGGCTGGCGGCGCGAGCAGCCCCTGCACCCTCTCGTTCACCGCGCGGAGTCTCATCCCGATGATGGCGGCAAGGCTGAGGACGATTTTCACGCCGAGCCGCGGATTGCGCTCGATCAGGGCGAAGAGGTCGGGCTGGAAGAAACCGAATATGCGGCAGGCAGTCTTGGCCACCGCGGTTGCTGACCGGCTCCCGCCGTCAAGGAGCGGGAGCTCCCCGAAGAACTCGCCGTCCCCCAGCTCGGTCATGTTTTCGTGGGACTCGTCTGTCAGGATGCTGACCCGGCCGGTCTCGATGATGTACATGCCGAGCCCGGGCTCGTCCTGGCGGAATATGACCTCCCCCGCGGAATACTCCCGCTTGTGGAGTATCCGCTCGACCGATGCCAGCTCCCGGCGTCCGAGCTCCGAAAAAATCGGAATGGAACGAAGCGTGTCCCTGAACGTGACCCTCTTCCCCTCCTGCCTCTTGAGTCCGAAAATCGACAAGAAATCCATGTGCGTAACTCCTGTAATTACCTGAGGATGTCGCCGACCGACTGTTTCTTGTACCCGGCGGGGAGCGCAAAGAGGTCCTCCGGGAGCGGCCGTTTTTCGATTCTCAAAACTTCCTGAGAATCCATGATCTTCCCCTCCAGGCGCGTGGTCGCCAGAAGTGGAAATACGCCGAGCCTCGTGAGTTCATCGTTCCACGCGGTCCCCTGTCCCGCCCGCTCCTCTCCCAGGGCCCGGGCGAGCGACCGGGAAAGGCCCGGCAGATCCTTCGTCCCCCAGATCTCCGTCTCCGCCTCCCCCTGGCCGATCAGGAACTGCTCGCACCGGTAGCCCAGGATCTTCTTCGTTTTCCCGGTCCTCTTCACCGCTGCGGGCTGGCCTGCCTCGGCTGTCGCATCCTCCTTCGTTTTCCCCTGGGGGATCTCGAAGTAGGTCTTGTTGTCGTCATTCAGCATCCGGATCACCCGCAGGTCGGAGCGGTAGATCATCGTGCTCGCGGGTCCCGTTGACGTCGCGGAGCTCGTGATCCTTGCCATCGTCCCCTTGATCCACATCGTCATGACGTAGTGCTGCACCGCGCCGGTGTCATCCATCGTCGTGTTCCTGCTTTCAATCACCCCCTCGAATTGAGCACGGAGGGTCCCGCAGGCAAGCCCGCAGGCGAAAACGAGGAACGAGAGTGCGCGGTTCATGGGATAGTGGCAGAAAAACCGTTCAGGAGGACCCGCCCGCAGGAAGCCTGCGACGCATCGAAGATAGGAAAAACCGACACAAGAAAAAAGGATGCCGGTCACATCTTATGGTATGTCCCTCACAACTTTCGAAGGAGGAGGAAGACCGGGAGGAGCACTCCTCCCATCACGAACCCCCCCGCATGGGCCCACCAGGCAACCCCTCCGGCGGCCGCGTCTCCCCCGGCCGCCGCGAGGGATCCCTGAACGAACTGGAGGAGGAACCAGAACCCCAGAAAGAAGAACGCCGAAAGCTCCACAACGGGGAAAAAGACAAAAAGCGGAATCAATGTCAGCACACGGGCCCGCGGATACAGGAGAAAGTACGCCCCCAGGACCCCCGAGATCGCCCCGCTGGCCCCGATGAGCGGGGCGGCCGAGTTCTGCTGCGCGTAGACCTGCACCAGTGCCGAGCCCGCACCACAGAGGAGATAGAAGACGAGATAGGACCCGTGCCCCAGGCGGTCCTCGACATTGTCTCCGAATATGTACAGGTAGAGCATGTTGCCGAGCAGGTGCATCCATCCCCCGTGCACGAACATGGAGGAAAGGAGCGTGAGCACGGGGCGCACCTCAATGTGCCCCCGGAGGAGCGACGCGGAGACATCCGCCGGCGTAACGCCTGTCATTCGGACAAAATGCGCCGCCCTCCCGCCGAGGGACAGCTCATAGAGAAACACGGCCCCGCAGAGCGTGATGAGCATGTAGTTCACGAACGGGACGGTCTTTGATTTGACGGTATCCCGGAGGGGAATCATCTGCGGGGCCTTACCGGCGGGGCGTTGGTCATGTGCTGGCTGCAATGGTAACACTTCGACGCCGGATTGTCAAGGAACCG
>PMDK01000113.1 GCA_003154425.1 Ignavibacteriota bacterium
ACGGACAGGGGGAGCCCTGGTGGAAGCTCAAAGAAGAGGGGAAAGAATCAGAGAAGCTCCTCTATGAAATGGGGGGAGCCGGCGTCCCCGTGGCAAACCGCGTATTTGACGGAAAGAACGGGCGCGCCCTCCGTCCGGCGTTTTTCCAGCCCGTGCACTGCACGAACCTCCTCGTTGCAGGGGTGACGTTCCGGTACGGCGCCATGTGGACGATCGCTCCGACATACTGCGAATCGGTGATACTACAGAACGTCACGGTGACCACATCCGGGGAACGGGGCCGCGTCCCGAACGGCGACGGCATCGATGTCTCCTCCTGCAGAAACGTCCTGATTGAGAATTGCACGCTGGATACCGGAGATGACTGCATCGCCATCAAGGCGGGGAGGGACCGGGACGGACTGAGGGTTGCGCTCCCGAGTGAGAACGTCGTCATCAGGAACTGCTCGATTGCTCACGGACACGGGGGGATCGTCGTCGGCAGCGAGACGAGCGGGGGGGTGAGAAACGTCTATGCGTACGGCTGTTCGTTCAAAGGGACGGACCGCATGGTGCGTATCAAGACTGCGCGCGGACGGGGTGGGGCAATCGAGAACCTCTGGTTCAGGGACCTCCGGGGCGGGGAGATCGGGGAGGAAGCGCTCCACATCAACGCGCTGTATTCGGGAACACGTCTCCCGGCAGCCGTCGTGAGCGCATCGACCCCGCGTGTGCGAAACGTCAGTTTCGAGCGGATCGTCTGCAGTTCCGGAAAAGGGTATGCGGTCGAACTTCTCGGGCTGCCGGAGATGCCCATCGAGAATATATCTTTTGACAGCCTTGTGATGAGTACGACCAGGGGAATACACTGTGCCGATGTAAGGAACGTCCGGTTTGCCGCCGTGCGTGTGACGCCTCAGGTCCCTCCTGCCGTCACCGTCACGGAGGGGGAGGGAGTCACGATGGACGGAGCGCCGGTTGCGGGGTCTTCGCTCTCTCCCGGCCCCCTTCCACGAATCGACACAACGATGGCCTGGTCGAGACGGATCGCGGAATCGTTCATCCGGAGGCATCCGGATGCCGTGACGTACGATTCCCTTTTTCCGTCCGCGAAGTGGACATACGAACAGGGGGTCATGCTTGCGGCCCTCCGGCAGATGGCCCTGTTCACCGGAGAGAAACGCTATGCGGACTTTGTGAAAGAGAACCTGGACCAGTATGTCGCGGAGGATGGGAGCATCACGACCTACCGGTTCGATGAGTACCAGCTCGACAACATCGCCCCGGGGACGTCGCTCCTCGCATTGTACGAGGGGACGCACGACGAACGGTACAGGAAGGCTGCGGCACTCCTCAGGCGCCAGCTCCGGGAACAACCCCGTACTTCCGGGGGGGGGTTCTGGCACAAGCAGATCTACCCGTCGCAGATGTGGCTCGACGGGCTGTACATGGCGGCGCCGTTCTACGCCCGGTACGGGGCGATGTTCGGTGAAACCGGGGACCTCGACGACGTGCTGAATCAGTTCAGGCTCATTGCCGCCCACTGCCGCGACCCGAAGACCGGTCTCGTCTATCACGGGTGGGACGAACGGCGGGAGCAACGGTGGGCGGACCGCGTATCCGGATGTTCCCCTGTGTTCTGGGGGAGAAGCATCGGGTGGCTCATGATGGCCCTTGTTGACGTTCTGGAGTATTTCCCTCCGGGCCATCCGGGAAGGGAGGAGCTGACAGGGATATTGCGCGCCCTCGCCGGCGACCTGCTCAGGTTCAGGGACCCGGAGACTGCCCTCTGGTACCAGGTGCCGGATCAGCCGGGCCGCGCCGGGAACTACCTGGAGGCCTCCTCGTCGGCGATGTTCGCCTACGCATTCGCCGGGGGAGCGAACAGGGGCTACCTCGGAGCAGAGTACTTCGAGGCGGCGCGTCAGACGTTTGCGGGAATTACGAAGCACCTTGTGAGTGTTGACGGCAAAGGGTTCGTCGACCTCCATCATGTCTGTGCAGGCGCAGGCCTCGGGGGAAAGCCGTACAGGGACGGGAGCTTTGAATACTACGTCGGCGTGCCGCAGCGGACGAACGACATGAAGGGCTATGCGCCGTTGCTCCTCGCCGCCATCGAACTGGAGCGGAGCCGCCCGGCCCCCGGCCCTCAGGAGCAGAAGGAGAATACACGCCGATGAAGAAGGTCCCCCATATCACGCTCGAAGATATCGCACGGCGACTCGACGTCAGCAGGGTCACAGTGTCGAAGGCCCTCCGCGGACATCCCGACATCTCCCGTGAGATGACAAAACGGGTCCGGAAGGTCGCGGACGAGCTCGGGTACAGCCCGAACATCATCGCCCGGAGCCTCTCGTCCCGCCGTTCAAACATGATCGGGCTGGTGGTGCCGAAGATTGCGCATTTCTTCTTCGGCTCGGTGATCGAGTCGGTGTACAATACCGCGTTCGAGCACAATGTCGAGACCATACTGACTGTCTCGCAGGAGAATGCTGAGCGTGAGAGGAAACATCTCCAGACGCTCGTCTCGATGCGCGTCGACGGGATCATCATCTCCATTTCACAGGAGACGAGGGACCTCGACATATTCCGGTGGATCAAACAGATGCGGATTCCTCTCCTGTTTCTGGATCGCCGCCCGGACCCGCCGCTGCCGGGGTTCAGCAGCGTGCTCGTCGATGACAGGGGAGGGACCCTTCGTGCCATCGACCATGCCGTCGCCGTCGGGTACAGGAAGCTCGCCTACATCGGGGGGAGCCCGCAGATCAACATCGGGAAGGAGCGCTTCGCGGGTTTCGAACAGGCGCTCGAGAAGCACGG
>PMDK01000053.1 GCA_003154425.1 Ignavibacteriota bacterium
GCCAACAGGAATGTGCCTCCCTGTGTTAACGGTCAGCCCCCCGCTCAGGCGCCGGGAGTCGATTCCTCTTCCCCTTTGGCCTGCGCCTTTATTTCCTGAACCTCCTTGCGGATTTCCTGGGCCTTTTTCTTCAGCTCGTTCATGTTCTTCCGCACCCTGGTCCCCGCGGACTTGTTCCCCTTCTCATAGAACTTCACGAAGTCCTTATCGAACGATACGACAAGGTCCTTCAATTCTTGAAGTCTGCTCATCGATGACCCTCCTTGGATTTGTGGTGAATTTGTCCTCTTTTTTTGCACGCTTCAAATTCCCTGCGCAACGATTCAACCAGCTCAACCCGGGGGTCAGAGCCGGGTAAGGCTCAACCCAACAGATATCCGTTCTTGCGGGGCTTCATTCAGTGGATGAATTAGAGGAATGCTGTAACTATTTGCGAATCCATGTACGCGAAAAACAGTCAAAAAAGCAAGGGAATTTTGAGTGAATTCAATGATCCCCGAAAATCGTGCTGTTTGACAGACCAAGGCGGAATTACGGGAAAAAAGTGGTCGAATTCACTTGACAGAGGGGATTTCTTTGCTTATCTTTATTTAGAATAATTCTAAAGAGAGGCGCGAATGGACGTTGAGGGGGCTCATGAGATCCTCACGAAATTCCTGAAGTCGAACGGAAAGCTCCGCTCGACTCCCGAACGTTTCGCTGTTCTCGACACGATCCTCCAGATCCAGGGGCATTTCGACGCTGACAGTCTCTACTACAGGATGATTACGAAGGGGGTCAAGATCTCGAAGGCCACAGTCTACAATTCGCTGGACCTTCTCCAGGAGTGCGGGCTGGTCTCAAAATACCGTTTTGCCGAAAACACGTCGAGGTACGAAAAAGCCTTCGGACGGCCGCAGCATCACCACCTCATATGCCTTGAATGCGGTGACATCATCGAGTTCGTCAACGATCACCTCGACAGGCTGCAGGACGAAGTCTGCGGTGAAAAGGGCTTCACACCACAGAGCTCCGCATTGCAGGTATTCGGCACATGCTCCAAATGCAAGAAAAAAGGGTAAGGAATGACAACTGACGCACACATGACATTGATAGATGCACCGGTAGGCACGTTCGTCGTCATACGGCATCTCACGTCACGCCCGGAGATATCGACAAGGCTGCGGGAACTTGGATTTTGTGAGAACGCGGTAGTCCGCTGCGTGATGAAGGGATACGGGAACATCATCTGCGAGGTCTATAACACGCGGGTGGGACTGGACAGCGGTCTCGCCCGGGGCATCCATGTGTCGGTGTCTGAGTGAGCGGTTTCGCCGGGGGTGCGGATTTGAACCTGACCGGCGGTTTGACGGGAGGAGGACGCATGGTCCACGATGAGCGGGGGGCTTCACCCATCCACCTGGTCGCCCTGGTGGGGAATCCCAATTCCGGCAAAACGACGCTTTTCAACGCTCTGACCGGCCTCCGGCAGAGAGTCGGCAACTACCCCGGTGTGACAGTCGAACGAAAAGAAGGGCGCCTCCGATTGAGCGAAGAGCTGGAGGCGACTCTTCTCGATCTGCCGGGGACCTACAGCCTTGTTCCGGGATCGCCCGACGAACAGATCGCAACTGATATCCTCCTCGGCACTGCACGCCACACCCCCCTTCCCGACGCCGTGATATGCGTCGTGGACGCGAGCCACCTCGAGCGGAATCTCTACCTCGTCAGCCAGATCATCGACCGCGGGCTGACGACTGTCATTGCGCTCAACATGATCGATATCGCGGAGAGCTCAGGGATCAGGATAGACGTACGGTCACTCGCCCGCGAACTCGGCGTGCCGGTCATTCCCACGGTTGCAAACAGGTCGGAGGGGATCAAAGAACTCGCATCGGCCCTCGCCGCCTCAGGCGCCGGAAACAGCCCGGCGGACGGATGGCACCTCCCCGGGCCGGTGGAAAGGGAGACCGATGAACTGGCGGGAATACTCGAGGAAGCCCTTCATATTTCCCCCCCGAACGCCCGGCACGANNGGTTCGCGCCCGAGGTGATCGCCCATGTCAGGCAAGATCACGAGAAACTGGATTTCCTCGGATTTGACAGGCGCTCCGTTTTCGTCGAATCACGATATGCCTGGATCAAATCGGTCTGCACCCGGTCGGTGACAAGGAATTCCGCGCAGGGGATGAGCCTGAGCGACAGGATCGACGCCGTCCTTACACACCGGGTCTGGGGCGTCGTGATATTCCTCTCCCTGATGGCCCTCGTGTTCCAGGCGATGTTCTCCTGGGCCCAGCTCCCGATGGACCTGATCAAGCGGGGATTCGACGCGCTGGGCGCCCGCGTCGAGATCGCCATGCCCCCGGGGGACCTCCGGGACCTGATCATCCACGGGGGGATCGCAGGGGTGGCGGCCGTGGTCACGTTCCTCCCCCAGATACTCTTCCTCTTCTTTTTCCTCGGCCTTCTCGAGGATACGGGATACATGGCCCGGGCGGCATTCATCATGGGGAAGGTGATGAGCAAGGTCGGGCTGCACGGGAAATCCTTCATCCCCCTCCTCGGCTCATTCGCGTGTGCAATCCCGGGGATCATGGCGACAAGGANNCGCGACAGGCTCGCCACGATGCTCGTCGCACCACTCATGAGCTGCAGCGCCCGACTTCCGGTTTATGCGTTGATGATCGCCGCGGTGATCCCTCCCCTCAGGATATTCGGCTTTCTTTCCCTCCCGGGACTGACAATGCTCTCGATGTATCTCCTGGGCCTGGGGATGGCGCTCCTCATGGCCTGGATATTCAAGAAAACGCTCCTGCGGGGCGGCCCCCCCTCGTTCATCATCGAACTCCCGCCATATACGATGCCTTCTCTCCGTTCGACGCTCACGCTGATGTGGGAGAGGGCCTGGTTGTTTCTCAAGAGGGCGGGGACAATCATACTGGGGGCCTCGATCCTCCTCTGGTTCCTGGCAAGCTACCCGAAGCTCGACGGGGGGACCCCGGCCGACAGACTTAATCACAGTTTCGTGGGGTTCGCAGGGCGCATGATCGAGCCGGCAATACGGCCACTCGGGTTCGACTGGAAGATCGGCATAGGGCTTATCACTTCGCTCGTACAGCGGGAGGTGTTCGTGAGCACGATGGGGACGATCTATGAAGTAGGATCCGGGGAGGGGGGACACGGGGGGCTTGCAGAACGACTCAGGTCATCCAGGGATCCTGTGACCGGTGCGAATTCATTCACACCACTCACCGGGATCTGCATCATGGTCTNNCGAACGGCTGGAAGTGGCCCCTGTTCCAGGTCGCTTACATGACCGCGCTCGCCTACGGCGTGACATTCATCGTCTTCCTGGCCGGAACGGCGATGGGGATAGGAGGAGGATGATGGACTGGCAGCAGCCGGTATCACTGGCGGTCGTCGCGATTACAGGTTTTCTTTTCGTACGATACGAGATACGCTCGCGGCGGAAATCCCGGGCGCGGGCCTGCGGCTCCGATTGCGGCTGCCGAAGCGAAGAAGGATGGAAGATGGAGGATGGAAAATTGAGGATCGAGAATGAAGGGGAAGAGGCATATTGAATCTGGAGCGCGAATGCCGTATCTTTGACTGAACAACCACCTGAAAAGGAGAGGCAACATGGAAGATCAGAAAGCCGGAACAGTGA
>PMDK01000182.1 GCA_003154425.1 Ignavibacteriota bacterium
ACAACTTCGGCTACGACGTCTTCGGAAACGAAACGAACGCCGCGGGACTCAACGCGCCAAAACACCCCGTGTTCGCATCGTTCTATGCGCAGGACAAGATCGAGTACCGAGATCTCATCGTGAACATCGGACTCANNCCCGAGCTGACGATCGACCCCTTCAGCGGGGCGATCAATCCCGCGGGCCTGAAGGACGTTTCGCCCTTCGGCGCCGTGAGTCCGCGCATCGGGCTTTCGTTCCCTGTGTCGGACGAGACAGTGTTCCACACGCAGTTCGGACAGTTCGTCCAGCAATCCCGGCTGCGCGACCTCTTCCAGGGGCTGTACACGACCGCTGCCAACATCCGCGGGGGATTGTTCATCAGCGTCCCCGTGGGATTTGATGTCCGGCCGACCCGTACGACGCAGTACGAGATCGGCTTCACGCAGCAGATCGGCGATTTCGCTTCCTTCGACATCACCGGGTATTACAAGGACATCAAGGACCAGGTCGTCTATGACCAGCAGAATACCGCCGCCGGCTCGCCGCTCGGCGCCTATTACATATTCACAAACGGAGACTTCGCCACCACGAAGGGGATCGAGATGACGTTCAGCATGCGCCGGACGAAACGGCTCCTTGTGAACGGATCACTCTCGTTCCAGGACGCGCAGGGGACGGGCTCCTACCCGAACTCGGCCCGCGGCATCGTCGGCGCTCCGCTCGACGGGGTCACGCTCTTCAAGCCGGAATACATCGCACCGCTGGAATACAACAATGCGGTCCGCGGCAACATCAACCTGGATTATCACTTCGCCAAGGGGGACGGGGGAGCGATACTGGAACAGCTTGGCGCATCGCTCCTGATGACGTTCAACAGCGGGCATCCGTACACGCTGGGCATCGGGGCGGCAAACCTGGAAGGGGACGCCAGAACACGCCAGCCGATCGAGCCACTCAACTCGTCGACGACACCCTGGGTGTTCCAGGTGGACATGCGTGTCGACAAGACGTTCAACATCACCGACCGTCTCAGCGCCAACGTCTTCCTCTTCGTGATCAACCTCTTCGACACGAAGAACGTGCAGAACGTGTTCCTCCGGACCGGGACGACGGACGACGACGGATATCTGAGCAATCCCTCCCTGGGGCAGCCGCTGATGAACACGTTCGGACCGAGGTACGCGGACGTCTACAGGGCCATCAACGTCAATTACTACGAGGCCTATCAGAACGCAGTCGGCCTGAACACGGTCCCCTACTTCTACGGACCCCCGCGACAGATCAGGTTCGGTGTGAGGCTCGAGTATTAGCGATCACGCCGAAGCACGGCGTGACGTGCAGTCCCGCCCGAGAGCGGCGCCTGCGGTGGCGCCCCTGGCGCCACCTGCGGTGGCGCAAGCGCCGTGATCGTTGATCCGGCCTAAATATTGCGCGACCAAGTCGAATGTGACAATCAAACGAGGAGTTCTGGAGCCATGACAACCAATCAACGTCAGCGTGTGGGGCGGGGCGCACTCTGCATTCTCGCTCTCGGCCTGACACTCGGTGCAAGGGAAAAAGGGGACAACCGGGCGGGCGGGCAGGCTGCAGCCAAGACGACCGGCAATCCCGTCGTGACGTTCATGAACATCAACAATATCTCGACGCCGATCCGAAGCAACGGGACGGCCGACATCAACGTGGCGCAGACCCAGTCGGGATTTGTCTTCCCGAAAGGGAGCGGCAAAACCGCCGTGTTCGAATCCGGGTTCCTGTGGGGCGCAAAGATCGCCGGAGATCCCCAGGTGCGCGTGGGGGGCTCGGAGTACAAGTCGGGACTCCAGCCCGGGAAGATCCTCTCTCCGGGAGTCTCCGAAGACCCGAACCTCCCCAAGAACCGGGTGTACAGAGTGCGCCCGGATTACCGGTCGGCCGACCTCTCTTCCGAAATCCGTGACGAAGGGGGAAGCGCGACGGACATCCGCGCCCAGTATGAAAAGGACTGGAATGAATGGCCCGCGGGCGACGGCGCCCCGTACAAGGACGTCAACGGGGACGGGAAATACGATCCGACGATCGATATACCCGGCGTCCCGGGGGCGGACCAGACGGTCTGGTTCGTCGCTAACGACAATAACGCAACAAACACCGCGGCACTCTTCGGGACACAGCCGCTGGGGATCGAATGCCAGACCACCATCTGGGGATACGCACAGCAGGGGGCGCTCGGCGACATGATATTCAAGAGCTACCTCCTCATCAACAAGAGCACTGCCAGGTTCGACAGCATGTACGTCACGCAGTGGGCCGATCCGGACGACGGGAACTCACAGGACGACTTTTCGGGATGCGATACGTCTCTCAGCCTGGGATTCACGTACAACGGCCAGGCGATAGACGCGACATACAACCCGCTTCCCCCCCCGGCGGTAGGGTTCGATTTCTTCCAGGGCCCGAAAGTCGCTTCACCCGGCGGGCAGGCGATATTCCGGGGGCGCAAGATCAGCGGGTTCGTGAACCTCCCGATGACGGCGTTCTACTACTTCATCAATTCCGACCCGAGCCTCGCCGACCCCACGCTGGGTGACCCCTCCGGTGCCACGCAATTTTACAATTTCATGCGGGGACGGATCGGTCTGACGGGGCAGTTCTTCCAGGACCCCCGGGGAAACCCGACGACGTTTGTTCTCAACGGAGATCCGCAGACCGGTAAAGGGTGGATAGACGGCCAGCAGTTCCCCGAGGGGGACAGGCGGATGGGGCTCGCCTCCGGGCCGTTCTCCATGGCACCCGGCGACACGCAGGAGGTGGTCGTGGCAGAGATCGCAGCAGGGGCAATCCCGGGGGTCGACAGGCTGAGCGCCGTGGGATTGCTGAAGTTCTTCGACAAGACCGCGCAGCTCGCGTACGACAACTTCTTCCAGCTCCCGTCGGCCCCCTCCCCCCCCAGCGTCGCGGTCACGGAGCTTGACAGGCAGGTGATACTCGACTGGGGGACGGACCCGATCGCCGGCGCGAAGACCGAATCGGCGAACACCAACGGGTTCACCTTCCAGGGGTACAATGTCTATCAGCTCCCCTCCGCCTCGGCGACGATCACGGAAGCGCGGAAGATCGCGGTCTTCGATATCGCGGGAGACGGCATCACGCGCATCGTCGATCAGGTGTTTGACCCGTCAACCGGCGTCGTCACGGGGAAGGTGGTGCAGCTCGGGACGGACAGCGGCATCAAGCGCTTTCTCTCCATCACGGGGGACGCGTTCAACGGCAACGCGCCGTTGATCAACGGGATCAAGTACTTTTTTGCGGTCACGTCGTACAGCTTCAATCCGGATCCGCTTGCCATACCAAACAACCTGGAAAATCCGCTCCAGATCATCACCGTCACGCCCCACAGCGTGAACCCGGGCGTGCGGCTGCGGGCCAACACGGGGGACACCGTCGCAACCGTCCACTCCGCGGGGATCGCCGACGGGACCGTGCCGGCCCAGGTCGTCGATCCCTCAAAAGTCACCGGTGACGACTACGAGATCCAGGTTGCGGTGACGGATTCCGTGACGCTCGACTTCCAGGGGACGCCGACAAAATTCCCGAACCCGAAGTGGGTGGTCTTCGACAAGACGAAGAACAAAGTCGTCTCGACCCCTTCGACGTCGTATATCTCGAGCGCGGCGGATCCGATCATCGACGGGAGCGTCCAGGTGGGGATGAATGCGACCCCGTTCTGGGTCGCCGGGCAGGAAATCGCCTCGCAGACATATGTTCCCACAGCCAATTTCAACTGGACGGGGGTCGCCGGGGGACTTGCGTTTTTCGGAGGGGGGCTGGACCTGGGATACAACTTCCCGGGGCCGGGGACGAGCGCGCTCAGACCGTTCGAGGTGAAACAGACGGTCGAGGTGCGGTTCGATCCCGCGAACGGACAGAACGCATACGATTTCAAGCGAACGCTCGCAGGCGGGAGCGCGGGGGCGCCGTACGCGGGATTTTATCCGCAGCCGTTCAAGGTCTTCGACGTGACGGACCCGGCGAACCCGCGGCAGATCGACTTCGTGTTCATGGAACGGGACGGACAACCGACGGAGAACAACATCTGGGCTCCCGGCGGCGAGTCCGGCAACCGCGAGTACTTCTTTTTCATCGACGAGAACTATACCGCCGGTGCGAAGCCGGAGTACGCTGGGAACACCCTGGGCGCCCTCCTCTCCAGCAAGCCGTCATTGTACGCCGGCTGGTATACAGTTACCGATACGGCGAAGCCCCCCTATAAGAAAGGGGATGTCTGGCGGATAGCAGCGACGAAGGTCGTCACCGCGCAGGACAAATGGACATTCAGCACCGCGGGGAAGAACACGGTGGGCTCACCTGAAATCGCGAAGCAGGATGTCGTGAACATCAACGTGTTCCCGAACCCGTACT
>PMDK01000013.1 GCA_003154425.1 Ignavibacteriota bacterium
GCAACTCCCAGATCACGTGGAGCGGGGCACACCTGTCGCTCCCGGCCCGGCTCCCCGACTTTCCAAAGACCCGCGTTGTCTCACCGTATCTCTACAGGCAGTACTTCAATGTCTGCACATTCGGGTATACGACCCTCTGGTGGGACTGGAAACGCTGGGAGCGGGAGATCGACTGGATGGCACTCCACGGGATCTCGATGCCTCTGGCAATGACCGGTGAAGAGGCGGTCTGGAGGAGTGTGTGGCGGTCACGGGGAATCTCCGATGAAGACCTCGACGACTTTTTTACAGGCCCCGCGTTCCTTCCGTGGCACCGCATGGGAAATGTCAACAAACACGGAGGCCCGCTCCCCCGTGGATGGATCGACGGACAGGCAACGCTCCAGAAGAGGATACTCGCCAGGATGAGGGCGCTCGGCATGACCCCTGTCGTCCCGGCATTCTCGGGTTTTGTCCCCGTGTCATTCAAGCGGCTCCATCCGGAGGCGCGGGTGTACGACATCGGCGCCTGGGGAGGGTTTCCGAAGGAATACAGGACGCACATACTCTCACCCGGGTCTCCCCTCTTCCGCGAAATCGGGAAACAGTTCATTACCGAATACCGGAAAATGTTCGGGTCGGACCATTACTATCTCGCCGACAGCTTCAACGAACTGGAGGTACCTGTCTCCGATACGGCCCGGTACCGTGAACTCGCGCAATTCGGAGAGGCGGTCTATTCCTCGATCACCTCGGGGGACCCGGAAGGGACGTGGGTGATGCAGGGGTGGCTCTTCTACAACGACAGGTCATTCTGGGACCGGGCCTCGGCGCGTGCTCTCCTCAGCAGGGTGCCGGACGACAGGATGATCATCCTCGACCTGGCGAACGAGCTTTTTCACGGTTGGAAGGAGCAGGGCGCCTTCTACGGCAAGCAGTGGATTTACAGCCTGATACACAACTTCGGCGGCAACACCCCTCTTTCGGGGAACCTCGAGTTCGCCGCCGCCGATCCGGTCGCCGCGCTCCGCAGTCCGGACCGCGGGAGGCTCTCGGGGACGGGGCTCGCACCGGAAGGGATTGAAAACAATGACGTCCTCTATGAACTCGCCACCGACATGAGCTGGTCGGACCAGCCGCTGGCCGTCGACCGGTGGCTCGAGGGATACGCCCGGTCCAGGTACGGCAGCCTCCCGGAGGGGATCCGGAAAGCGTGGAGCCTCCTTGCCACTTCGGCGTATTCCCGCGGAGCGACAAACATCCGGCATGGATTCCAGATGCGGCCGAGGCGGACCGTGCAGGGGAACGTCGACGTCTCGCCGGTCTTCCGGGAGGCCGTGCGCTTGTTTCTCTCCTGCGCCGATTCACTCAGGGGAAGTGCGCTCTACACCGCCGACGCAATCGAGCTTGCCGCACAGTTTCTCGGCGGCGAGGTCGACGACCGGCTGCGGAACGCCGTCCGCGCCCACGATGCGGGGATGCCCGAGCTGCGGGACACGCTCGCGGGGGAGGCTTTCAGGCTCATGAACGGGATCGATGCACTTCTCAACTGCCGGAGGGACAGGCGGCTCGAAGGGTGGATCGCCGATGCGCGCGGGTGGGGGGCGACCGCGGAAGATTCCGCCCTGTACGAAGAAAATGCGCGGCTCCAGGTGACTCTCTGGGGCGGACCGGAGCTCTTCGACTATGCGTCGAAGATGTGGAGTGGACTCGTAAGGGATTTCTATGTCGGGCGATGGAGGAGGTTCTTTGAGCTCCTCCGTTCCACTCCGCGCGGCCTTGCGGTACAGTCCGAGGAGCTTGTTGCATGGGAGGTAGCGTGGACGAGAGGGAATGCCCTTTCCTCCCCCGCGACCATCGATGATCCGGTTCGCGCCGCCCGGGAAATGATCGAAACCGGGAGGTCCGTGCTGACCCCGGAGCCGGTGATCGGCCCGGATGTCCAGGTGTTCGGGACGACGGAATCGCTCCGCGTCGCGATACGCTCCGACCTCCCGGGCGCCGTCATCCGGTATACGCTCGACGGAAGCCTTCCGACGGCGCTTTCACCCCGGTACGCGGACCCGTTCATGCTGGGATCGGACGCAACCGTCAAAGCCCGGACGTTCGGCACCTCCGCCTACCCCAGTTTCGTGGCAGGACGCTCATACGCGGCGGTGAAAAAGGGAGTGAACGGCATGGCATACAGGTACTACGAGGGGGACTGGAGGAAGATCCCCGATTTTGACACCGCCACGGTGATCCGGCGGGGGATCGCCTACGGTTTCTCACTGGGGGAGATCGCACCCAGGAGCGACTTCTTCGGACTCGAGTACAGCGGGTTCCTGGAGATACCCGCACCGGGAGAGTATGCATTCGCGCTCGGATCCGACGACGGATCGCGCCTCCTCATCGACGGAAAACCGGTCGTGGAAAACGACGGCCTGCACCGGTACTCCGAGCAGAAGGGGACGGTCAGACTCACGGCGGGGAAACATGCCGTGACGGTGAGGTACTTTCAGCAGGATGGGGCGAAAAGACTGGAGGTGCGATACGCGGGACCGGGGATACCGGAACAGACGATACCCCCGGGGAAATTGTTCATCGTCGAGTGAGATGGACCTTCATCCGTCGTGATCCGTGACGGCTATCCCTTCTTTGCTTCGAGCGTAATTTCTTCCTTCTCGCCGTACATCGTCCCGAAGACATAATCCCAAATCGGGGTGCTGACGCCGTATCCCCGTCCGTCGTCGAGATAGTGGTGGCGGACGTGGTGGTGCTTCAGCCAGAGTCCGAGCTTTCCCTTCATCGGTGCGTGGTGTGTCGCGTAGTGGATCTCATCATAGCAGATGTATCCAAAAATGAACCCGGCAAATGTCGCGGCAACGTATCCCCCGGGGAGGAGGAGTGCGAACAGGCCGAGAAAGAGAGATGCCAGAGGGACGCTGATGACGGGGGGCATCACCAGCCGCTTTGAATCCTGCGGGTAATCGTGATGCACTCCGTGCATCAGGAAATGCAGGCGTTTTCCCCACGCGGTTGTGGGCTCATAGTGGAACACGAATCTGTGCAGGAGGTACTCGGTCAGCGTCCACACGAACAGACCCGCCAGGAATTCCATGACTATCCCGGTCGTGGAAAGAGCGCCGGCCGTGGCAGAGATAAAGAGGCACCATGCAACGACCGGCAGATAGACGATTATCGGCACGCTCCAGTGGACGTGGGTGAAAATCTCAAGGAAGCTGCTCTGGAACAGGCGCGCAGATTCGTTCTTGTTTGAGACATAGAGCTTGGCCATGGATCACCCCGGGCAGATGGTACAACTGGAAATTAACATAGTATACGAAAAACGCGGCAATTTTTCAACTCTTGAAACGAAAAAGCCGGACGGGGGGTTCCCGGACCCTCCATCAGTCGTGCCAGAGATGGGAATCCTCGGTAACGAACCACGTTTCCCTCCTCCCACCCGGCAAATTCATCGTGACTGAGGCGATGTATCCCGCCGCCGTCAGCGAAATTGCAGGAGGGGTCCCAAAAGCGGATTTCTCTTCTGTAACCGGTGGAAGCTCCCCGATGCTCGCGGCCCAGCGCCCGTGCTCCTTCCTGAATCCGACCTGCGCATGATATACAGACATCA
>PMDK01000050.1 GCA_003154425.1 Ignavibacteriota bacterium
TTCGTACGCGAGCCGGATCGTGCTTCCCTCCCCCGGGTAGAAGACGACGCCCGCCTCGACGACCCGGTGGGCCTCGGCGATGATCTCCCCCGTCCGCGTGACGGTGGAGTCGGTCCAGAAGAGTTCCTGGTAGTTCGGGAGCCGTCGCGAGGTCGANNGCGCCGCCGAAGAGGCTGATGCCGTCTCCCAGCCGGATCCGCCCGTCCACCCCCGCGCCGATATACTGTTTGCCCAGGGCGCTTTCGTACCGGCCGAACCCCGCCACGGTGATCCTGTCGCCGAGGAGCAGNNTTGGGGCTCCCTTCGATCTGGCGGACCTCGATGAGTCCCCCGACGGAGAGGCGCTGGAACGCGGCGTCGATGTTCTGCGTGAAGAGCGCGCCGGTCCAGGATGAGACATGGTCGGAGGAAATGTACACTCCGTTCGGGGTGGAGCGGTTCTCGGCGTCCCTGTATTCCCGCAGGCTGCGGGAGGTGTAAAGGGTAAGCGTGGAGACGTTGACGGAATCTCCCAGGAACGTACCCACGAAGGAGAGGTCGGCGTCATGGCGCGTGACCTTCTCATAGGAATCCTTGTTCAGGACTGTCGCCTGGATCTGGTCGAAGGCGCGGGCGGTGCCGGAGCGCGAGAGGTTGACGCCGCCGTCGAGTCCCGTCTGCGTGCCCGTGTACAGGTGGGAGACGATGATGTTGAAATCGCGCGAGACGTTGTAGCGGATCTTCACGCGGGAGTTCCACGCGTCGTGGAGCGCGTTGGGATACCGTCCGTCGGTGGTCTGGTGCTGGAACCCGAATGTCAGGTTGACTTTCCGGGAGATGTTCTGGCTGAAGGTGCCGTCCACGATGGCGTACCCGTAGGCCCCTTCGGAGTAGTCGAGCTTGGTGAACGGCTTGTTGCTGTTGTAGTTCTTTGTGACGAGGTTGACCGCCGCGCCCGTGCTGTTGAGGCCGTAGAGGAACGCCCTGGGACCGGTCACGACTTCGATCCGGTCCGCATACTCGGTCGTGAAGTCATACAGGTTGAATATCCCGGACGCGGGGTCGTTCAACCCCCTTCCGTTGGAGCTTACCCGTACGCCCCGCCAGTCGATGCCGTCGAATGTGGCCTGGCTGTACTGTCCCTCGCTCTCCTGGTCCATCATGAAGACTCCGGGGAAGGATTCCAGTATCCCCCCCAGGTAGCGGTAGTCCAGGTAGTGGAGGTCCTCATTTGTCCTGACCTCCGAGCTGTCCGCGAACCTGTCAAGTGTCCCGACAAGGGAAGGGGTGCTCATCCTTCCCAGCGTGTCCTGCACCGTACTCGAATCGCTCCTCGCGCGTACCAATGAGTCGGCCGCAACACGGCGGATGCGGAGGGAGTCCTCACGGACGGTACGGGGCCTTGTGGAATCCGGAGGTGTCCCTCCATGCGGCACCACAAGAGGAGGGGCAGGGGCGGAGAGCGCGAATGGTGGTGGCGCGGCGAGGCAAAGCATGAGAACGCAGATTGATGTGCTACGTCGCAACGCTACACCCGGAAATGTGGGGGAGTGATGAACGTCCGGAAGTTCAGCGATTCGAGCGGGGCTCCCGCGAGGCCGGCGGCCTCCGTGTCATGAAAGAAACCGTACACCGATGACCCGCTCCCGGACATCGACGCATAGAGCGCGCCGTCCCGAATCATCGATTCCTTGATAGAGCGGATCACGGGGTGCTCCAGGAAAACGGGCGGCTCGAAATCGTTGACGAGCTCTTCGCGGAGAAGGAGGGGGTCCGACATGCCGCGCAAGAGTATGGAGCGGAGGTCTTCCCCTGTTGCCGGGCGGGGCGCGATGCGCGAGTAGGCCCACCGTGTCGGTACCTGGACGGGGGGTGCGCACAGGAGAATAGCAAACGGGACGTCGAGCCGGAAGTACTCCAGAACCTCTCCTCTTCCCCCCCCGAGTGCCGAGTCGTCCCCCAGGAAGAACGGCACGTCGGAACCGAGCCGGAGTGCGAGTGCACGCAGATCGTCTTCACCGGCGGCCTTCCCCCACAGCTCCGGGAGTGACCGGAGCACTGCGGCGGCGTCAGCGCTTCCCCCGCCCAGCCCCGCCCCGACGGGTACCCTCTTGGTGATGTCGATCCGCACCCCGGTCCCCGCGTCGAGCAATTCCCGGAGCATGAGTGCCGCGGCATGACAGATGTTTGCTTCATCGGAGGGGACCAGAGGGTCGCTCGTGTGCACCGTGATCCCCTCTGAAGGACGGAGAACGATATCGTCGAAGGGTTCGATGCGGTGGAAAACCGTGCAGATCTCGTGGTACCCGTCGGCCCGCTTCCCCGTCACACGCAGTCCGAGATTGATCTTCGCGTATGCCCTGCAGCTGATCTGGGGGGGGGTGGAAGCCATAGTTCTCAAATATACGCCCGAAAGAGTGCGAAAGCAAAACGTGCTCTTTTGATTGTCGTCCCCTTTTTTCGTAATTTCTTCCGGCCATGACCCGGAACGAACCATGAACATACGCAACATCCCGATCGGGGGGGGGAGCCCGCTGGTGCTTTTCGCAGGACCGTGTGTCGTGGAAAGCAGGGATCTCGTGTTGAAGACGGCATCCGTCGTCAGGGATGTCTCGGCGAAACACGGTATCGGCGCCGTTTTCAAGTCATCCTACGCGAAAGCAAACCGGACGAGCGGCAGTTCGTTCACCGGGATCGGGATGGAGAAGGCGCTCAAGATCCTCCAGGAAGTGCGCAGGGAGTTCGATCTCCCTGTGCTGACGGACATACATACGGAAGGTGAGGCTTCCGCCGCTGCCGAGGCCGCCGACGTTCTTCAGATTCCCGCGTTTCTCTGCAGGCAGACGGGGCTTCTCCAGGCTGCCGGGAAGACCGGAAGGATTGTCAATATCAAGAAGGGACAGTTCCTGGCCCCGGAGGACATGGCCTATGCCGCCGCGAAAGTCGCCGCGACGGGGAACACCGGCATACTGCTGACGGAGCGGGGGACCACATTCGGCTACCACGACCTGGTTGTCGATATGCGCTCGCTGGTCATCATGCGGGCTCTTGGCTACCCCGTCATATTCGATGCGACCCATTCCGTCCAGCTCCCCGGGGGAGAAACCGGGCAGAGCGCAGGGCGGCCGGAATTCATTTTTCCTCTCGCGCGCGCCGGCGTGGCGGCGGGATGCGACGGCCTGTTTGTCGAGGTGCACCCCGACCCTTCCCGGGCTCTGAGCGATGCCGCCAGCCAGCTCCGACTGGACCGGCTCGACGAGCTCGTCGCCGGGTGCGTCGCCGTCGACCGTATCGTGAAGGGACTCTGATGGGCCGCACTGACCGGTCGGTCGCTTTGCGGGCGCGGCGGATCAGGATGGTTCTCCTGGACGTCGACGGTGTCCTGACCG
>PMDK01000160.1 GCA_003154425.1 Ignavibacteriota bacterium
CCCGACGGCAAGCGGATCGCGATCGCGAGCAAAGCCGGGGAACGGGATGCGATTTTCCTGATTGACGTCGCCAGCGGCGACCAGGAACAGGTGTCGTTCGACCTGGCGGGGATTTTCACGATCGACTGGTCCCCGAAGGGGGACGCGATTGCATTCGTCGGGAACACGACGAGCCAGTCCGATATCTTCGTGTACAACATCAAGACAAAGGCGCTTGTCAACCTGACGGATGACATCTACAGCGACGAGCGTCCTGCATGGTCCCCCGACGGAAAGAAGATCTACTTTTCTTCCGATCGCGGGGAGGTGGTCTCGCACGACTCCACCGACATCCGCTTCCACGACTACAACAGCTACGATATCTACTCTATCGACGTCGCGACCCGGGACATCGAGCGTCTCACCGACTGGCCCCGCAGCAACCAGGGGTCTCCGGTGGTATCGCCGGACGGGAAGCAGATTCTGTTCGTCTCCGACAGAAACGGCATCAACAACGTCTACGAGCTGAACCTGACCACGAAGAAATGGCGCCCGATCACCAACTCGCTGAGCGGCGTATACCAGCTCTCACTCTCGCACGACGGGAGCAAGATGGTCTTCTCCTCTCTCATCAACGGCGGCTTCAACATCTTCCTGATGAGGAACCCGTTTGACCGCGACATCAAGATGGCCGAGCTGGAGCCGACGGAGTATTTCAAGGCGCTCTATCCGGCGCCGAGGGAACAGGAGAAGGAAAAAGCGGCGGCGGCCGGGTCTGCGGGCGTCAGGCGCGACAGCGCCGCGGTCGCGCAGGCCGGCCTCGCGCCCCCGGACAGCTCGCATCCCCTTGGTGCGGTGAAGCCCGCAGGCGAGACCCGTGACACCGCGCGGGTCGCGGGAAAACCCGCTGCCGCAGGGGACTCGACGCTGTACGGGAAGGACGTGCAGATTGACTTCACAAACTACGTGTTCAAGGATACATATACGGATGTGGTGCCGAAGGACTCGACGATCCAGAAAATGTCGAAGATCACCCAAAACGTCGACAAAGAGGGACACTACAAGGTCAACAAGTACAAGCTCAATTTCACCCCCGACATTGTCTACGGCAACGCGGGTTACGACACATTCTACGGCGTGACCGGCTCCACGATCATGGCGTTCAGTGACCTGATGGGGGACCATCAGATCATTTTCTCGACGAACCTGCTTCTCGACCTGAAGAACAGCGACTTCGCTCTGCAGTACTACTATCTCCCGAACCGAATTGACTTCGGTATCGGGGGATTCCACAGCGCGCGCTTCATTGCGCTCCTCGACCAGTACGGGGGGAGCATCTACCGGTTTCAGACGTACGGCGCAGCCCTCTCAGCCATGTACCCGTTCGACCGGTTCGACCGTCTGGAGATGGCGCTGAACTGGTTCACCATCTCCAAGGAGAACATGGAGGTCACGGAGGCGCCCGCCGAGAACCTCACGGTGCTCGTGCCGCAGATCTCCTACGTCCACGACACATCGCTCTGGGGATACACGGCTCCGATGCTGGGCTCGCGCTACAAGTTCACGCTGTTCGGGACGCCCAAATTCGGCCTGAGCGGGATAAGCTTCCTCAACATAACGGGGGACTACCGGACGTACCTCCGCCTCTGGCGCAACTACAGCATGGCCTTCCGTGTGGCTGGAGGAGGGAGCTTTGGCGGGAATCCTCAGAAATTCATCGTCGGGGGGACGTCCAACTGGATCAACAGGACATTCACAAACGATTACATCCCGTTGACGAACGCCTCGGACTACATATTCCTTCAAGCGGGCGTGCCGCTGCGCGGGTACGACTACAATGCGCAGATCGGCTCGAAATACGGCCTGTTCAACTTCGAGTTCCGCTATCCTCTCTTCGCATTCCTTCAGGCGGGACCCCTGCCGATCGGACTCCAGAGCATTGCCGGTGTGATGTTCTTCGACATGGGATCGGCCTGGGAGAGGGGGCGGGATTACGTGGCATTCACACGTGACGAGAACGGCAGCCTCGTATCCCGCGATCTGCTCATGGGGATGGGGACCGGCGCGCGGATATTCTTCCTTGCCTTCCTCGTCAGGTTCGATATCGCCTGGGCGTGGGACGTCCACTCGTTCTCCCCGCCCAAATACTATTTCTCACTCGGCACGGACTTCTAACGATCCTAATTCAACGGCAGCCTCACCGTAAATACTGACCCCTTAAGCACCTCGCTGTCCACCGTGATCGTTCCCCGGTGGAGTTCCGCGATCCATTTCGCGATGGAGAGCCCGAGTCCCGTCCCCCCCATCTCGCGTGAGCGCGCCTTGTCCACCCTGTAGAACCGGTCGAATATCCTCGGGAGGTCCGCCTCCGGGATCCCGATGCCGGTATCGCTCACCCGGAACACCACCGTTCCGTTCTGTCTCTCCAGGACAAGTGTCACCTTCCCACCTTCGGGTGTATATTTGATCGCGTTGTCGATGAGGTTCAGGAAGAGCTGCCGGAGTCTGAGCCTGTCTCCGACGAGCGTGACGTGCGAGCCCGCATCGAGTGTTACCGCAATGTGCTTTTCGGATGCGAGTATGCAGCTGTCCTCGAAGAGTTCCTCGAGGAGCGTCTTCATGTCGACCTCCGAGAAGTCGGCGCGGTAAAGCCCCCGGTCGGCCTTGGCAAGCGTCAGGAGGTTGTCGATGATGGATGTGAGCCGGAGAATCTCCTCCAGCGTGCTTTCAAGGACCCGCCTGTATCCTTCCGGCGTCTTCGGGCTGCGGAGTGCGATCTCGATTTCCCCGCGGACGATCGTCAACGGCGTGCGAAGCTCGTGGGAGGCGTCGGCGGAAAACTGTCTGATCCGGAGGAAGGACTCATGGAGGCGCCGGATCATCTCGTTGATCGTGAGCGTCAGCCGGCCGATCTCGTCGTCGCTCGGCCTGACGGGGAGCGTCTGGTCGAGGCTCTCCGCGGTGATGCGCCGGGTGCGCCGGGTGATGTCGTCCACGGGGGCCAGTGATTTCTTGGCGAGCGCAAACCCGCCGAAAACAGAAACGGCAAGTGCGAGAGGACACAGCACGAGGAATATCAGAAAAAGGCTCTGCAGCAGGTCACGAACCTCCGAAAGAGGGTACCCGACGAGATACGTGTAACTGTAGTCGCGTGCGAGCGCGATCCTGACCGGCTCCCCGTTCAGCCAGCCGGCCGTGAGGACCGTTCCGTTCACTGCCACCGTGTCCGTAAACACGAGGCTGTCCGTCCCGAGATTGTACGACCGGTAGATGATTGTTCCTCTGCTGTCTGCGAACTGAATGTAGATCTTCTTCGGGCTCTGGAGCGTGTGCTTGAATATCTGGTTCCAGATCTCGTCCGCCTCCTCCGTCGTGTCTTTTCCGGCCGCCTCCTGAGCTGCGGGAAGCTGCCCGGTTTTTTTTCTGATCATCGTGTCGATTGAGCGCCTCCCCGGCTTCACCTTCGACTCCTGGGGCTGTATGAACTCGCGCACCCAGCGGACCTCGTTTTTGAGCGAAATATCGAGGTTCTCCGAAAGCGTTTTGCTCGTGTAATAATACGAGAGTGCCCCGAACAGAAGGAGAGTCGAGAGGACGAGAAGCGTGTACCAGAGCGTCAGCCGGGCCCGTATGGACTGTATCCGGAATTTCACGGTCTCATTCCTTCCGGAGGACGTACCCGACCCCCCGCACCGTATGGATCAGCTTGCCGGGGAATCCGGTCTCGATCTTCGCGCGCAGGTGGTTGATGTACACGTCGATGAGGTTTGTTCCGGTGTCGAAGCTGTAGTCCCAGATATGCTCCGATATGATCGATCGGCTCAGCACGCTCCCTTTGTTCCGGAGAAAGAACTCGAGCAGCGCGTACTCCTTGGCGGTCAGGTCAATCGGCTTCCCCGCGCGCTTCGCCTTGTGCGAGACCGTATCGAGCTCGAGATCCGCGTACGTGAGGAGCGTGGTTTTGTCGAGCACGCCCCGCCGAAAAAGCGAACGGACGCGCGCGAGGAGCTCCGCGAATGCAAAAGGCTTCGTGAGGTAGTCATCCGCTCCGCTGTCGAGACCCGCGACTTTGTCTTCCGTGGCGGTTCTTGCCGTGAGCATCAGTATCGGCGTCGTCCCTCCCCCCTTACGGTAGGCGCTCGTGAGCTCAAGCCCGCTTTGCCCGGGCAGCATCACATCGACGATGAGGAGATCAAAACTCCCGGTCTGCGCCATGCGGAGCCCCTCTGTGCCGTCGGGTGCCGTGTCCACCACGTAGTGCTCCCCCTCCAGTCCGTCTTTGATGACGAGGGCAACCTTCGGGTTGTCCTCAACGACGAGGATATGCATTGCCTGTGTCGCGCCGTGTGATGTCATGGCACAGGAAAAATAGCGGATTTCGCCCCGACATGCAAAAAGGTTCCCCGTCTGGAACCGCTCACGGAGGGGTGTCGGACTGACAGATCGCGCCGACTCCTCCGCTCCTGTATGATCTGCTCATGGAAGCCTCCTTATTCGCCGCTGGACTGCCTTACTCGTGAGTTCCCGGATCGCGTCTGCCCCGATCCACCGGGCTGATCTGGAATCCAGGCGCGACAAAACCTCTGCGGTCCTGAGCGCCGCCCTGTTCAGCTGCGGGTTTCGTTTGCCGATATTGCGCAGAGCCCAGTTGACCGCCTTCTTCACGAAGTTTCTCTCGTCCGTGGACCCGCGCCTGATAAGAGGCAGGAACCCGGTGAAAACCGCATCCGGGGCGTCTTTGTCGTGCCACGCGAGGCAGGCGATCAGTGCAAACGCGGCGCGCCTGACGTACTCTTCCTCACGACGTGACCACTGCCTGATCTTCTGCCGTGCAAAGGGGGTTCGTTCAAAGAGGTTCATGCAGACCTGGTCACAGACGTCCCAGGAGTCGAACTCCGAGGCCCAGCGGTCCATCTCTGCGGCCGTCATCTTCCCGGGGTCGGCGATGATCGACGCGACGATCCGGGCATCGGCGATCCCCGAGTTCCACAGCCTGATCGCCAGATCGTGATCCCGCCCGGTTTCCTTTGCGATTCGGCGTATCTCCGGCATAGATACACCCATCCGCCCTTCGGTCGTGATCCCGAATCTGGCCATCCCTTCGATGCTCTTCCGGCTCCCCCTGGCCCGTAACTTCTTCAGTATGTCAGCAGAAGATGTCATCCGTCCGTTGTTAGCCCGGATCAGTTCCGGCGCGGGTTTGTGACAAGGAGAACAAGGAAGAGAACCGCAGGCAAAATTCCGGAAGCTGCCAGGATCGCGAAAACGACTGTCTATATCGAAATACGAAATCTCCCTGATTGAAACAATATGTTGATATGTTGAACGGTTTTTTGCTATCTTTGTCGCATTCTCAATACAGGATCGCGTGATGAAAATCCCGATTATCTTCTGTTGCGCGGCGCTGCTTGCATTCTCCGGCTGTATCAGGGCGATCGCGGTCTCGACTGTCGGAGGCATTGCCGACGATGGTTTCGAGGCGTTCACCTCGGAGAGAGATCTTGATTTTGCCGAACAGGCTCTCCCCGGGAACCTGAAGCTCCTCGAGGTCATGCTGAAGAGCGACCCGGATAATGAGCGGCTCCTGCGTCTGCTCAGTCAGGGATATGCAAGCTATGCGCTCGCGTTCCTTGAAGGTAAAGACGACGCGCGTGCCAGGGACTTTTACATCCGCTCGCGCGACTTCGGGTACCGCATCATGCGCCGGGATGCAGGCCTGGCGAAAGCGCTGGATGGATCGCTCGATGACCTGAAAGGGGAGCTGGCCAGGCGCGGGAAGGACGATGTGCCCGGTGTCTTCTGGTCGGCGTTCGGTCTCGGGAGCTACATACAGCTCTCCCTCACCGAGCCGTCCGCGCTTGCCGATCTGCCAAGGGTGGAAGCGATGATGGAATTCGTCGCTCGCGCCGATTCATCGTATTACTACGGTGGGGCCCACCTATTTCTCGGGACGCTTGCGGGGATGCGGCCGCAGATGCTCGGGGGGAACCCGGCGAAATCGAAGGAGCATTTTGAGACCGCAATCAGGCTCTCCGGGGGGAAGTTCCTGATGACGTACGTTTACTACGCCCGCGCCTACGCGGTCCAGACGCAGAACGAAGAGCTCTTCACCGAACTGCTGACGAAAGTGCGCGATGCCTCTCTGGAAATACTGCCGGAGTTCCGCCTGGCAAACGCCATCGCGAAGAAGAAAGCCGGGATGCTCCTGGCGAAGAAATCAGACCTCTTTTAGAAGTCCCGCTCCAGACCTCACCTACTGCCCCGTGCCCTGCCCCACCAGCAGCAGACTCAGGTGGGGCAGATAGGTTACCAGAAGGAGGGCCATCACCAGCAGAAGGAAAAACGGAACGACCGATCTGTAGACCTTTGGCAGCGGCTTGTTGAACCGGATGCTGGAGAGAAACAGGTTGAGCCCGAGGGGCGGCGTCATATATCCGATCTCGAGGTTCAGCAGAAATATGATCCCCAGGTGAATCGGATCGACCCCGTACTGGAGCGCGACGGGGAGTATCAGCGGGACGACGATGATGATGGCGGAGAAGATCTCCACCATGTTCATCACCAGTATGAAGAAGTTCAGTATGATCAGGAACACGATCTTGCTGCTCACGTACGTGCTGATGAATGCGAACAGCTTCATCGGGATCTGCTCGTCGATCAGGTAGCTCGTGACGCCCATCGCCGATCCGAGCATGACGAGTATCGCGCCGACGAGGATCATGCTCTCCCTGACGACGCGCGGGAGATCCGAGAAGATCTTGACTTCGCGGTGAACGAACACTTCGACGATCAGCACGTATGCAGCGGTCACCGCCGCGGCTTCCGTCGCCGTGAATATCCCTCCGTAGATCCCGCCGACAACCACCACGGGAAGGGGAGCCTCCCAAGCCGCCTCCTTCAGTGCGCTCCAGACCTCCCTCCAGGAAAACGGGGTACGCTGGACCTTTGCCACGATCCCGGTCCGCATCGCATAAAGCGAGAGTATGACGATCAGAAGTATCCCGGGGATCAGACCTGCCAGGAACAGGTGGTCGATGTTCACCTTTGCGATGATGCTGTAGAGAATGATCGGCAGGGAGGGAGGGAAGAGCAGCCCGAGGCTTCCGGAGGTCGTCACCAGCCCCAGCGAAAACCTCTCCGGATAGCGGTGCTGTATGAGCGCCGGATAGATAAGCCCACCAAGCGCGATGATCGTCACACCGGATGCCCCGCTGAACGCGGTGAAAATGGCCGTGGAAAAGAGCGCGACGACCGCAAGCCCTCCCGGCATCCACCCGAAGAGCGATCCGGCGAGCCTGATCAGGCGTTTGGGCGCCTGGCTTTCGGCAAGGAGGAAGCCGGCGAACGTGAACAACGGTATGGCGATCAATGCGGGCAGGTCGACGAGTCGGTACAGCTCCGCGATCATCGCGGAGGTGTCCGTGCCCGAGGAGGTGAACGCTATCAGGCCTATGGCGCCGATGATCGTGAAGAGGGGAGCACCCGCCAGTGCGAGTATGCCGAGAAGGACGATGACGACCCAGACGCTCATGATGCCGGTTCCTCCGCCCCGGGGCCGCGCACGCCCCGCACGATGTTTTCGATCATCCGCAGGAGGAATTGAATCATGATGAGACCGAAGCCGAGGGGAACGATGATTGCGGCGGCACGCTGCGGCACCTGGAGGAAGAGCATGGAATCGGCATCCATCCCCACCTCAACGAACGTCAGGCTTGCCTGCAGCATGAAGTAACAGATCACGATGGCGAACAGATCGGAGAAGGCGCCGAACCAGGCCTTCAGTTTCGGATGGAGGAAGCGGGTGAGGACGTCGATGTGGAAATGTTTGTCCTCGCGTGTGGCCATGTAGGCGCCGAAGAACCCGACCCAGAGCACCATATGGCGCGCCGCGATGTCTCCCCAGATGATCCCCGT